>NZ_QICI01000042.1 GCF_004119445.1 Chryseobacterium sp. CH21 | reverse complement strand
GATTACAGCTCTTACAATTGTTCAATTTATTAATAAAAACTATTTAAACAAAAAAATCAACAATCTAAAATCAAGCATATTTTAAAATGCACAACGGGTAACAGTATTTTATTTCTAGGAAAATCTTTAGGGATAAACTCTTCTAATTTCGAAATGTCAATTTTTTCATTTTGCCAGAAATGTTCAATTTTCATAAGTCTATCCAAATCCTTCCATAAGATCAGCCTACCTAAAAATCGGGAATAGTATTGGGTGATATCAATTCTTATTTTTTCAATTCCAACATGATATTTCCTGAGATCAGAACGAAGCACTTCGTCAAAGTCAGATAAGATTTTGCAACAGTATAAAATTTCATCCTGTTTTAAAGAGAAAATTGTAAAAACTATAGGTTTTAGCCTATTAAGTAAGTTTTTTTCTTCGGGTATAAAATTGAAGTTTTTAAAATCAGTTTCAGGCAAATGAAAATTATTGATGATATATTGTGCTACCAGATTGGGAGATATAATATTTTTAAAATAATCCTGCAATTTATCCCACGTGGTCCATCGGTTTCTGTCAAGCGAGAGATCAACCAATCTGAGATAGGCATACAAGAATAATAATTGTGAATAGTTAATTTGAATTTTTTTCATCATAAAATATAACTTCAAATGTAAGAACATTATTTTTGAGATTGAATAAAATAATATTTATTGATAACAAATGACATGCATTAAATAATTAAAGCTTTCACCCATTTTAGAAAAAATCTCTACCTTTGTAACAATGAACCTCTTAAGATGGATACTGGCAATTTATTTCATGGCGCTATCATTGATGCCATGTGAAGACACGTCCCATCCGTTGAATTCAGGAGATAATAAGATTACATTAAGTATTCATGGTGTTCATTCTACAGAAAAAGGAGATATCTGTTCTCCACTGTGTGCATGCAGCTGTTGTCAGATAACAGTTTCAGCATTTAAAATGGACCCTTTATTGGAAATTCCGGAGCAGATTCCCGCTTACTTTTCAAAGAAGATCCTATTCCACAAAAACGACTTTGCTTACCAGATTTACGATCCTATCTGGCAGCCTCCTAAGATTTAATTTTTATTGACTTTTAGAAAGCCTATGCTTTCTGATACTTAACTGTGCTTGAAACTTTGCAATACCATTGCAGAGGTTTTCAGGATATTTTTGCTGCAGCATTGTAATGCTGTGAGCATTTATTTTCAATAAAAATTAAATATCAATTGTGTTAGATAAAATCATAAAATTCAGTATCAAAAATAAGGTTATCATTGGTCTGATGACTCTGGTACTGATTATCTGGGGAACATGGAGTGCCACCAGATTACCTATAGATGCTGTGCCGGATATCACCAACAATCAGGTGCAGATCATTACCGTATGTCCTACACTGGCAGGGCAGGAAGTAGAACAGCTGGTTACCTTTCCTATTGAACAGAGCATTGCCAATGTTCCCGATATTCAGGAAACAAGAAGTATTTCAAGATTTGGACTTTCTGTCATTACTGTGGTGTTCAAAGAAAATGTAGATGTTTACTTTGCGAGACAGCTCATTAATGAACAGCTGAAAAATGCCGTGGAAGAAATTCCCAAAGGAGTGGGAACTCCTGAACTGGCTCCCGTAAGTACAGGTCTTGGAGAAGTATATCAGTATATTCTTCACCCTAAAAAAGGAAGCGAAAAGAAATACAATGCCAAAGAACTCCGCACCATGCAGGACTGGATCGTTCGAAGACAGCTGAACGGAACACCGGGAGTGGCGGAAATCAATAGTTTTGGAGGTGAATTAAAACAGTATGAAGTGGCTATTGATCCCAATCGTTTAAAGGCAATGGGAACCAGTATCACTGAAATATTTACAACCCTTGAAAAAAATAATCAGAATACGGGAGGAGCTTATATTGATAAAAAGCCCAACGCCTATTTTATCCGTGGAATTGGTTTGGTTACTTCTTTGGAAGACATTAAAAACATTGCGGTTAAAAATGAAACAGGAAGCGTTCCGATTTTTATAAAAGATGTTGCCGATGTTCGCTTAGGAAGTGCCGTTCGTTACGGAGCCTTAACTTATGATGGAAAGGTAGATGCTGTAGGTGGAGTCGTGATGATGTTGAAAGGAGCCAATAGTAATGAAGTGGTAAGCAATATCAAAGCAAAAATTCCAACCATTCAGAAATCTCTTCCCAATGATGTTATTATAGAACCATTTCTGGACAGAACAGACCTTGTAGACAGAGCCATCAATACCGTACAGAAAAACCTCATTGAAGGAGCACTAATTGTAATTTTCGTTCTCGTTATTTTCTTAGGAAACCTGAGAGCCGGACTTATCGTAGCTTCAGCCATTCCACTTTCCTTGCTTTTTGCATTGGGAATGATGAATGTTTTCGGAGTAAGTGCCAATCTGATGAGCCTTGGAGCGATAGACTTCGGGTTGATTGTAGATGGTGCCGTGATTATTGTAGAAGCTACATTACACCATTTAGGCGTAAGAAAATCTACCCGTGCTTTGACACAGTCTGAAATGGATGAAGAAGTATTCCTTTCTGCCTCAAAGATCAGAAGCAGTGCAGCTTTCGGAGAAATCATCATCCTTATTGTATACATCCCGATTCTTACCCTGGCAGGCGTAGAAGGAAAAATGTTTACCCCAATGGCAAAAACAGTAGGATTCGCCATTCTGGGGGCATTGATTCTTTCCCTGACCTATATTCCGATGATGAGCGCTTTGTTTTTATCTAAGAAAATATCACACAAAGAAACCTTCTCTGATAAAATGATGAACAGCCTGCAAAAGGTGTATCAGCCATTATTACAAAAAGCCATTAAAGTAAAATATATAATAGTTTCTGCAACAGCTATAGTGTTCCTTATTTCTGCTTTTATCTTTAAGAATATGGGTGGTGAATTTATTCCACAGCTGCAGGAGGGAGATTTTGCCTTCCACTGTATTTTACCGCAGGGAAGCTCACTCAGCCAGAGTATAGAAACCTCTATGCAGGCATCAAGGATTATCAAACAGTTTGATGAGGTGAAAATGGTAGTTGGTAAAACCGGTTCCGCTGAGGTTCCTACAGATCCGATGCCACCTGAAGCAACCGATATGATCGTAGTATTAAAACCACAAAGCGAATGGAGAACCAAGAAATCCTACAACGAACTCGCGGATGAGATCAGTGAAAAGCTGGAAACTATTCCTGGGGTATTCTTTGAGAAAAACCAGCCTATTCAGATGCGTTTTAATGAGCTGATGACCGGAATCAGACAGGATGTTGCGGTGAAAATCTTTGGTGAAAATCTTGATTCTTTAGCGGTGTATGCTGATAAAGTTGGAAAAATTATTCAGACGGTAGATGGAGCTACGGCACCTCAGATTGAAAGAGTGAGCGGTCTTCCGCAGATCAATGTTCAGTATGACAGAACAAGAATAGCCAATTACGGATTGAATATCGAAGATGTCAACAATGCCGTAAGTACAGCCTTTGCAGGAAAAGCTGCCGGACAGGTGTTTGAAAATGAAAGACGTTTTGATTTGGTTGTCCGTCTGGACAGTCTTCACAGAACAGATATTTCAGATGTGAATAACCTGATGATTACTTCCGCTACCGGAGCCCAGATTCCATTATCGCAGGTTGCTAATATAAGTTATAAACTGGGACCCGCACAAATTAGTCGTGAGCAGGGAAAGCGTAGAATTGTGATTGGCTTCAACGTAAAAGGTCGTGATGTGGAAAGCGTAGTAAAAGATATTCAGACAAAACTGAATAAAGTAAAACTTCCTTCCGGATACTACTTTACCTATGGAGGACAGTTTGAAAACCTTCAGGAAGCCAGCAAACGTCTGATGATTGCTGTTCCGGTATCGTTGCTTCTGATTTTTATGCTCTTGTATTTTACCTTCCGTTCATTCAAACAGGCTGCACTGATTTTTACAGCTATTCCTATGAGTGCGATTGGTGGTGTATTTGCACTTTTAGTAAGAGATATGCCGTTCAGTATCAGTGCCGGAATCGGATTTATTGCCCTTTTTGGAGTAGCGGTTCTTAACGGAATTGTTTTGATCGGAACATTCAATCAGTTAGAAAAAGACGGAGAAACAGATATTCTGAAAAGAGTATTTGAAGGAACAAAAACCAGATTAAGACCTGTATTAATGACGGCGACAGTAGCTTCATTAGGATTTTTACCAATGGCTATTTCCACCGGAGCCGGAGCAGAAGTACAGAAGCCTTTGGCGACAGTAGTGATTGGTGGCTTGGTAACAGCTACATTCCTTACTTTATTCGTTTTGCCGATGCTGTATATCATTTTTAACACAAAGATTTTGAAAAGAAAAAATAATAATAATGGAATAATTACTGCTGTTTTAGTTGTAGGATTCATGATGCTGGGACAGACCTTTAAAGCACAGTCAAGACCAATTTCTGTAGAACAGGCGGTAGAGCATGCAGTGAACAATAATTTAACGTTACAGTCAAAAGATTTAAGTATTAAATCAGCTGAGGCATTAAGACCAACTGCGAAAGAACTCCCGAAATTAAGCTTTGAAGCTCAGCTTGGGCAATACAACAGTCCAAGGTTTGATCAGTCGTTTGCGATCTCACAAAGTATTCCTTTTCCAACATTATTTAAAGCAAGAAAAGATTTAATCAATGAGAATATTAAAAGCAAACAGATTGATAAGGAAATTACAGCCAATGAACTGATAAAACAGGTGCGGACTTACTATTATCAGATTGAATATCTTCAGTATAACAAAGCTCAGCTGACCAGTCTGGATAAATATTATGAAGAGTTTATCCGAATTGCAACCGTGAGATTCAAAGCAGGTGATATTAAGAAGATCGAAATCAGTACTGCAGAAACCCAGAAAGGAGAAATTGATCTGCTGCTCAGACAAAATGAAGTTTTTTTGAATAACGCTTACAAGAATTTAAAAACGCTGATGAACACGTCAGAAGATCTTGAAATTCCTTTTAATAAAGATTATGTTCCTTTAAAAGCAGAAAATGTACTCGACAGTGCTGTGGTTGCCAACAATCCTACGGTGAAAGCTTTTTATCAGGAAATGGAAATTGCTGAAAAAAATAAGAAAGTTGAAAAATCACTCGGGCTACCGGATTTCAGTTTAGGATATACCAACCAGTCTTTGATAGGCCTTCATACCATCAACGGACAAGAGAATTTTTATAACTCAGGAAAACGCTTTCAGTCGGCAACAGTCGGCGTAGCCATTCCATTAACATTTGGTGCTACGAAAGCAAGAATCCAGGCGCTGGAATATGAAAAACAGGTCGCTGAAACCAATGCTAAAATGCAGCAGAAACAGCTTTCTGCTCAGTTGGAAAATGCTTTCAGTCAGTATCAGCAAGATTTACAGCAGTATGATTACTATACAAACCAGGCGTTGCCTAACGCAGAGAAAATCGTAAAAGCAGCTCAGTTAGGATATAAAACAGGAGAGATTTCCTATGTGGAATATCTTTTTGCCCTGCAGACGGCCACAAATATCCAGTTGAAATATCTGGAATCCATCCAGCAGGTGAACCAATCTGTAGTTACTATTAACTCCATTATAAACAAATAATATGAAAACGCTGTTCATAAAACTTTCTGCCGGATCAATGAAAACGAAGGCATACAGCATCAGACAAAATACATTTTTACTTATGAAACTTAAATATAATATCATCCCTCTTATCCTGATCTCAATCTTACTAACAAGCTGTGGAAAAAAAGAAGCTTCGGAAGAAAAAGCTCCTGAAAAAACAGAACAGAAAGAGCAGGCGCATGAAGAAGCTCCACAAACTATAGCTTCGCTCACAGAAGAGCAGATGAAGTCTGTAGGCGTTGCTTTGGGAACTGTAGAAATGAAAGAGCTGACATCCACCATAAAAGCCAACGGTTTGCTGAGTGTACCCAACAGTAATAAAGCCACAATCACTTCCCTGTATGGAGGAATCATCAAAACCATCAATATTCAGGTAGGAAGTATCGTGAAAAAAGGACAGGTCATTGCCACCATTGCCAATCCGGAATACATCCAGCTTCAGGAAGATTATCTGACTACCAACAGCAGAATAACCTACGCAGAACAGGAATACAGAAGACAGAGAGAGCTTTTTGATAATGATGCAGGAGCCAAAAAAAACCTTCAGAGTGCCGATGCTGAGCTTAAAACCTTAAGAACAAAAAGAGCATCTCTTTTAAAACAGCTTCAGATGATGGGAATAAGTCCCGGAAAAGTAAGCAATGGAAACATGAAATCAGGTTTGGTTATTACGGCACCTATCAGTGGAACGATCAGCAGTATTACCGCACAGATCGGAAGCTATGTGGATATTTCTTCTCCCGTAGCCACAGTGATTGATAATGGTTCTATTCACCTCGATCTTCAGGTATTTGAAAAAGATCTTCCTAAAATGAGAGTAGGGCAGATTGTTCATTTTAAACTGACCAACAATCCGGAAACCGAATATGATGCAAGAATTTACAGCATAGGATCTTCTTTTGAAAACGAAAGTAAAACCATCTCTATGCACTGCGAAGTAATCGGGAACAAATCCGGATTGATTGACGGAATGAATATCACCGGAATTGTAAGTCTTGATAAAAGTACAACCCCGGCAGTTCCTACAGAGGCCATTGTAGAAGCAGATGGGAAATATTTTGTATTTGTTCAGACCGATAAAAAAGTGGAAGAAGAACACGAAGAAAAAGGGAAACCCCATCCGAAAACCTTAAACTTCGAGAAAATAGAAGTGGTAAAAGGAACTTCCGATATGGGATATACCGCGATAACTCCCGTAGGGAATATTCCTGACAATGCAAAAATAGTGGTAAAAGGAGCATTTTTCGTGAATGCGAAACTGGTGAATTCCGGGGGACACGAACATTAATGAACGGAGCCTGAGCCAGTGAAATATCGATTTTTATCCTTAAATTAGAGCTGTTTACGTAATTTTTTATTGAATAAAAACGGTTGGAAGAAACTAAAGATAACCTCACCGAATTTTAATAAATAGTCCAATTATGCTATTAAACAAAAAAATATCAGTCTGGTATTTCATCCGTGAAATAAAAACCCAAATTCTGTTGATCGGAATATTTGCAGTAGCCATCGGTCTTTTGGACATGTTGCCATGGTTTCGCAAGATCTCTCTGCCTTTAAATATTCCAGCATTGTTGGGGACAGCAGTATCATTGCTGCTGGCATTTCGTACCTCCCAATCCTACGAAAGATGGTGGGAGGCAAGAACGGTTTGGGGAGCCATTGTCAATGATTCCAGAACTTTTGTGAGACTGATCATTCAGTTTATGCCGTCAGGAGAAGACAAAACAGTAAAAGAGTTTGCCGAAAGACAGAGTATCTGGACCTATGCACTTGCAGAATCATTGAGAAAACTGCCGTTTTCTGAAAAAGTGCAGCAGTATTTGGATCAACATCAGATCAAAGCAGCCAATATTCCCAACGCAATTCTGGACGAACACTCCAGACAACTGAAAGAAATTGCAGTTTCCAGAGGTCTGACAGATTTTCAGCAGATGCAGTTGAATGATATTATCACAAGGCTCTGCGACAGTATGGGAAAATGTGAAAGACTGAAGAACACAGTTTTTCCACGCTCATACAGTGTTTTAGTTCATATTCTGATCTACGTTTTTGCAGCCATTCTTCCGTTTGGACTCGATGATTCGCAGCTGGTGGTAGAAATTGCCATTACTTTCCTGGTTCCGGTTACATTCATTGCTATTGAAAAAACATCCATCATCATGCAGGATCCGTTTGAAAATAGTCCTGTAGATACACCCATGACTTCTCTGGCACAGACCATAGAAATCAATATCAGACAAATGATTGGAGAGCAGAATGTTCCCCCTAAAAAAGAAAATACATCTTATTATGAAATGTAAATAAACCATACACAATATGGAAAATACACCAACACAAACCATTTCTGCAGGAAGCAGACATAAAAAGAACCTCCTGATTGTTCTCTGCCTTAGCGGAACCTATCTCATTGCTGAGGTAATAGGAGGAATAGTCACCAATAGTCTTGCGTTATTGGCCGATGCAGCTCATATGCTGACAGACGTTGTAGGATTGTTACTGGCATTTATTGCCATCAAGATAGGAGAAAGAAAAGCAGATCCTTCCAGAACATTTGGTTATTATCGGACAGAAATATTAGCAGCTGTAATTAATGCGGTGGTTTTATTGGCTATTTCGATCTATGTTTTGTTTGAAGCCTATCAGCGTTTTCAAAATCCACCGGAAGTACAAAGTAAATCAATGTTGATTGTAGCAGGAATTGGATTGATCGTTAATATTGTCGGAATGATTATTCTCAGAAAAGATTCAGAAGGCAGCCTCAATATGAAAGGAGCCTATTTTGAAGTCCTTTCAGACATGTTGACCTCTGTTGGAGTTATGATTGCTGGTGTGATTATGCTCACAACAGGTTGGTACTATGCCGATCCGTTGATTTCAGCTGCCATCGGACTATTGATCTTCCCAAGAACATGGAAACTGTTGAAAGAAGCCGTTAATGTTCTGCTGGAAGGTACACCCAAAGATGTAGATATTCATGTCCTTCGCCAATCTTTGGAGCAAACTCCCGGAGTGACAGATGTTCATGATCTGCATGTGTGGTCACTGACTTCCAGTGTCAATGCCATGAGCGCCCATATAGTAAAAGATACAGGATATTCTCAGAATCAATTATTAAAAACATTGACAGATACTACTGTTAATAACTTTAAAATTAGTCATACCACTTTTCAGATAGAAGAAGAAGGCTATGAAGAAAATGAAGTCCATCTGTAACAATTTAAAAGCGTACAATGAAAAAAAATATCGAACACAAACTCATTGATAAAAATACCAAACCTACCAGTATGAGGATCTTGGTATATGATTTCTTAAGCTCTCAGGAAGCCGCTTTATCTCTTTCTGAAATAGAAAATCATTTTGATAATGCTGACAGAATCACCATCTACAGAACATTGAAAACCTTTGAAGAAAAAGGAATTGTTCACAGCATTCAGGAAAATACAACCACAAAATACAAACTATGCGAAGACGATTGTGATGAGAAAACACATAAAGACTGGCACCTGCATTTCTATTGTAAGATTTGCAAGCAGACCACCTGCAAAGAAGATATTTCATTCCCTGAAAATATCCAGACCAATTTCAGGATTGATGAAATAAGATTATTTGCCAAAGGAATCTGTGAAAACTGTCTTGAAAGTTTGCAATAGCATTGCATCAGTCTCATCTTTACATTTGTATAAAAATATTCAGTTATGGAAAAATGCTGTAGTACAACCCCCGAAAAACCCGATACAAAAGGACACAAACATAATCATACAGAAGGAGACGGACATGACCATGACGGGCATGATCATTCTCACGACTCCGGAGATCAGACGGTCTTTCAGATGTTTCTGCCAGCTATTATCTCTTTTGTAATTTTATTATTGGGAATTGCCTTTGACAATTATATAAGACCCACATGGTTTACAGGCTGGGTGCGTTTAATATGGTTTCTGGCAGCATATATTCCTGTAGGATTTCCTGTATTGAAAGATGCCTATAAAAGTATCATCAAAGGAGATGTGTTTTCAGAATTCTTTCTGATGAGTATCGCAACCATTGGTGCTTTTGCCATCGGAGAATATCCTGAAGGTGTAGCAGTAATGTTGTTTTACGCCGTAGGAGAAGTATTTCAGTCTATGGCGGTGACCAGAGCCAAAGGAAATATAAAAGCATTATTGGATCAGCGTCCGGATGAGGTAACGATTGTGGAAAATAATCAACCCAAGATTATGAAAGCCAAAGAAGCTAAAATTGGAGACATTATTCAGTTGAAACCCGGGGAAAAACTGGCGCTGGATGGGGAACTGCTTTCAGATTCAGCTTCATTCAACACCGCAGCTTTAACAGGTGAAAGTAAACCCGATACCAAAAATAAAGGCGAGGTTGTTCTTGCAGGAATGATCAATATGAATAGTATTGCTTTAGTAAAAGTAAATACAGCCTATGAAGATAGTAAACTGAGTAAAATTCTGGAGATGGTTCAGAATGCTACGGCTCAAAAGGCCCCAACGGAATTGTTCATCAGGAAATTTGCGAAAGTATATACTCCTATTGTTGTATTTCTTGCCATAGGAATCTGTTTACTGCCGTATTTCTTCGTGAGCGACTATCAGTTCAGAGACTGGCTGTACAGAGCATTGATATTCCTGGTAATTTCTTGCCCTTGTGCGCTTGTAATCTCAATTCCGTTAGGATATTTCGGAGGAATTGGTGCCGCTAGCCGAAACGGAATCTTATTCAAAGGAAGTAATTTTCTGGATAGCATTGCAGAAATTCAGAATGTAGTGATGGATAAAACAGGAACCATGACAGAAGGCGTTTTCAAAGTTCAGGAAGTCAGTATGAGCTCTGAATTTAACAAAGAAGAAATCCTTCAGATGGTCAATGTCTTAGAAAGCAAAAGTACCCATCCGGTGGCAACAGCAATTCACAATTATGTAGGAGATATCAATCACAACATTCCTTTGGAAAATGTAGAAGAGATAGCTGGTCATGGATTGAAAGCGACTATTAACGGAAAAGAGCTTTTGGTAGGGAATTTTAAGCTGATGGATAAATTCAACATCAATTATGATCTGAACCACGCCAATATTGTTTATACGGTAATTGCAGTAGCTTATGATAAAAAGTTTGCCGGATACATCACTATTGCAGACAGCATAAAAGAAGACGCCAAAGAAACGGTAGACAATCTGCATAAAATGAATGTAAAAGCTACCATGCTCAGTGGAGATAAAAGTACTGTTGTGAAATATGTAGCAGATCAGCTGGGTATTGACAATGCATTCGGAGATCTGCTGCCTGAGGACAAAGTAAATAAGGTTAAAGAAATCAAAGCCAGAAATCAAACTGTAGCTTTCGTAGGAGATGGAGTGAATGATGCCCCTGTAGTCGCTTTAAGTGATGTTGGAATTGCAATGGGAGGTTTAGGAAGTGATGCCACCATTGAAACAGCTGATGTTGTGATTCAGGATGATAAACCAAGCAAAATCCCAATGGCTATCAACATTGGAAAGCAAACGAAAAAAATCGTTTGGCAGAATATCATCCTTGCCTTTGCAGTAAAAGCGGTGGTTCTTATTCTGGGAGCAGGAGGGCTGGCAACGATGTGGGAAGCCGTGTTTGCAGATGTAGGAGTAGCATTGCTGGCTATTTTAAATGCAGTGAGAATTCAGAGAATGAAATTTTAAGAAGCAAATAATAAACACAACTCAATTATATTCAATAAAAGCTCTGCTGAATCTCAGTAGGGCTTTTGTTTTTAATTACATATCATGTCTGTCATTCCGTATAAATCCGTATTATGCAGTTGATACTCCCACGGAGTGACAAAGGGACTGTCTTTACTTTCTGTATAAATTATGACAGACCATTAGACAATTACAACAAGTATAAAACTAATACACACAGCTTGTCATTCCGCAGGAATCTCTACAAAAACATATTAAAGAGAAATCAAATCAGTATTGTAATTTTATCGGAGATAAAATCCTAGCGCCTTAAAACAATAAGCATTGGAAAAAACTTGCGCCCTTTAGTTTGTATTATAAAGTTTTTTGAATTACGTAAATTAACTTTATAGTATTAATTAATCCACAAGAAACAGGGTGAATCATTAAGCGCCAAAGGT
>NZ_QICI01000085.1 GCF_004119445.1 Chryseobacterium sp. CH21 | reverse complement strand
ATGATAGCACCACCAAGAATTGTTGTGAATTGCTTTCAAATTTATTATCTTCGTGTGTTCGTCACAGCGTAGTGAGGTTTTTTATTGAGATCCGCAGTTGTGAATTGCTTTCAAAATTTATTATCTTCGTGATTAGTCACAGCAATGCTTTTTCCAAAGCTCTGTCATCCCAAGTTGTGAATTGCTTTCAAAATTTATTATCTTCGTGATTAGTCACAGCATTTATATTCATTGATACTTTGCCTCTGTCGTTGTGAATTGCTTTCAAAATTTATTATCTTCGTGATTAGTCACAGCAATGCTTTTTCCAAAGCTCTATCATCGCAAGTTGTGAATTGCTTTCAAAATTTATTATCTTCGTGATTAGTCACAGCATTGGATTAATATATGTCAGTGATATGTATGTTGTGAATTGCTTTCAAAATTTATTATCTTCGTGATTAGTCACAGCAAGAAATTCTTTTGCTTAAATGTAGTGATGGTTGTGAATTGCTTTCAAAATTTATTATCTTCGTGATTAGTCACAGCTTCTCTGGAGAAAATCAAATTACCTTGCGAGTTGTGAATTGCTTTCAAAATTTATTATCTTCGTGATTAGTCACAGCATGGTAGCGTTGTTGAGGGTGATATTGATCGTTGTGAATTGCTTTCAAAATTTATTATCTTCGTGATTAGTCACAGCATCAGACAATATATACCAATATCTTTTACCGTTGTGAATTGCTTTCAAAATTTATTATCTTCGTGATTAGTCACAGCCTCAAAAAATAATCTACTGAAAATCAGTAGATTATTTTTATAATTAGAATTTACAATTTAGAATAATTCGAGCTGCTGAAAGGTTGGAGGAGGTTCTTCTTTATTTCTGGCAAAAAAGATTTCGATATCCCCAAATTGCTTATCCGTAATGCACATAATAGCAACTTTCCCGGCCTTTGGAAGCATAAATTTCACTCTTTTAATATGAACTTCAGCATTTTCGCGGCTCGGACAATGACGTACATACATAGAGAACTGAAACAAAGTAAAACCATCATCAATGAGTGCTTTCCGAAAGCGGTTCGCATCTTTCATATTAGTTTTGGTCTCAGTCGGGAGATCATATAATACTAAAACCCACATAATTCGGTATGCATTAAACCTTTCGGAATTCATAACAGTTGAGGATAAGAGATCAGCCGCTTTTCTCCTGTATAACATTTATAAAGTGACGAAGCCGTTGTTTTAACAGCAACGAGCAACGGTCTTATTTTACTATCAATATTCACATCTTTGGTAGCAATCTGTAGAATATGCGCCTTAAATTCTTTAGTCAGTTCGTCTATATCCGGATGTATTTTCAGCCATTGCATGACCAGTAAATCAACAAACGGACGGTAAGGCTCCATTAAATCATCGGCAAGGCAATACGGATTGTATTTATTTTTATGAAAAATACCGAGAACAGGCAACAGTCCGGTTTCTACGATGGCTCTTGCGACAATACTTCTGAGAACAGCATAACCGAAATTGAAAAACTGATTGGGAGAATCTCCAAAACGCTGTCTTAAAAAATCCAGGCTGATTAGATACTTCCAATAATGCTGAGCTGCAATACCTTCCATATTGGTTGTATCTCCGGACAGTACATTTTTTTGATATTGAATCATAGGCTCATAATAGTTTCCCAGTTTCATCAGAACATTTTTCTGGTTTTCAATTTTACATTCCACCGTTTGTTTCCAAAGCTGTTTTTTCAGCGGTTCACTTGCTTCCAGCTGATCTTTTACCCTGTCGGAATGTTCGGTATGACCATATAACGGAAGCATAATTCCGTGGGGTAAATGATGTGCATCACAACTAATGACCACCACATTATTTCCCATCATTTCTGAATCAAATTGTGCGAAATGGTAATCTGATAATGATCCAGCATGAGTAATCCCAAATCTTCCACAGGAACACTCCCTTTCTCCGTTTTGGTATCCGGACAGAGGATTTTCATCTGCTCATCTTTGAGTTTGAGATATGCAGGATTGCCGATGTAGATGGAGCGGGTGATCATACTTAAAAGTTTTTAATATTCTCCTAACTGAACTATTTTCCCAAGATGATTCAAACGTATTTTAAAAATACCCTTTAAACCGTTTAATCCTTCCCTTCTCCAAGTAGCTCCTTTCAGTGCAGAATTATCTTCAACAGTAGTTTCTAAATGATGTCTGAAAAAATAGTCTTTTGTTGCAATTTTCTGTACTCTGAAAAGATTTTTTGAAATCAGATTCAGATTCTTTTCATTAAATAAATCAAATTCTTTTGGATCAAAATCCTCTGAGGGAAATAAAAACATTTCATTCTGTTTCATTGTAAATAAGAATTTCCAGCCTAAATCAGAATTATATTCTTTATCAATAACAGGTAAATTTTGGTTTACTCTTTCAACGGCCTCATAAAAACTTACAACTCTTTCCTGTAAATTTCCATTTTCATCTTCATAAATAGCAACATGATGATTATTTCCTGTACTCACGAAATCAACAGCTATCTTTTTACCATTTTCATCTAAAATTTCTTTTCCTAAATGATCCTTTTTATAATGTAAAGCTTCGGCATTATTAATTCCTGTAATAGTAACCGTTTTTATTGAAATACCTTTAGATTCATTAAGCCAGACAGGATTCTTTTCCAAATCAGAAAAGGCTTCTTTAGAATTTCCGTTAAATCTTTTCAACCTCTCAGTTAAAATATCACGAATTCCTTTATCGGGCACCTTTTCAATATTTTTATAATCTTTAAAATTATCAGGATTAATAGCTTTTCTTGTCGTATACCCTGTTTCATACCAACTTAGCGTTACGTTTTCAGGTAATTGCTCTTTTTTCTCATCATCAAGAAATACCGGATTTTTTGAGATTATATTTTTACCCGTAAATGCTTTTTTAGAATCCCCATCAAACATGTGCAATCTCTCCAGTAGAGCGTGTCTATATTTCTCATTCTGAACTTTACGAATAGTTTCAAAATCAAATTTCCCTGATACTTTTTCTTTTTTGGTTTTAAGAAATTTTGAACTTCCATAAATCGTTTCTTTATGAAGTTGTCCTCTCGGAGTAAGTTCTGTTTTTGCAATCAGACTACCCTTTTTCTTGATTTTATTGATATTTTTGGTAACTACTTTATTTTTAGCTTTATGAGAAATTAATATTTCATCCAAATGTTTTCTGGCTTCTGCTCTAAAATTTTTGACAGGTTCTTTAAATCTTCTTTCCTTTGAACCTTTTTTCTTTTCAATAACTTCCGTTATATTATTTTCAATATTTACAATTATTTTATGTTCTTTATGTTCTTCATTTTTTCTTGCATTTAAATAATTCAGATACTGAATATGATTATGTGTAGTAAAAGCAACCGTTAAAGCATCCATTGCATGATGACGATGGTCGTTTCTTTTCGTCCAGTCTATAATTCTTTGCTTCTCCTCTCCTTTTGAATTGATGATAGTTTCTGTAAGACCCAATTTTCTGTATTTTTCCAAATTAAGCTCCTTCATTGTATTCACAAGATTCCAATCCTCTCGAAGTTTATCCGTTATCCTTCCCGAAGTAGAAACAACAGAATTTGTAATACCAAAAAGTATTTCTTTCGATTTTTTGGCTATATATTGTGTGTTTCGCAAATCTCTTTCAATAAAGCCATCTCCTATTTGAGAACCTTCTTTCTGAAGCTTTTCATATTTTGCTTTGGAAATAGCTCCCTTATCGTACAGATCATTTATAATATTGAGAAACTTCTCTAATTTTTCTTTTCCTTCAGTTTCCATAAAATCTATAGCTGTAGCGTTTCCTTTTTTAAGGTTAGCACTTCTTGGAACTAAAACTTTATTTGAAAAACTATCATCAAAGAATCGGGATTGTGGAATGATGTGATCTATATCGTATTTATCAGTAAATAAATTTTCTCTTTCAATTTTCACATCGTTGTACAAATCTTTAAACCCGTTATTTGCCAATTCCAAATATAACTTGTAACGAATTATATCATTTCTTGATGGGCTTTTAATCCCAAACTCACGTTGTAAGACTTCAGCGTATTTCTGATGTTGTAAGGTGGCCTTGTTAATTTCAGAAGTCATATTAGCACGTTCTTCTGCACTAAACTTAAGCTCTCTTGCCAACTCAATTCTTACTTCATGAGGTCTTCCATATTCTTTAATCAGTTCATTGACCAGGTTGATCATCTGATTCAAAATCTTTTCAACCACTGGGTTTCTTAAAGAATTTTTGGGAAGAATATCCAATTGATCTTTTAAAATCCTACTCTCAAGTTGTTCTTTGGTGAGTGAATATTTAGAATGATTGTAACCCGCATAGCTGCAAGCATCACTGTATTTATGCTCTTTAATATAGGGATAGATCTTTCGCATTGCTTTAGAACTCAGACTTCCATAATCCTGAGAAAAACCAATTTCTGCCAATATCTTGGAATGTTCTTTTTTGAATCCGAATTTCTTTTCCAACAATTCATACAGCTTCTCATTGCCGGAAGGAGAATCATCACCTTCGTAAGAATACAGCAAATGCCAAAGCTGATAAGCAGCCTGTTTTTCAAAATTATTTCCTTCCAATTCCGGATTAAAATCTAAAATAGAAGCGTCAATTCCCAATTCTGACAATTTTTCTTCAACAAATAGTTGTATGTTCTCTGCTGAAGCATTTATTTTGGAAACTTTGATATCATCATCCACAGTTAATTTAAATTCTTTAGGAAATGCTATTTCTTCATTGGCTATAATTTTAAGAAAAGCAGTATATAGATTTTCATTGGTATAATTTCCTTCAATATCTTTGAAATTAGTTTTCCATTCTTTGCCTGAATAACCAGCAATATCCAAAACATCTTTTGCGGAAAGTTTTCCTTTAATATTGACTTCATTAAAAATCGATTGCTTAAAATCTAAATCAATCGGAAAAACTTCTTTTGTATCTACATTTTGAAACTGTAAATTATTTAGAACCTGCCAGATTTTGAATTCCTGAAATAAAGGAGAAGATTTCGGTGCTACTTTTAAGCCAACTGTTTTCTTTTTAATCTTTCCGTTTTCTGTGATTTCAATTTCTCTGTTTTCGAATTCACAAATACTGATTAATCCTTTCTGTGATTTTAGTTTTCTCTGATAAAAGATAACAATATCACGAATTTCTTCCTTTAATTCTTTAGTTAATTCTTTATGAAACTTCGATTGTGTCTCCCATATTTTTTCAAATTCATCTAAATAATCCTGTCTGTAGAAAACCTGATTTTTAAGCCTTGTGTGTGGATTCACTTTTAACTGTTGAAATAAATATTCACCAACAGTTTGATTATTAAAATACAGTTCTTTACTTCGATCGCTTATTGCACCTAAATAACCACTGGAATTATTCAGACTGCTGTTGATCTCCTGAAAAACAACCGCCAGACTTTCAAAATCTAATTGTTGTTTTGTCGCTTCATATCTCCAAAAGTATTTTTCTACCTTTTTTTCCTGGGCGGTTCCTGTTTGTTTGATCCCAACAAGAGAAAAAGGTTCTTTCAAAATGACCCAGGTTGCATTTTTATTTTTTCCCTGCAAATCTTTGTAAAGCTGTTCGGTAAAAATTTCGATGTGAAATTGCTTTTGAAAATTCCAGACTTTATCAAACTCCGACTGCAAATCTGAACGGTAAAAATCCGGGAGTTGCTTTTTACCTTCTTTTAAAAGTTGATATGAATATTCTCCGGGGGTTACATTTTCTTCATAGAGCTTTTTGGCAACAGCCATTCCGTCCACAACCTGTCCTTCTTCATCATTTTTAGCCTTACGGCTACTCTTATATCCTCTTTTTTGTTAATTAAAAGCAAAACTCTGGCCAGCTCAGACAGTTCAATTTTTTCTGTTGCTGCCTTTGCTCTTAATTCCTGGGTTTGAAATGTTGAGTTTTTACCAACCTCGGCCAGTAAGTCGGCTTCTTTGAGAATAATATTTGTCTTTAAAACCTCAATAAGATTTGATCTCCTTAATTTAAATCTTTGAAGATTTCGTCTTGCACTTCGGGCTAAAGTTCTTCCAGCATTGGTTGTAATCGGTTTTCCTTTTTCAAAGTTCAACTGTTCATCAACAGTTAACGGATTTACACGAACGCCTAATTTGATAATTTTATTGTTTTCGGAATTTTTAGAATCTTCCTGAATATAAGCCCAACCGATTGATGAAACACCCAAATCTAAGCCCAATATATTTTTAGTCATCGCTATTATGTTTTTGATACCACATAAAAATATAAATAAAAAAGCATTCAAATTACGGATTCCCATAATTATATTAAATATTTTTTCTTCTATATTTGTCATATAAATTTTGAAAGCAATTCACAATAAGGATTATTCCGTTGTGAAAACATTCAAGGCGGGGCAACTCGCCTTTTTTCGTTTTAAAACCCTATTTTAGCTATCCGAAAACAGAACAATGACGACCGTAGAATTTATACAAAAACAGCTCAATATTTCTGAAAAGAGCATCAACAATACTTTACAATTATTAGCAGAAGACTGCACCATTCCTTTTATTTCCCGTTACCGAAAAGATAAAACCGGAAATCTTGATGAAATACAGATCGAGCAGATCTCAAAGATCAGCAAGAAGTTTGAAGACATTGTCAAGAGAAAAGAATCTATTTTAAAATCGATAGAAGAACAGAATGCCCTGACTCCTGAGCTTCAACAAAGAATTGAAGACAGTTTTGATATCCAGGAGCTTGAAGACCTTTATCTTCCTTTCAAAAAACGTAAGAAGACTAAAGCTGATACAGCGAAAGAAAAAGGACTTGAACCTTTAGCCAGGATCATTATGAGCCAGAAAAATAATGACATTCAGTTTTTGGCTTCAAAATATCTGAACAATGAGGTTGCTTCCGAAGAAGAAGCATTGCAGGGAGCTAGAGACATCATGGCAGAATGGATCAACGAAAACATGTACGTCCGTAAGAACCTCAGAAGACTTTTTCAGCGCAAGGCAATGGTTACCTCAAAGGTTGTAAAGGCTAAAAAAGATGAAGAAGACGCACAGAAATTCTCTCAATATTTTGAATGGGAAGAAAGTCTTAGCAGAACTCCTTCCCACAGACTTTTGGCCATGTTAAGGGCAGAAACGGAAGGCTTTGTAAAAACAAATGTAGGAATAGACAAAGAAGAAGCCATTGACTTCATTGAAAAGGCTATTATCAAATCTAATAATGAAAGTTCAGAACAAATTTCATTGGCCATAAAGGACAGCTATAAAAGACTTCTGGAGCCAGCTATTTCCAATGAAGCATTGCAGGAAGCCAAAGAAAAAGCAGATAAAAAAGCCATTGAAATTTTCTCTGAAAACTTAAGCCAGCTTCTACTAGCTCCCCCTTTAGGAGAGAAAAGGATTCTGGCAATAGACCCGGGGTACCGAAGCGGATGTAAAGTAGTTTGCCTGGATGAAAAAGGAGATTTACTGCATAACGAAACTCTCTACCCTCATGCTCCGCAGAATGAAAGCGGAATGGCCATGAAAAAGATCCGTTCTATGGTGAATGCTTATAATATTGAAGCCATTTCCATTGGTAACGGAACGGCAAGCCGCGAAACGGAGTTTTTTATTAAAAAGATTGCTTTTGATAAACCTTTGCAGGTTTTCGTCGTGTCGGAAGCGGGAGCATCAGTTTATTCTGCAAGTAAAATAGCAAGGGAAGAATTTCCGACGTATGATGTAACGGTTCGTGGGGCAGTTTCTATCGGGAGAAGACTTTCTGACCCGTTAGCAGAATTGGTGAAAATTGATGCCAAATCTATTGGTGTAGGGCAATATCAGCATGACGTGGATCAGACCCAATTAAAAAATGAACTTGATTCTACAGTAATGAAATGCGTAAACTCTGTAGGAATTAACCTCAATACAGCAAGTAAATCATTATTAAGCTACGTTTCCGGGATCGGGGAAAAAATGGCTGAAAACATTGTCAACTATCGTGCTGAAAACGGAGCTTTTGAAGACAGAAAACAGCTTAAAAAAGTTCCAAGACTTGGAGAAAAAGCCTTCCAGCAGGCAGCCGCATTTGTAAGAATAGCCCATGCTAAAAATCCGCTGGATAATTCTGCTGTACATCCGGAAGCCTACGGAATTGTAGAGAAAATGGCCAAAGATTTAGGTATTAAAACCGATGAGCTGATCGCTAACAAAGATAAAATAGCCATGGTAAAACCGGAAAGCTATATTACGGGGGATATCGGAATTTTAGGAATCAAAGATATTTTAAAAGAACTTGAAAAACCTGGATTGGATCCAAGAAAAGCTGCAAAAGTATTTGAATTCGATCCGAATGTTAAAAGCATTAAAGACCTGAAAGCAGGCATGATTCTTCCGGGAATCGTCAATAATATTACAGCTTTCGGATGTTTCGTGGATCTTGGAATCAAAGAAAGCGGACTGGTTCATATTTCTCAGCTGAAAGACGGATTTGTATCGGACGTGAATGAAGTGGTAAAACTTCACCAGCATGTTCGTGTAAAGGTAACGGAAGTAGATGAAGCAAGAAAAAGAGTACAACTGAGTATGATTTTGTAATTTTTTAACCCTATTTTTTACATTAAAGTAAAAACTACAAATTAATTATTTTGAAAACAAAGAACTTAATTTTTGATCTGGATGGAACTTTATGGGATTCCAGAGTCACTATCATTAAAATATGGAATGAAGTATTAGGCAGACACCAGTTGATTCAAAGAGAACTGAAACCCGAAGATATGGATCAATATATGGGATTATTGGCTCATGATATTGTAAAAGATATTATCCCTGGCATTTCAGATCTGCAGGCACAGGAACTTCTTTCTGAAATTGTAGCCGAAGAAAATAAAACACTGCACCTGCAGGGCGGGATTTTATATGATGGTGTTGAAAATACCCTGAGGAGTCTGGCCAGCACCCACTCTCTTTTTATTGTAAGTAACTGTCAGGATGGTTATATTGAATCCTTTTTAGACTATTATCAATTCCATGATATGTTTGTCGATTTTGAATCTCACGGGCGAACCCAAAAACCAAAATCTGAAAATATACAGCTCATCATGGAAAGGAATAAGCTATCCACTGAAGATTCTGTATATATTGGTGATACTCAAACTGATTATGATTCCGCAAAGGCTAATGGATTGCCTTTTATTTTCTGTACATATGGATTCGGAAAACTTTCTGATTCACTTGATGAACCATCAATTCTTAAGTTTTCAGACCTATCTGATATTACAAATTAATGAAAATCTCCGAGCTTAAGGAAAACAGAATTATTCATAGACCTACTCGATACTTTGATGAATTGGGTAACAGAATTTATAACGAATTCGAGTATGAACTCCCTTATAACCCTGTTCATAAAAATAACGAAACGGAGCGCCTTTTTGCTAAGATTATTGACATGATTCCGTTTTTTTTAGTCTTTGTATTGATATTTCATCTTCCTGTCATTTTCGGTATTGTACTTTCGATTCCTTGTGTAATTATTTCCGGAATACTTTGTGAATGGTACTTTGGAACAACTTTAGGTAAGAAAGTTTTTAAACTTAAAATCCTCGATGATTATGGTAATCAACCTGGTTTCGTAAAATCACTTCTAAGAAATATTTTGTGTCTGGCCAATCTTTGTCCGGTTTTAACAGATTACAATCCACCAGCCAGTGATACCAGAACCCAATCAGGTACCCAGATGAATTTTAGTATGCACTTGAATAACAAAATCTGTAAAACGTATATTGTAAAAGAAAGCAAAGTAAAAGAAATACATGAACTGCTTTCTCAGAAAGACAAAAAGGCTGCTCTCTAGAGCAGCCTTTTATCAAATTTTATTATAAAATTTCTTATTTATAATCTTTAGAACTTCTTCTTGGTTCTTTTACTTCCGGCCATTTTACCATCTCTCCTTTTTCATCCTGAGGCATCACCCTCTTTTCTCTGTTGCTGAATTCAGGATCTTCAGAGGCCATATAAGCTAATGCTGCGGTTAAAATCACATTATTTTTCACCTCATCAAAAACAATCTTATCATAAGTATCTTTTGTTGTATGCCATGTATATCCGAAATACCCCCAGTTCAGAGAACCTAAAGAAATTCCGGGTACTCCTGCTGCTACAAATGAAGCATGATCAGAACCTCCTCCTCCGGGCATTCCCGGGAAATCTGTTTTAATGTGGCTTCTTACTGCTTTTGGAACTCCGTCAAGCCATCTTCCGACATAATCATAAGCTTTTACAAATCCCTGACCGCTGATGTTGACAACACGTCCGGTTCCATTATCCTGATTAAAAGCAGCCTGTACTCCTTTAATAATCTGAGGATTATCTGCTACAAAACCTCTTGACCCGTTTAACCCCTGCTCTTCACTTCCCCAAAGTCCGATTATGATAGTTCTCTTGTTATTAGGATAATATTTCTTCAGGATTCTCATCGTTTCCAACATAGTAATGGTTCCGGTTCCATTATCTGTTGCCCCCTGAGCTCCGTCCCACGAATCAAGGTGAGCGGAAAGAATTACATATTCGTCCGGTTTTTCTTTTCCTTTGATCATTCCGATCGTATTAAAGCTTTTGGCTTCAGGAAGTATTTTAGACTGGGCATCAATTTTGATTTTAGGCTGAGTCCCTTTTTCTGCCATTCTGTAAAGCATTCCATAATCTTCCACATCAATATCAATCATTGGAATTTTGGTTGTTTTCGCACCAAAAATTCTGTTAGCCCCCATGATTCCTGTCCAGTTTGAAATGGCAATTCCTGCCGCTCCTGCTTTCTCCAACGCTTCCGGAAGACTGTTATTATCATATCCTACGTTCTTTATATAAGCAGCAAAGTCTTTGGCAGCCTGTTCTTTTTCTGCTTTAAGTTTTTCATACAGCTCCGGAGTAGCAAATTCTTTGATCTGCTCATCAGAACGTCCTATTTTCTGATATTGTGCCATCAGTATTATTTTCCCTTTTGCAGAAGGAAGCCATTGATCAAATTCTGCTTTAGAAGACACTTTCGGAAGAGTAATCACTTCTGCTTCAATTGCTTTTTTGGTAGCAGGGCTCCATGCAAGCTGTGTTGCAGAAAGAGATTTCACACGTGGATACGTCATATCTACATGAGTAGTACCTCTCTGCCATCCTTTCCATGTTCCAAATTGCTTAAGGTTGGCATCTACTCCCCATGAACGAAGTTTATTAGCACTCCATTCGTTGGCTGCCAGCATTTCAGGAGTTCCTACAAGGCGAGGACCAATCCCGTCAAGCAGCTCAGATGCAAGGATTTCCAGCTGGGAATTATTATTTACTTCATCTACAAAACTTTTTACGATAGGGTTAAGCCTTTCTTTTGGGTCAACCTTTACCTGAGCCCATGAAAACTGGGCCGCCAGCACTACTACAGGTACTGCAAAAAATCTATTTATCTTCATACTATTTATTGATTGCTTTAAAGATAAAGGAAATTAGGGAGATGATGAAAAATTAACCCTACAAAAGCGCTTTTATAGAGATATCATTAATTATTTTGTTCTATATAAGAAAAAAAGACTTCTTTAGATATTTGTTGTATTAGTTTTAATTAACAATATATATTCAGAAGGGTAAAGAAAACAGAAGTCTGATACAATTAAATGGTATTAAACTTTTAAAAATTAAGTTTCAGTAAAAAAACTCCCTGGAACCAAGAATATTTAAGGTACTTGAATTTTAAATTCAGTGGATAAAAAAAGCCGACTTTAAAAGCCGGCTAAAAGTTGAATTATTTCTTAGCTTCTTCTACAGAAACTTTTCTGAAATCTTTGAACAATTTGCTTAGTTCTAAAGCTGCTTTACGAGCTCTTGTACCAGCTGCTTTGTTTCCTTTTTCAGCTTGTTGGTTTGCTTCTGTTGTGAACGCTTCAAATTCTGCGTTGATTTTTTCAATTAGTTCTTTCATTTATTTAAAAATTTAGGCTGCAAATATAGGTTTTATGGTGATTCCAGCCTAATTGTGTTGAAAAAAAATGGTTGATTTAATCATTTTTTTTGAGTCTTTCTTACATTCAATTTAATTTTTAAAATAAAATCAAATTATTGTAGAAAATCAGCCGTATAACTTAGATTGCATTTAGAGCATAAGCTTACATTTATAAACTATTAATAATCAACAAGAACCGACAAAATCAAAATAGTTTCACTTTTAAAGTTTTACTTATAAAATCATTTGTTTTTCCTTAATCATTCCTAACAACTTCATTATTCTTAATAGTTTGAAACAATAATTCTTTTATTTTCTTTCCTGCATTTTCTAATAAAACAAAACTTTCGGAGGTAATACGTTCCGCAAAAACAATCCGAAAATGATAGTGATACTTATTAGTAAATGAAAAAGTATCTCCCGGAGTAAATAAAATCTGTTGCTTTTCACAATATTCATAGAACTTTTCCATATCCGTATGCTCAGGGAGCTGCCCCCAAATGCTGTAACCACCCTGAGGTTTGTGAAAATAAGAGCCTTCCGGAAACGAATTTCTTAAAGCATCCAATACCTGTACAGCCTGTTGATTGAGTTTTTTCCGGAATGTCCTAAGATGTCTTTCATAACTGTTTCCCTGAAGCAGTTTTAAAACCAGCTCCTGATAAATGGGAGAAACCGACCGCCCTAAAACAAATCTTGCTCTTTCTGATTTGATATAAAATTTCCCTGCATGCAGCCAGCCTAAACGGATTCCGGGTGCCAGCGTTTTTGAAAATGATGAATAAGTCATTACATTTCCTTTTTGATACAAACTTTTTATACTGCGTGGTCTTTGTTCTTCGAAGTAAGGATCAGAATACATAT
>NZ_QICI01000084.1 GCF_004119445.1 Chryseobacterium sp. CH21 | reverse complement strand
TATAAAATTTCCCTGCATGCAGCCAGCCTAAACGGATTCCGGGTGCCAGCGTTTTTGAAATGATGAATAAGTCATTACATTTCCTTTTTGATCAACTTTTTATACTGCGTGGTCTTTGTTCTTCGAAGTAAAGATCAGAATACATATCATTCTCAATGATACACAACTGATGGGTTTCCGCAATGTTTAAAATTTCTTTTTTCACCTCATCCTTCATTATAATTCCTGTAGGATTGTGAAAATTCGGGGTAACAACAAGCGCTTGGATATTATTTTCTTTGCAGGCAGTCCTGAAATATTCTATATCAAAACCACTTCTGTAATGCACTGGAATTTCTATTACTTTAAGTTCAAGATGTGTCATCACTTCTAAGACAGAAAACACACACGGACTGTCAACAGCAACTACATCTCCGGCTTTTGTAACCGATTTTAAAGCGATCGTAAGTGCCTGTAATGCACCATCTGTAATTATGATCTCGTCTGGATTCATTGTACAGCCATGCATACCCATTTGTTTTGCAATGTGCTTTCTTAATACTTCCAGGCCATTTGAAGGGTAATATCTTAGTAATGATGCACCTTTTTCACGAATAACCTCCTGCATTGTCCTGAGAATAAGTTTCTGTGGAATCAGAAGATCTCCCGGCACCGCTGTATTGAAAGAACTGGATTCCGAAGTTCTTTTGGAGGTAAGCATCATATTTTTCATAAACACTTCATCCCGAATTATTACCGGAAGTTTTGTTCTTACCTCCGGAATATTCTCTTCATGAATAACAGCCACAAAGTATCAGGATCGTGGAGTGCTTGTAACCAATCCTTTAATCATAAGATATTCGAATCCGCTTTGTACGGAACTTGTACTCAGCTTGTATTTTTCTTTGATTTCCCGGATAGACGGAAGCTTATCTTTTCCCTGTAAAATTCCATTTCGGATCTGTTGTTCAATTATTGTGGTAAAAACTTCGTATTTAAAAGGCTTCATGATGTTGATCAACTGTACTGAACAAATTTACAAAAACATCCATCTGTACCGATCATATTTTCAATAACTGTATCCCTTTTGAATAAATTAATCTTATAATTTTGAATAAAAAAAGATCCCATGGATATCATTTCAAAATTTACAGTAGGTTCTGAAGAGGGAATTTCTGATCTTATAGCTATTATTGATTCTTCCATTTATATGCTGCACAAAGACTTTGTAAGTGAAGAAGACATTCAAAGATACATTAAAAAAGAAATAGATCCGAGAAAGATGATCAATGAGCTGAACGATCTTTCCAACCAGCTTATAATGACCTATGCCGATCAGAAACCTATTGGATACAGCATTATCAAAAGCGGCTCTCTGCATCCGGGAATACCTGAAGGAAAAAGGGCAACAGAAATCAGTTTTGTGATTCTTTCCGAATTTGATTCTCCTGAAACAAGACAGTCTCTTTGGAAAAAATGCAGATCAGCAGTGAGTTTCACAGATATAATATGGATCAATATGCTGGATCATGATCCGCTTTCTCAATTTCTAAAAGAGGTTGGATTTATGCCTGTATTGAGTTCAAATGCTGGAGCTTTTCAATTACCTTCTCATATTTTAGAATTGGAAATTAATAAGGGTAGTTTAAATTTCTTAACCGCAGATTTCGCAGATTTGCGCAGATGCTTGTGCTTATTTTCTTCTTTTAACGTTGATGATATTGAGGGAAGCTATGATTCTTATTTCTATTATCTCACTTAATTTTATTTTAAAAGTACAACAGTTTCATTATCTTTGATTTTTATAATTTTTACCTATGAGTGATCAGCTGGAAACTATAGAAGATTATTACAAACGCATTCGCAAGGATCAGATCAAAATGTTTGATTCTGAGGATTTTGAGACCGGAAAATCTCATTTCAACATTTCCATGCGGAGGTATTGCAGCTTCAAGAGTCCTTACAACCGCCGTGATTATTATAAAGTCAGTTTTATCATCGGAAAAGGAACCATTCATTATGGATCACACCAACTGTTTATTGATGGTCCGGCTTTATTCTTTCCTTCTCCCAGTATTCCGTATTCCTGGGAGTGTGAAAGTGATGTACAGGAGGGATATTTCTGCCTGTTCAATCAGGAGTTTTTTAATGGAAATTCAGAATTTAACCTGTTTAAAAAAACTTCCATGTTTAAAGAATGGAGCAAACCGATTGTTTTTCTGGATGAAGAGCAGACTCAGCTGGCTATGTTGTATTTTGATCAGATCTACAGGATGAATAATTCAACGTATCCTTTCCGATGCAGCAGCATCAAAAGTAATCTTGCTTCTGTGATGCATCTGGCACTGGAAAATCGTGTAGAAGATATTAATCCTAATGAGCTTCCTGCGAATGTAAGGCTGTACAAACTTTTCGATGAATTACTAAACAAGCAGTTTCCTCTGGACTCCCCTGCTTATCCGTTGGCATTAAAGACTCCTTCCGACTTTGCAGAGCATTTGAATGTACATGTCAATCATTTGAATTCTTCTGTAAAATCGGTGACCAATCTTACTACAACACAGATCATCAAAGAAAAAATGTTCGAAGAGTCTAAAAATCTGCTGAAGTATACCAATTGGGATATTGCCCAGATTGGGTATACTTTAGGGTTTGATCAGCCGGCTCATTTTAATAACTTTTTTAAAAACACGCTCAAACTTCACCCCTCAAATTCAAGAATTTATCTTAATATTTGATTTTTGTAATTTTTACTTTGTCTTTTAAAATCCAATTTTATATTTCTTGACTTATTTTTGCATCGTAAAAAATGAATGAATATGTTGAGAGAAGCATCTGAGAAAAGAATCAGATTAATTACCATTATGGCTTTCGTGTCGATCCCGCTTTCGGGGTTTGTCACGGATATTTATTTACCATCGTTCCCTTCTATGGCCAAAGAAATGATGGTTTCAGAAAAAGATATTCAGATTACCCTGACTTCATATCTGTTAAGCTATGGAATTTCCCAGTTATTTGTAGGAGGAATTTTGGATAGTATCGGTCGTTATCGCCCCAAGTTAATCGCATTGTTCTTATTGATCCTAACCAGTTTTTTGATTACGATGACCAACAGCATTTTACTGATCTGCCTGCTTCGTATTCTTCAGGGAGCTGCGGTCTCGGTACTTGTTGTGGCGACTCGTGCTATTTTTGTAGATATTTATGATGCAGAGAAGGTAAAGCATTATTTGAGTTACTTTACCATTGTATGGTCGTGTGGCCCTATTCTGGCACCTTTCCTGGGTGGCTATCTTGAGAAAATGTTTAACTGGCATGCCAATTTTTATTTTCTGGCGGCGTATGCCGGATTTATATTCTTATTTGAATGGTTCTTCAGTGGGGAGAGTCTTCCCCAGAAAAAGAAACTGGATCTGTCTGAGAACATCAGCCTTTATAAAATGATGCTGAAAAACAGGATTTTTATGCTGGGAATATTCATTTTAGGACTGAGCTACTCTATTGTGATGCTGTTTAATATTACCGGCCCTTTTATTATTGAAAACACTTTCCATTTTACGCCGGTAGTCATTGGATACTGTACATTGATCTTAGGTTTCTCATGGATGATCGGAGGATTTATCGGAAAACGCAGACTGACTCTTGATTTTAAACCCAGAATCTTGCAGCCTATCTTACTACAACTTATTTTAATTGCAGGACTGATCACCACCAGCTATTTTGCAGAAAGCCTTTTCATTATGATTCCTTTTGCCTTTTTCATTCACATCTGTTCCGGAGTTTTATTTACATCCTTTTTTACGACAAGTATGCTTTACTTTCCTAAAAATGCAGGAACAGCTGGCGGACTAATGGGTGGATTGGTGTATGTGATCACTTCGGTAACGAGTTTTATCATTTCTGTGAGTGGAACAGTAACTGATCAAAAAGGGCTGTCCTGGCGCTATCTGATCATCGCCTGTTTCCTTTTGGGCATTATTCTTATTATGCACCAAGCCGTTAAAAAAGAAAAAGCAGAGAATTAATCTCTGCTTTTTTATTTCTGTTTTACAGGATTCCGAATGCTATTATCAACTTTCTTAAATTATTATTCTTTAATTCCGCCATCATCCTACAAAGTTGATTCCTATACCCTTAATTTTCTATTTCATTTCCAGAGAATATTTTACTATTAATTAGTTTTAATTAAAACTAATTTTCCGTATATTTGATAGGATAAGGTATATGACAAGATTCTTTAAAATAAGTTTCTTATCCTACTCCATTATTATCATAAAAGTATGCCTGCAAAAAAGAATAACATATCAGAACTGGCTCTGGAACTTGGTCTGGCTATGAGTGAGATGAAAAGCCGTCTTCGACAGAAAATCCAGAACAGCATTAATGAATATGATCCGAATCTTTCTTTTGAACTGATTGAAATTCTGGGATTACTTTCAAGAAATAATGGTATCAACCAGCAGGAAATAGGAAATAAGGTAAGCAAAGACAAGTCAAGCATTACGTATCTCATCAACAGTCTTGTAAAAAGAAATTTGGTGGAACGGATAGCTGATAAAAATGACAGAAGAAATAAGCAGATCTTTTTGACTCTGAAAGGTAAGCAGATTGTAGAAACCGTTTATCCGTGGGCATTAGATCTTTATGAAAAAGCTGCTGGCGATATTGATGCGAAAGAAATCCGCAAAGCATTGCTATTGGTAAAAAAAATGACAGCCAACCTGGAAGAACCGGGATCAAAAAATAATACAATATGAGAACAATCCTTGTACCCATTGATTTTACATCAGCTACGGAAAATGCAGTAAGAATTGCCGCAGATTGGGCAAAAACCTATGAATATCAAAACATTATCTTACTAAAAACCGCAGGCGAGTCTGAATTTGATTATCTGCATATTGCAGAAGGACATTCATTTGTGAATGAAGAAAGTGTCAATAATCTGTTGCAGAGAACGGAAGTATTATTTGATCAATTAATAAGTATCATAACAGAAAAATCACCTGAAATAAAGGTTTCTAAGGTATTAAGCGACTGGGCACTCACCAGAAGCATCAATGAGCTTCTAAAAAATCAGCCGTCTGTAGAACTGATTATTCTGGGAAGTGATGACCAGACTTCTTCTACCAAGAGTTTTGTTTCTGACAACATTATCAGTATTGCGAGAACAAGTCCTGTAAAAACCCTAATTGTTCCCAACAGTTATCACTACACTCCTATTAAAAATATTTTTATTCCTTGTGATATCAATGGGATCAAAAGACTGGAAAGACTGTTTCATCACAAGTCTGTTATTCATAAGCAGGATGTACGTCTGATGTTTTTGAATATCAATAAGCGTGAAAAAGAGGATGAAGTTAAAAAAAGAGAACTGGAAGATTATATCCGTGAACATTTAACGGAAATTCCGAGCAGTATTCATTACTCTTATGAGGAGAATGTGATTAAAGGGATCCTGAATTTTGCTTCCTCCAATGAAGCAGATCTTATCATTGCACTACCAGGTAAGCACAGCTTTCTTTATTATCTGGCAAGCAGAAGTATTTCTGAGGGGATCTACCAGAACACCCACCAGCCCGTTTTAATTTTAAAATAGAAACGGTTTATATCAAAAACATTTCAAAAAATTGAACCATTAAGAATAGATTTAAGAAGTAAAGTATAATTAAGATGAATCATTCTGATTTTTAAGCTTAAAGCGAAGCTCATCTTAATATTCTTAAAATCTTAATGTTTCAAAAAATTAAAGTGAATTCCTGAAAACTAGTAATAAATTTTAGTACTTTCAATTTTAACCAGTTTCTGTTCTTCCATTTTCTTGACATATCTGATCACCGTCTCTACACGGAGACCGGTTAGAGTAGCTATCTGCTGTCTGGTATAGGGAATCAGAAAAGAATAAGCATCTTCAAATCCGAAATATTTTTTAATATGATCAAAAAGCTTCATGAGCTTTACGATAGGATCTGAAATAGCCAGGAAACTTGAAATCATATACCGGAAATGCATTCTGTCTGCCATATATCTATTGATATCCAGCATTAATTCAGGTTTTTCCAGAAGGATCTGCAAAAATTTAACTTTTGGAATCTTAATAATTTCACAGTTGGTAACCGCAATAGCATTGATCGCATAATGATGATCTGTAAATAAATAACTTTCTCCTAGGCAGTGACCGTCAAAAGGCAGCCCATGAACAAATTCTTTTCCGTCTTCCAAAAAAGTATTCAGTTTCACAGTACCGCTTCTGATCTGAAAATAATATTTTGCCATAGCACCCTCCTGAAAAACAGAACTTCCTGCCTCATAATTTTCCAGTGTAGCTCCATGGGAGAATAATAAGTCTTCACTTATGATCATCTTGCAATTATTAAATTGAGTAAAAATACTTAAAGTAAGAACAATATTGCAACTTATCAAATACCACATAAAAAGCGGTTCCTTTGATATTTATACTACTCTTCTTATATGTTTTTATGCTGTAATTTTCTTTTTATGCTTTGAACCCCAATCCGCAAGAGCAGCAATTACGTCTTTCAGGGATTCACTGTATTCTGTTGGAACATATTCTACCAGTACAGGCTTCTGATCGATAATAACAGTTCTTTCTACCAGATGATTGACTTCCAGTTTCTTCAATTCGCTGGATAATACTCTTGCTGAAATCCCTTTGATGGTTCGCTGTAATTCGTTGAAGCGTGTATGTCCGCCTAAAATGGCAATCATCACCCTGATGGTCCATCTGCCTCCCAAAACATATAAAGCATCTTCAGTAGCAGCCAGATGTGTACTGCATTGTGGCCTTGAATACACTATTTTTTCTTCTTCCATTGTTCCTGTTTTCGTTCATTACTAACCTAAATGTTATTACTAACCTTTTGGTAACTACTATCTTTTTATTAGTAAATATAGATAATTTTGAAACATAAATTTTAAAAAAAATAAAAATGAAACAAGTACTTCATATTATCTCAAGCCCAAGAAGCGAGTCATCCATCAGTAAAAAACTGGGAAATGCTGTTGTAGAAAAAATTACAGCCAAATATCCGGACAGTGTCTTTAAAAAACGTGATTTGACTAATCCACTTTTTCCTCATTTAGAAGAAGCGCATATTAATGCATTTTTCACTCCGGCAGAGCACCGCACTTCTGAACAATTGGAAATTGTAAAGCTTTCGGATACAGTAATTGATGAACTGCATGAAGCAGATATCATTGTTATTGAAGCTCCGCTGTACAATTTCAGCATCACTTCTACTTTGAAATCATGGCTGGATCATATTGCAAGAGCTGGTAAAACATTCAGCTACAGTGAAAACGGTCCCGAAGGTCTGGTAAAAAATAAGAAAGTATATCTCGCTTTCTCAAGTGGCGGTGTGTATTCTGAAGGAGAAAGACAGGCTTATGATTTTGTAGTGCCTTACTTAAAACAAACTTTAGGATTCATGGGAATGACGGATATTTCTGTTGTCCGTGCAGAAGGACTTTCTGTTCCGGTCATTCAGGAAACAGCCCTGCAAAAAGGGATTGAAAGTATAGTTGTAGAATAAAAAAATAAAATGCTGTTCCTCAGGAGCAGCATTTTTTGTATCAGTATTAAAAATCTTAAACAATTAAAAGCACAATTTCCTCAACATATGTAAAGACTTATATTGTTTTTATCTCTCATTTTTACATAATCAAAATTAAAATTATGGAAAATACCCAACAACCCCAGCTGATCAATCCAACGGCATTATTTAATCCCAGCCCTTATGGTTTTTCGCACAGTATCTCTGTGAAAAATCCTTCCAGAATATGCTTTATCTCCGGGCAGAGCGGCGGTGTAGGAGAAAATCATGTATTGGCTGATGACTTTAAAACTCAGGTTCAGGATGCTTTGAAAAATATGGAAATTGTTTTACAGAGCCATTCCATGACATTTGAAAATATTGTCAAAATCACCCTTCTCATTGTAGACCATAATCAGGAAAAGCTTGAAATATGGGCTGAAGAAGCGAAAAAAGTATGGAAAAACTCATTTCTGCCTACCAGTACGCTTATACCCGTGAGTCAACTTGCTTTGCCCGGTATGCTGTTTGAGATTGATGCCATTGCAGTGAAAAATTAGTTTTTGTTAAGACGTTCAATGATTAATGATGAAAAGCTTTTCACTCCGGTTCTGATACTTTCTTCATCCACCTGAAAATTGGGAGAATGATTCATGGCGATCACTCCTTTTTCAAAATTGGAACCACCAAGAAAGAAGTAAACGCCCGGAATTTTTTGCTGAAAATAGGCAAAATCATCATTGAAAAACGGAACCTGGCCATAATCCGCAGCAACAGCATCTTTTCCATACAGATTCTGAAGGATTTCTATAGCCGAACGCGTCAATTTTTCATTATTGATAACCGTTGGATTTTCCTGAACAAATGATACAGAAACAAGCTGATTTTGATACCCATTGTCTACAATAATCTTTTGAACTGCAGGAATTATTTGATCTAAATGAGAGGCATTCGTTTCATACAGATAAGCTTCAAGAAAAGATTGATTATTTTTAGAATAAATACTGAACTTCCCGTCTGTGAAAAGATAATCTTTGAAAATAGTATCAGGATTGGTCAAACCGATTTTAGGATCAACAATGGATTGTAATTCCCATGGCTTACTTCCGTTAGACGTTCTGAATAAAGCATTACTTATTTTCTTGGTTAACCCATTGAGTTGTTCTTCAGACAAGCCGTTTTTCAGCTGAATTCTTATTTTCTTCTGATAAGCAAACATTTCATTAGGCTTCACCATGATCTGCCCGACAGGTGTAGCAGTTACATGTAATCCATAGATTTCGTCAGGATGAATTTTGGAAAGTAATCCATTGTTAATCATTTCTTTTGCCCCTTTAAAAGTCTCCTCTTCAGGCTGGAATATAAAATATACGGTTCCTTTTAATGATTTTTTATTTTTGGACAGCACCTCGGCAATTCCCAGCCCAACAGCCATGTGTAAATCGTGACCGCAACCATGTTGAATTCCCTTTATTTTTGATTTGAAAGTTTCAGGATCAGGATAATCATTGGGTAATGCATCCATATCGGATCTCCAAGCTATTTTTTTACCTTTTTTATCACCTTTCAGAATTCCTACAACACTCTGTCCATAGTTATCTGTTTGAACTTCCAATCCTAAATCCAGCAAATATTGCTTAATTGTTTCCTGTGTTTGTTTTTCATGACCTGCTAATTCCGGATTTTCATGAAACTGTCTTCTTACATTCACTAATTTATTGAATATTCTGTCTGTTTCCTGTTGAACAGATTGATGTACAAGCTGTTCCTTGGTATTTTGGGATGAATAGGCTGCTGATTTTTTTTTACTGTTCAATCCTTGCGCAGGTAAAAGGCCTGAAGCCAAGCATAATAAAGTGAGTGTAAGTGGTTTCATGGTCAGTGATAATTGGTTTTATAATTGGTAATTATTGAATCAAAAATTCATTTACAGAGATTAGACATTCGCTGTTTCACTTTCGTTACATCCTGATCATCAATTTATTATTATTTTTAAAATAATTGAATCTTTCCGGTTTCAAAATAGAATTTTATCATCAATACCACGCTATTTAAATTAATTCTAAACTAGGTGAAAACAAAAGCCTCTTAAACACCTTTGAATAAAGGATTTGTTAACAAAAATTCAAATATCCGTTACTACAAATTACGTAGAAATACTGAATCTTATCTGCAGGGATCTGATTAATTTCGGATAAACAAAAACTGACGACTATGGATAGCTTGAAGCCTGGACATTCATTTCTGAAAAAGAGGTGGTATCTGAAAAATCTGGCAGCTGTAGATCTATCGGCTTGATACTCTCCTGTTGAAAGGAATTGAAGATATCTAACCCAAATTTTTAACGAAATGAACATTATTAACAAAATCCTCAACGTCGACGATTATTATTTCGACGTGTTTATGTCTATCTCGGAAGCGATCACCGGATTCACAGTCAATGAATTACAGTCTACCGGGCTGGCAGAAACCTATTACACTTATATCCTCAAAAGTTTGGATGCAGCAACTTTCGTAGAATTTTTGACCGTTTCAAAAAATATTCTCGAAAAATATCCCCCTGGAGAGGAATTGGAAAAAGCCATTCAATCTGAAATTATTAAAAATCCGGGAATGACTGATATTTCAGGAAAAGTGATCACCATGTGGTATCTGGGAACCTGGGAAGGAGCTTACATCAATGATCTTTCCTACAAAGAAGGACTTGTCTGGAATCTGATGTACTCTCACCCGCCGGGAGCCAAACAGCCTGGCTACAAATCTTGGAATAGTAAACCTGTAAACAGCCACTCATGAATCAGAACAGCCCTAAAAAAGATGTGATCATCATAGGTACGGGGATCGCAGGATCACTGATTGCGAAACTGCTGTCGGATCACGTATTTGACACTACAAAAGGAAAAATGATCCACCGTGCGGATGCCGGAAAATCTGATCATATCCGTGAAATATCCATCCTCATGTATGAGGCAGGATTAGAAGCCGGTCTGGAACTGGATTCCGTGTCCTCAATGACCAATTATAATGAGTATATCCGTACTTTTTATAGGGAAGAAGCCAAGGTTCCCAATTCTCCTTATCCGAACCTGAAGCAAGCCCCATCACCGAATGTTCTGGATATGGAGCACATCGTACAGCCGTTTCCGGATAAAAAAGGATATCTGGTTCAGTTTGGACCAATGCCTTTTGCAAGTGATGCTATCAGAGTAGGTGGCGGAACTACGCTTCACTGGCTGGGAACTACCCCAAGAATGCTTCCTAACGATTTCAAACTTACAGAAAAATATGGCATAACAATCCCTAAGCCCAATTCTGAAGAGCCTTCCCCGGTTAACTGGCCAATAAATTATGATGAGCTGAAACCTTACTATGAAATGGCAGAATTTGAAATCGGGGTTTCAGGAGATGTTTCCAGGCAGGAATATCCAATTGATGAAAGCATGGAAGAATATTACGGAAACTATGTATTCCCGATGGAAGAAATTCCTCAGAGTTATATGGATCATAAAATCGTTGAAGGACTTAAAGGTACCAGTGTAAAGCTAAGTTCCGGAGAAATCCCATTGATGATGGTGCCTTCGCCACAGGGAAGGAATTCTATTCCGAACCCGAAATACGGAAAAACGAAGATTATCAAAGCTGAGCCAAAAGATTCCGGATATAAACTGGTTCTAGACAGTTCTGAAAAAGAAGAATATAAAGCTCTCGGCTCTGTATGGAATCCTTATATGGGAGAACGTTGCGAAGGAAATGCTTCCTGTGTTCCGATCTGTCCTGTTCAGGCTAAATACAATGCTTTAAAAACATTGAAAAAGCTTTATATAAAATAAACGACAATGATAATCTCAGCCGAAATCCATTCATGCAGATTCAGGCTCAGAGTGTGGTTTACAGATTGAGTGTTGATCAGAATGATAAAGATAAAATCTCCAAAGTCCACTTAAGAAGATATACTTCAAGGGAGAAAACTGATTTCGTTGAAGAATCCATTGATACTTCCGATGCTATTGTGATTCTTGCAGCGAATGCTTTTGAAAATCCTAAAATTTTACTGAATTCTAAATATACCGTTAACAATGTTGTAAAAACGGCCGCTAACAGCAGTGATCAGGTAGGAAGAAACTTAATGGATCACATGGTTATGCTTACATGGGGGCTTTTCCCTGAGCCGGTTTACCCATACAGGGGACCTGGCTCTACAACCAATATTTCGTCTTTCCGTGATGGAAATTTCAGAAGTAAATTTTCAGCCTGGATCTCTCCTCTTGACAACTGGGGTTGGGGTTGGCCTGCATTTTCTCCGGGATCTGACGTAGCAGAATTCATTGGAGATGGGCTCTTTGGAGCTGAGTTGAGAAAAAAACTTACCAACAGACTTTCCAAACAGGTATTATTCCATTTTGAAATTGAACAGCTGCCAAATCCCAACAACAGAGTTACAATCAACGATCAGTATCTGGATGTTCTTGGAATTCCGCGACCTGTTATTCATTATGAACTGACGGAATACGAGATGAAAGCCATGGAACAGGCAAAACATGCTTCTGATCAGATGTTTAAAAGGTTAAATATCGAAGATTTTACGAAATATACAGCAGCAGACAAGAATTCTGTGATCTACAATGGCGTAAGATATTCTTACAACGGAGCCGGACACATTGTGGGAACTCACAGAATGGGTTCTACGGCAGAAGATTCTGTTACCAACAGCTATTGTAAAGCCTGGGATCACCCCAATTTATACATCGTGGGAGCAGGAAATATGACGACCCTGGGAACATCAAATCCTACTTTAACCTTATCAGCATTTACGATCCGTTCGGTGGAATCTATCCTTGCTGATCTTGAAATTCAACTAAAAAAATAACAACATGAGACAAAAACTTATCAATAAAACAACCTCACAGGAAACATTATTAACAGGAAAAGGAGCTGGAATGGCAGGTAGAAGTGCCGTTGTTGCAGAAGCCGTTTCATTACCTTCTTTACTGTTTGATTCAACGCTTAGCAAAGAAGACTGGACAGAAGGGTTAAAACATCACAACAAAATCTTAACTAATCTCTTGCTTAATGATCAGATTGATGATTTCAATGCTTATCTGCAATCTCAGTTCGGTTCCGAAACTTCTGAATCCAAAAAAGGATTAAACGAAATTGATTATAAACCTGTTTTGCAGGATCTTTTGCAGACGGCTATTCTTATCGAACATTCTACTATTCCGCCTTATCTTACGGCTTTGTATTCTATTAAGGATGGAACAAACGCTTTAGCTTCACAAATTATCAGAAGTGTTGCTGTGGAAGAAATGCTTCATCTGATCATGGTGTGCAATGTTCTGAATGCAATTGATATCCAGCCTTCTGTCAATCAAAAGGAGAACTACCCTACTTATCCGATGAAATTACCTATGAACGTTGATTTCTATGTAGGTCTGGAAACATTTTCAAGCAACAGTATTGCCACATTTATTGCTATTGAAAGTCCAAGCAAGCCTTTGGTAAAAGCTCCGAAATATGACCATGAAACAGATACTTCAGCATTATATTCTCAAAGAACCGCAGTACAGGAAAACAACTTCTGGACTCTTGAGAATATGAAAGGCTTCATTATGGAAAATGTACATACCATCGGCGAATATTATGATGTTTTATTCTTCTATATTGTTATTTTCCAAATCATTGCTTATTACAAAAAGCACGGAAGCCTTCCGAAGAATTTTGAAGAATTAAATACCGGAGGAATTTTCACAGGAAATCCAGCCAAACAGATCCGCCCTGAGCAATATTACGGAAGTGGCGGGAAATTACATTCTGTAGAGGCTTTAGCAGGAGTAATTGCGGTTTTCCAGGAGATCAAAGGGCAGGGAGAAGGAGCTGATGATTCTATTTTCGATGTTGATCCGTCCCAGTTTGAAGAAGGTGTGGAACTGGCTCATTATTTCAGATTTAAAGAAGTTTTTCATGAACATTTCTACCTGGGAGGAAATTATGAACCCTTCATGGATGAAGACGGGATGATGCCTGTGACCACTCCACCTACAGGAAAAGATTTACCTGTTGACTGGAAAGAAGCCTATCCGATGAAACCCAATCCAAAAATGGAAGACTATGTAAAAAACGAAGAATTACATGCACAGGCTGTTGAGTTTAATAAAACGTACAGACGTTTATTAGATGCTATACAAAGTGCTGTAGAAGGTAACCAGAGTGAGCTTGAAAAATCCATCATGTATATGTATGCACTGAAAGAACAGGCTGTCAATCTGATGAAGCAGCCGTTGGATGCTCAAACTAATGCGGGTCCAACTTTTGAATACATCAATTTATAACCATAAAAACGATATATCATGTTAAAAAGAAAAAAAGAAAGTACCCAGGCAGGAGATGAGCAGTTATTCCGTAAAATGCCCGGCAAACAGGAAACTAATCTGGCTGAGCTTATGGATGGCTATTCAAAACTGCTTATTGATGATCCGGTAAGACCATTCAGAGAAGATAATCTTCAGGCCATTGAAAATAATGTAGATTATGGAATTCTTGCTGCTTTGGATGGTACATGGGTAAGCTATAATGTTAATTACAATAAAGATATTACCAAACCTTCATTAGCAAGCGGGGTGCATACTACCATTATGCCTTCGCCAGGAACCAATCCCGGAACAATCCCTGGAAAATTTGCTTTTGACAGTGAGGAATATATTGAAAAATTAACCTTTTCTATCGTTCCAGGCGGAGTTCGTAACCGTGGCGGCGCAAGTGAACTTTTCTGTGGGGCTGTGAAATACGAGCAGAGCATTAAAAGCGTTAATACTGTACAAGGTCAGGAAGGTTTAAAGTACACTCCTATTCATGAAGAAAACGGGATGTATCTTTGGCTAAGTGATGTTTACAACCATGCTGCAAATAAAGAGTCTATTGAAAGAGACCGCGGTATCCATGCTGTTTCAACAGAAGATGCTAAATATGGCTATACAGGAGAATACAGAGATGAACCTTTGTTAAGAATTACACCAGACGGAGAAAAAAATCCTCAATATATCCTTCAAAGCCAGCTACAGCCGGGACAGCCTTATTACGAGATTATTCCGGCTCAGGAAATAAAACCGGGGGCAGGACTTGATGGCCCTTATTTCATCCCTGACTACTCTATCTCGCGAAGTGGTGTTATTCCTCACGGAAGCACCATTACCTTATTGGGAGATATTATTCCTCAAAGTAAAAATAAGACAACGTTCTATTTAATTGAAGGCTCTCCTCAATTTCCTTATGGTAAAGATGCATGGGATACCAATCACCTTTCCATTTCCCGTACAATGGGGAATGCAGGAGTAACGCCTGAAGACATTATTGATCTTGATCAGCCGGCACCGGATTGGGTTCATGAAACCTTAACGGATGAGAATGATCCGGGTTCTAACAAAATTTACACCCAAAGAATACTGGCAGACGATCTATATCCTTATTCTGTTCGCCCGGATCTTAGGCTTAGAGATACCTTAAGAGGTCAGGAAGTCAGCAATTACGTTCATGTAAGAATGTCTTCCAAGATGAAAACCGGTGCGCAGGGAGGAGTTTTAAATGTTCCTTTTGTAAACCGTTTTGTTCCCACGGTAGAAGTAGATATGGATATGTGGATTGAAACAGTTATTGAAGACGGAAAAGAGATTCTTCAGCTTCAATATGAGCAAATTGTATTCTTTGAATTTGATTTCGGAAATGACGGAGGTACCACAAGCTGGCCTCATATTCAGGTCAACACTCTTCGTAAGATACAGGATATTCCTGAGGATCAGAGAAAAGTAATCGAAGAACAGTTTTATAATACTGGCGGAAGCTCTGATGCTGCTTCAGGATGCCCTTATCACAAAGGGTAGAAACGCATCAACAGGACACAAAAAAGGGGCAGATTATTGCTAGTCATGGTCGGAAGAAATTTCCGACCATTTTTTATGTTTTAAGTTTTGAAGACTTTTGCAGGATCACCCCCCGCAAATATTATTAAAATTGCGGTAATCATATCCCGAAGTTCCATAGCGATGCGTCTTTTAGCTGTTTTATATCCTAAATTGTTTACTTTTTTGTAAATCAAGAGCAGCATAGAAGCAATCATTGTCATGTAGAGCATTACTTCAATTCCGTTT
>NZ_QICI01000076.1 GCF_004119445.1 Chryseobacterium sp. CH21 | reverse complement strand
ATTTAACCATAAGAGAATATCAAAATTTAATGTCTAATCAATCTAAAAATGTAGCATAAAGAGTATATAAATTTTGTCTCAAAAATAGTTGCAAGTTCACATGCATATAATTTTACCACTAGTACAAATGGGTCAAAAACAACAAATGAATATGTAGCAAGAGTAAATGATATTTCCACTAGGGAGGGATCGCCGTATTTTAAAAATGCAGAAGAAAAATATACTACAGAAATTTCAAAAAAATAAATATTAATCTAAAAGAAGCTCCAAGAAACAATCATCAAGGTTATGATGTAAAAACGACCGGAGTATTGTCAAATAAAATAAAGAAATAAGTATGAGAAAATTAGTTTCATTTTGCCTATTGTTTTTTTTATTATCATGTCATATTAAAAATATTTACTCAGATTTTTCAAAACCCGTAAAAATAGTAAGATTTATGGGAGTTGATAGTTATTCTTCTAATATTAACCCTCAAATATTTTGGAACCAAACTGATGAACATATGTTTTTATTTATGAATAAGGCTGCTTTTCTCTCTGAAATAGAAACCTATAAAGAATTGCCGAAAAGTACACTGCAGGAGTATATTTTTGCATTTATTACATCAAAAAAAGATACATTATATTCTGACTATAATTTAAAATCATGGATATTAATTAGAAACAAAAGAGAAAAATATTACTATGATGAACAAGGTAAAACAGCTGAGTTTTTAAAAAGCACCTATCCTTTTTTAGAGAATGTTCATATATGCCTAATAAATAAGTATTGCTTACATTTATATGATCTTCAGGCTTATTGTTTCTAAAACGATGGATATAAGAATAAGTTATTTAACAATATTTTTATTTCCATTCGTTTTTATCGGTTGTTCAACTATTAAAATCTCCGAGAAATATGGTGTAGAGATGAATGTTGTTGATAATGTGCGCTCGAAGGTGCTAATTGAAAAATTTAATACATATGATAAAAATAAATCATTTTTAACTTTTACATCCGAATTCAATAATTTTATAACAGTTAAGAATGGATATAGTTTAGTCCTTTATAAAAGAGCTGAAACTGTATCAATGCTAGGGTTTACGACTGCTTGTATAGTTTTTAACAATAAAGATGTTATAATTACTATTGATAATAAACAGGATATTAAATTAAATAAGGTACAACTTCCAAAATATAAGTTTATCTATGTAGGTAAGGATAAAAATCATTATACAATTGAATATACAAACCATGCCAAATCTTTTCTATAAAGCTAATTCATAATTAGTTTATTCGTTTGATCTTACTACCTTTTTATACAATTAAGAGGTGAGGTAGGTATAATGAACTAATTTCTTATCAAAGTAAAATAAAAAAAACGCCACTTGTCTTAAAGTGGCGCTATTTGGCTTTTGGTGACCTCGACAGGATTCAAACCTGTAACCTTCTGAGCCGTAATCAGATGCGCTATTCAGTTGCGCCACGAGGCCTTGTGTTATCTTGTTGTTTAACGGTTGCAAATATACCACTTTTTTCCGTTCTTTGGAGAATGAAACAGAAAATTTTACTTTTATTTACGGTATTTACGCTAATTGCCTGTAAAAGAGAATCAAAAATTTCGTCCACAGATTGGACAAATATCTCAGGACGCACCCAATATAAGGAACATGACGGTAGTTTGGAACTGAAATCAGGAAATTTTACCTATAATTTTAAGCAAAATCAAACTCCATTTAAGAAAATCATCCTGTTGAATGCAAGTATGGCAGGGTATATTTCGGAGCTTGGAGCAGAAAATTTAATCATAGGAGTTTCCAGTCCGGAGTATATTTATTCAGATAAAATTCAGAATCTGATGAAAGAGGGGAAAATCCAAAACGTAGGAAGCGAACAGAAATATGATGTGGAAAAGATCATTTCGATGAAGCCGGATGTTATTTTTACCAATCATATTGCCAGTTTTGATAATACCTATGAACTTTTGAAAAACAATGGGATTCAGGTTGTATTTCTGGACGAGTACATGGAGCAGAAGCCTTTGGAAAAAACGGCTTACATCAAGCTTTTCGGAGAGCTCTTAGGAAAGGAAAAAGAAGCAGATGTAAAATATCAGGAAGTTGAAAAAAATTATAATGATTTGAAGAAGCTTGCTTCCACTGCCAAAGAAAAACCTGTTGTTCTTGCTAATGAAATGTATGGAGATGTCTGGTATCTTCCGGGCGGAAATACTTCTGTTGCGCATTATATTTCGGATGCCAATGCCAATTACATCATGAAGGATAATAAAGATGAAAAAGCTTTGACAATGAGTTTTGAAGAAGTGTATGCTAAAGCCGGAGGTGTACAGTATTGGGTAAATGCAGGAAGCCATACTTCGAAAAAAGAAATGCTGGGAATGAATCCTTTTTATGGAAAACTGGATGTCTTCAATAAAGGGAAGATCTATACCATTGCAGGAAAAGAAAAACTGAAAGCAAATGATTTTTTCGAAAGTGGTGTGGTAAGAGCAGATCTTATTCTTAAAGACTATATTAAGATCTTTCATCCTGAACTTTTACCGGATTATCAGCTTACTTATATGAAAGAATTGCAGTAAATCATAGTATTTGCTTATTTTTGCCTTTCCTTGTTATCAAATTATGTGGAAAAAAATTAAACAGCTTATCTTCATCATTCTTGTTTTGAATGTAGTCTTTATTATCTGGGGCAGATTCTTTAATCCGCCGATCACGCTTACCCAGATAGGAGGGCTTTTTGAATATGGGAAACTTCACAGAGATTATATTTCCTACGATGAGATGGGAAACAACGTGAAAAAAGCAGTAATAGCCTCAGAAGATCAGAAATTCTTTGATCATGACGGTTTTGATTATACAGCCATCGAAAAAGCGATGAAAAACAATGAGAAAGGAAAAAAAATAAGAGGTGGAAGTACTATTTCCCAGCAGACTGCGAAGAATGTATTTCTTTGGCAAGGCAGAAGCTGGGTAAGAAAAGGGCTGGAAGCAGTTTATACCTTTATCATCGAAAAAGTATGGAGTAAAGATATTATTCTTGAAAGATACCTGAACTCCATTGAAATGGGGCAGGGCGTATTTGGAGTGGAAGCTGCTGCACAATATTATTTTGGAAAATCATCCAAAGATCTAAGTGTTTCAGATGCAGCCTGGATTGCTGCTGTATTGCCTAATCCGAAGAAATATGATCCAAAAAATCCGTCACCTTATCTAAGAAAGAAACATAATTGGATCATGAGACAGATGAGGAATGTGAGTTTGAAATAGTATCTTTGTACTAATGAAATTCTTTAATTCCAGCACAAACTTTGAGTCAGTTCTTAAAAAATACTTTTCTTTTAAGAATGAAACCCTTTCTTTAGAACCCTTTGCAGAGTTTCTTGAGACTATTAAAGAGGCAGACTTCACAGATGTGCTTAATTTCTTTAGAAGCAATCCTAATTTTGCTGAAAACTTTAAATATTACATTCACAATATTTTTAGAGGAAGACCTTTCAATCTTTCACTCACAGAAGCTAATATCCTTTCAGAAAATGCCTTTTTTCCGGAGCTTAAAAAAAGAATCCTGAATAAAGTTTTACCACCTGTTGAAAATGAAAAAACAGTTTGGTATATGATTGATAATGTCAGTATGAGACCCCAAAAGGATCTTAGATACCTGCATAATCTTCCGGAAAATGAGATTAATGAATTTTTAAACATACTGGGAGCTTCAGATTTTATTGTGAAGCCTAATGTGAAAAAAGAGCTCATCTTCTCTATGAATATCCTTTCGTGGAGGGTTACAGGGATGGCTATGGAAGTGGAAGTGGTAAGAATGGCTCCGCAGTATAGAAATCTGGATAATCCGTTTCTTGCCCTTCAGAATGAGCTGGAAACTCTAGCTGAAGATTTGGTAAAAGATCCTGAACTTCAGCTGCATTCTAAAGACAGCAGATATAAACAAATTAAAATCTATGCAGAACAATGTCAGGAGTTTGTGAATATTGCTTTTAAAAATTCCGCCAAATATGGTATTTCAGGAAAGATTAATCAATCTCTGTTAAAAATCCGTCAGCAGACTGAAAGAATTTATGAAATTGTTCAGTTGTTGGTTATAGATACCGATGAGGATGTTCAGATAAAATCTAAACAGCTGATTTTTAATATTCTGAACTATAAATCTCATAAGAATAATATCTCAGACCTGATCAATGACAGTACGAGATTGATTTCACACCTTATTACCAATCACACTGCAGAAACCGGAACGCATTATATTACTTCTACCCGAAAAGAATATATGACTATGTTCTACAAAGCGAGCGGTGGAGGAATCATTGTAGGAGCACTCTGTGTTCTGAAAATGCTTTATGGGTACATCCCTGGCAGTGACTTTTCCCATGCTTTCTTGTACTCCATGAACTATGCAATGGGATTTGTGATGATCTATCTGATGGGCTTTACTTTAGCTACAAAACAGCCGGCAATGACTGCCGCTACGATGACTAAAGTATTATCCGAAGAAGGAAATGCCCAAAGAAACAATACAGAATTTGCCCATCTGGTATCTAAACTGTTCAGAAGTCAGTTCATTGCCTTTGTAGGAAATGTATTGCTTGCCTTTCCGGTAGCACTTGCCATCATTTACGGACTGGATGTATTTTTCTCTCAAAACCTTGCTGTAGAACGTTCTGATAAATTATTAAAAGATCTTGATCCCTTTAAATCAAAAGCAATTCTGCATGCAAGTATTGCCGGATTCTATCTTTTTATTTCCGGAATTATCTCAGGGAATATCGGGAACAACTCCGTATTTTATCAGATACCCGAAAGAATTGCCAAAAACCTTTCTATCAGAAGCTTTTTCGGAAAGAAATTTGCAAAAGGACTTTCAAAATATTATGCTAAAAACTGGCCGGGAATCATTTCCAATTTCTGGTTTGGAGTTTTTCTGGGTGCAACAGCTCCGGTAGGAATGTTTTTCGGACTGGATCTGGACATCAGACACATTACTTTCGCAGCAGGAAACTTTGCATTAGGATTGTATGGGAAAGACTTCTCTGTAGATTCTTATACATTCTGGATGTCTTTTGTAACAGTATTTCTAATCGGTTTCTTCAACTTTTTAGTAAGTTTTAGTTTGTCTATGTTCTTGGCATTCAGATCAAGAAAGATGAATTTCGGACAGGTAAGTGAAATCTATAAAGAAATTTTCAGGTACTTTACAAAGCATCCCCTGAAATTCTTTCTGCCATTACGTTCCAGACTTGATAAACAGGCAGATGATTTGATGAGCAGCACTATTTCTAATAAATCAGATGAACATTAATAATATAAAAAATGCTACCCAACGGTAGCATTTTTCTATTGTTATAACTATTAAAGGCAAATAGGAAGCAAAGGACACTTTGTTGGTAAAGTTGTCCAATAAGCACATTCGTTTTCATTAGCGCAGCTTACAGCACAGCAGATCTGTCCAACGCCACCTCCTTGTATTGTTTTTAAAGTTTTTCTTGTCAGTTTTTTTGATGCAATTGATTTTTTCATAGTATTAATTTTTTTTGAATGATAAATATATCAATTAATATGGAATTATACTTAAAGGATATCAAAAAAAGTGATATTTATAAATTCTAATAAAAAATGCTACCCTCGGGTAGCATTTTTCTATAGAGATCTATTTTTTTAAACACAATAAGGAAGTTCCGGACATTCTGCGGGAAGCTGTTCCCAAAAACCACATTGACTAAGATCTGCACAACTTACAGCACAGCAAACCATTTGCCCAGCTCCTTGGGTTGCCTTTAATGTTTCTCTTGATAATTTCTTTGATTTAAGTATCTTTTTCATAGTAAAAATGAGTTATTAATGGGTATTAAAGATACATATTAAATCCAATGAATTCAAAATAATTTCAATGGTGGTGAATTATTTTATGTGGATTAACCCCTTTATTCCTATAAAATTTGAAGATCATTAAATTTATCAACTCCAAATTTATCCTGGAACTTTTTGAGATAAAAGCTTTTACGCATTTTGAAATCATGCTTCAAAAGAGGAGAATCAATTCTAATAATAATACATTCATTTTCTATATTGACGCTTTTTATTTCTTTGAAAAGACTTTCATCAAGATATTCTTCAAGGAAATCTTTAATGTCAAAAGCAACAAGTTTATGCTCAAAGCCATAAATTCTGGCAAAAGATTTTACCAGTTCAGAGGATTGATATTCACGTTTTTTCTTCTTCATACTATTTTTTCTCTACATATTCAGTTGCTAACCCTTTACTTTTAAAAAACTTTTGCAAATCAGGATAAAGATACTCACACATTTTGAAAGGATCTAATATATTTCTGGGTGAAGATTCAATTCCTGAACATTCAAAACAAATTTCAAAATAAGCAAAAATTTTACCACTTTCATCATAGAACAAGATTGCATTTCTTGGGAAAAAACATCCGCTGGATGAGACAGATTTAATATAATATTTGTCACAGGTGTTGTAGATTACATCAGTGAGTTCTGAAATCTCGGACAACGTTAAAATTTTAGATTCTTGAATGCCATCAAAGATAGATTGTTCAATAGCTTCTCTTAATTCAAACGTTGCATTTTTTTTGATGCTGTCATAATATTTTGTAATTATAATGGAATCTTCCTTTGTTTTTGGCGGCAGCGGTGGTGTTATATAAGAATTAGCAGTACTTCTTTTTAAATTCAGATTATAAGATATAATTTTTACCTTAGTTGCTTTGTTAAAAGGGAAAGTAGCTATTCTCTTATTGAGTGGTGTGGGTTTAAAATTCTTTTTGAGATCACCATCTTTGAAAGAATGATATTCTGCTAACAGATCTACAGGTTTTTTCTTTTGTCCATAAGAATAAAGAAAAATTACTGAAAATAACAAGATGAGGATTTTTGATGTCATAACTCAAAAATTATACTCTCCTCATTAATCTTTTTCACAACACTTTCAGTACGCTCTCTATGAGTATCCGTAATGAAAATCTGACCAAAGCTTTCTTTATTGACAAGTTCAATCAATTGCGAAACTCTGGTATCATCAAGCTTATCAAAAATATCATCAAGCAACAGGATAGGAGTCTTTTTGGTGAGTTCCTTTACGAGACTCATCTGAGCCAGTTTTAAAGAGATCAAGAAAGATTTCTGCTGCCCCTGAGATCCGATTTTCTTAATTAAAACATGATTCATTTCAAAAAGAAGATCATCCTTATGAATTCCTTTTGAAGTGTAAGTCAGCATACGGTCTCTTTCAAGGCTTTCTTTTAAAAGGTTTTCAAAAGAATCTTCCAGCAAATGAGATTCATAAATTACGGATACAGTTTCTTTTCCACCGGAAATAATCTGATAGAAATTCTGAACAATAGGGTTAAGTTGCTCTACAAACTCTTTTCTTTTCTTAAAAATTTTAGTCCCAAATCTGGTGATCGGGTCATCATAAATTTCTAATGAATCTTTGTCCCAGGTTCTGTTCTTGGCAAAATATTTCAGTAAAGCATTTCGCTGTTGAATGGTTTTCTGATATTGGATAAGATCAAAAAGATATTCTGAATCCGTTTGAGAGATCATCGCATCCAGAAACTTACGTCTGCTTTCTCCGGAATCTGAAATAAGATTAGAATCATAAGGTGAGATCATAACACTTGGCAAGTATCCAATATGATCTGCAAGCCTGTCATAGCTTTTATCATTTTTTTGATCACCTTTTTAGATTCCTTGGGTTGGGTAATTCTGATGATATCTTCACTGTCTTTATTCTGAATTTCAGCATCAATAGTAAAAAAGTCTTCCTCCTTTTTAATATTGTTAAAATCAGTATTTCCTAAAAAGCTTTTTCCTACCGACAAATAATGCAATGCATCCAGTATATTGGTCTTTCCCACACCATTATTTCCCACAAAACAGTTGATCTGCGGGGAAAATTCAAATTTTTTCTCAGAGTGGTTTTTGAAATTGTAGAGGGAAAGCTTTTTGATAATCATTCGTCAAAAATACTCCATTATTAGTAAAAATAAAAAAGGAAGTGCCGAACAAGTTTCTACCCCAAATGAGTAATAAGCGTCATCTCTTTTATTATCAGAGAAATAGATAAGAATATAAGTTACAATGCTTGCCATAAAAAAAGCCAGGGCATATTGTAATTCAAGATAAAAGATCCCAATCATATTGCTGATAAAAACAAGAACATAAGCGATATACTTCGTGTTATCTACTCCTATTAGCATGGGGAAAGTTTTTACGGTATCACTTTTCATATCCCGTATGTCGAAAGGAAGAACAAGGGCAGTAATGAAGAAGAAGCTGATCAGAAAAATAGGGATACTGAATTCCGGAAGGGTAAGCCAGCAGTTGACCAATGCCCATACCAATCCTACATAGAAAACCTTCAGTAAAGGGATTTTCCGGATATAAACATCAAGAAAAAAGCTGTTGTAAAGCAATCCCAAAACTACAATAATAAACCATTTCAAAAGTCTTATTTCATTATGATTATGGATGATTAAAAAAGCACAAACAATTCCTGCAATGGCATTGATGACCACAATTTTGAAGAAATGCCTGGTATATTGATATTTAGTATACAGATAACCACTGAAATAAGTGATGAAAATAAGTGCAAAAGTGGGGAAACGGAATGTGTTTTGCTCTTTCATGAAAAATACTGCAAAAAGAGTTCCCATAAGGGAGACATAAATCTGGCTGTCTATGACGGTTTTTTTCAGTATTTTTAAGATGTTCATTTATCAAAATTAATATATATGAAAAGATTTTCCAAGATTTTTCTGCTTTTGCTTGTAATGCTAAGCTTTTCAACGGTATCGGCACAAAAATATTATGATACCCAATGGAAAAAAGTGTCTGATAACAGTACAAAAGGAGCCTATAAATCTAATCTTCCCATTATTTTAGACATACAAAAACAAGCCATGAAAGAAAATAATGCCTTCGAGCTGATCCGTTCTCTGAAAGCGGAATTCAGTATTGTAAACCAAACAGTGGATGATGATCAGAATGATGCCGCTTCTCAGTTTTTCAAAAAACTTAAAGATGCAGAAGGCAAAATAAATGGAGAAGGTAAACTGGTTTATAAAGTTCTGCTGAATGGTTTCTTCATGGATTATTACAATCAGAATTCATGGAAAATAAACGGAAGAACCAATATCAATTCTCAGGATGTTTCACAGATTGAAACCTGGAGTAAGCTTGATTTCAAAAATTATTTAACGAAAAATTATCAGGATCTTGATCAGGAGAAAGCTGAAATGAAAAAAATCTCTCTGGAAAAATATAAGAATATTTTTTCCGGAACAGATGATGTATCTTATTTTCCAACGCTATCGGAGTGGTATGCAGTCAAGAAAATAGAATTTTTATCTGAAAATAATATTTTCACTAAAAATGAACTTACAGCAAACCATACAACAATTAATGCCATTTATGATGAACTGATTGCCCAGAACAGTGGGAATGCAAAACTCTATTTCATGAAAGTGAAGATCACAGAAAACTGTAATTTCAATCATTGTAAAGACAAACTTCAGCAGCTTCAGGATCTTGTGAAATCTAATGTGGAAGGTGATTATAAAGTAATGATCATGGCAGACATTATGGATGAGCTCGTTAATCAGAAGAAACCTAAAGAAGCAATCGCATTGGCTGGTCAGGCTAAAAGTGAATATCCAAAATCTCTTTTCCTTGATAATATCAAAAGCAAAGAAGCTCAGATTATCAATCCATATCTCAACTTAAAATACGAATCTCAGACTCAGAATAATCTGCCGATTCATTTTGTGGCAGAATACAAAAATGTATCAGAATTTACCCTGAATATTTATGAAGTAAAAGATGATTTTACCTCATTACTTCGGTATGTTCAGGACTCTTATTCCGATATCTTCACTAAACTAAAAAAGAATCTCGTAAGAAAAGAAACATTTCTGCTTCCGGATCCTAAGGATTATCAGAATCATAAAACTTCACTGGAAGTGAAACCACTTCCTTCAGGAGTGTATGTTGCAGAATTTACTGTGGCAGGAGCAGATATGAAAGATACGGATTTCAGACAAAACTTCTATTTTCTGGTTTCAGGAAACAGAATCATCTATCAATCTAAAACAGACAGAAAGCCTCTTTCTGATGAATTGAAATTGGTAAACAGTGAAAATGGGAAACCTTTAGCCAATGAAGGTCTTCGATTTTATGAATTTGTTTCCAATAAAACATTAACCAAAATTGAAGGAACAACCAATACAAACGGAGTATTTATGTTTCCTTCTTCTGAAAACAAAGACTATTACAGAACATTCCTGATTCAGCAGCCCAAAACCAATGATTTCCAGATCATGCAGGTGTATGGAAACAGAGGGTATGCTGATGATTATAATCCAAATAAACAAACCCGTTCAACAGCTCAGATTTTCATTGACAGAGGAATCTACCGTCCCGGACAGACTGTTTATTTCAAGGTGATCAACACCAGAATGAATAAAGAAGTTGAAGCTGTGCTTTCAGGATTAAAACAAAAAATTACGTTGTTGAATACCAATAGCGAAGAGGTTTCTTCACAGGAATTTACCACCAATGAATTTGGCTCTTATCACGGAAGTTTTATCCTTCCGAAAGGAAAATTAAACGGTAATTTTTATCTGAGAATAGATGGAGAAAGCCAGGGATATAAGAACTTCAGGGTAGAAGAATACAAGAGACCAAAATTTGAAGTAACCTTTGATCCGGTAAAAGATGAATATAAATATGGCCAGACTATTGATTTAAAAGGGAAAGCAGTTATGTTTTCCGGTGTTCCACTGAGTAATACTACAGTGAACTATGAAATCAAAAAACAAAATATCAGATGGAGATATTTCAGCTGGTATCCGCAGAATGATGATAACGAAAATTCTATTCTGGGTGAAGCAAAAACCAATGAAAAAGGAGAATTTATCATTCATTTGGAGCTTAAAAAAGATGAAAAACTGGAAGGAATCCAGATTGATAATTATGCAATCAATGCTTCTGTTACAGACATCAACGGAGAAACGCAGATTGCCAATACACAATTAAAAGTAGCTTCGGTCTCTCACTATATTCAGGCAGAAAACATCAGCAATATTTTTGCAGATGAAAATGTGAAAGTGAAGGTAGAAACCAAAAATTACAACGATCAGAATCTTAAGAAGCCATATCAGGTTAAGCTATCAAAATTAACTGCTCCGGATAGGATTTTCAGAGAGAATTTCAAATCTGATGTTCAAAATCTGCCGAAATATTCAAAAGAAGAATTCATCAGCAAATTCCCACACGATCTTTTTGATAAAAATGATGAGATCAAGAATTGGAAAACTGAAAAAGTAGTGGTTGAAAGACAACAGCAGCCATCCGCCGATAATGCTCAGCTTGACCTTGGAAAACTGGAAACCGGAGATTATGAACTTGAACTTTTTAATATTGAAGGAAAAGATACCATCAAAACTTCACAGTATTTCAGTGTTTGGGATAAAACAGCTTTAAAATCAACTCAGAAAACATTCCTTACAGTCATTGCTCCGAAAGAAGAATTATCAAGAGGAGAAAAGGCAAAAGTTTATGTTTACTCAGCAGTTCCTGATGCTTTGGTAAATGTTTTTGTTCAGGATGGATCTGGAAAAACGGTTTCAGAAGTTCATCAGATGAAAAAAGGAATATTAAAATATACTGCTGAAATTCCTAAAGATAAAAGTGTATCAGATCTGAACCTTCAGTTTCAGCTGGTAGCATTTAATGATGTGAATACAGAATCTGTTTCTTTAAAAATAAAAGACACAGAAAAACCTTTGAAAATTGAAACGGTAACATTCAGAGATAAACTGGAACCTAATGTGAAGGAAAAATGGACGGTAAAAGTAACCGGAAATGATAACGAAAAGATCAGTGCAGAGGTATTGGCGAATATGTATGATATGTCGTTGGATCAATTTGCTGCAAACAATTATAGCTGGAGAAAACTATATACTCCATTTGTGATTGTTACTTCTTATGGGATCAGAAATTATCTGCAACAGGAAAGCTATCAGAAGAGACTAGCATATTTCGATGGCAGAGAAGTGCAGGTTCCGCAGTTTAACTGGTTTGATGGCGACCTTTTCTATACATTACAAGGACAAGCAGCAGGAGTGATGGTTGAAAGTCATATGGCCCCGCCAGCACCCATTGCAGGGGCAAGATTTAAGACTGCTAAAGCTACAGTTGCAAGAGAAGTTGCGGTGAATGAGGAGGTAGATGCAATGGCTTCTAATGCAGACGGAGTGATAGATCAGGATGATAAAGCAAAAGAGCTGGATAAAGTAGCTGTCCGTAAAAATCTGAATGAAACGGCATTCTTCTATCCGGATTTAAAAACTGATGCAGAAGGAAATGTAAGTTTTGAGTTCACATCTCCGGAAGCGTTGACAAAATGGAAATTAATGTTCCTTGCACACACTCAGGATGCAAGAGCTGCTACGTTGGAAAAAGAAGTGGTAACTCAAAAAGAATTCTCAGTAACGCCAAATTATCCGAGATTCCTGAGAGAAGATGACGAACTGAATCTGCAGTCGAAACTATCAAACCTTACCGATAAAAAACTAAATGGTTCTGCTGAATTACAGATCCTGGATGCCTTTACCAATGAAAATATTTCTTCTAAATTCGGAATCACTTCAGGAGTACAAAACTTCAGTCTGAATGAAAACGGAAGCAGTGCATTGACATGGAAATTGAAAGTTCCGGACAATGTTTCTTCCATTATCTTCAAAGTGGTTGCGAAAGCAGGAGCGTATTCCGATGGAGAACAACAAGCCGTTGCTGTATTACCTAACAGAATGCTGGTAACAGATGCCGTTCCGGTTTTTGTGAAAGAAGGCGAAACCAAAACTTTTGTACTGGATAATCTTAAAAACAATACCTCCACAACAGCTTCTAATGTTTCCAATACACTGGAGCTGACTACCAATCCGATCTGGGAGATCATGTTTGCTCTTCCGAGTCTGAAAAATGATCAGAATAACTCTGCGGATGTCATCTTTAATAAATGGTTTGCAGACGTGTTGGCTTCAGAAATATTTAAGGCCAATCCGAAAATGAAAACTATTTTCGAGGAATATCAGAACAAAGGATTATTAAATTCAAATCTTGAAAAAAATCAGGAATTGAAGCAATTGTTATTGGAAGAAACTCCTTGGGTATTAGAAAGCAAAAATGAAGGCGAGCAGATGCAAAAGCTTGCGTTATTATTTGATGCAAATACAATGAAAAATTCTATCAATCAGGATTGGGATGATTTCAAAAAGTTACAGAACCCTGATGGTGGATTCTCTTGGTATCCTGGTTATCCAAGTTCTTACGGAACATCATTGTATATCCTTAAAAACCTTGGAAAAATCAATTCTTGGTTAAAAGATAATGTGAAGGACTATCAAAGTTCAGAGCAGAAAACGATCGTAGCCAAACTGATTCAGTATGTAGACAATGAAGTCAGCAAGTATTTCGATGTGAAAAAAGGAAATGTCTGGAATAACTGGGCAATAGATTATCTTGATACCAGAAACTACTGGGAACAGCAATATCCTTTGAAAGGAAAAGGTGCTACCCTGAAAACATTAGTGAAACAAAAAGCAAAGACAGCTAAAATTACCGATTTTACATTCTTCGGACTTCACCGTGCCGCATTATTAATGAATGATTATGGTCTGAAAGATGTTTCTTCTAAATTAATGACATATCTTAAGGAAACCTCCACAGATACCAAAACACAAGGTATCTATTGGAAACAAAACCTGAATGATTGGGGATGGTTCGGTTCTAAAGTAGTCAACCATGCCGGAGCATTGGAAGCTTTCAATAAGTTGCAATCTAACAACCAAAATTTCATTGAAGACATGAAAATCTGGCTGGTAACGCAGAAAGAAGTCAACTCATGGGGAAGCTCAAGAGGAACAGCGGAAGTGATCTTTACTATTTTAAATTCAGGAAAATCATGGACTGGAACAGAAAGTGATAAAGCCACCATTGTTTGGGGCGGAAAAGAATTAGCTCCTCAGACACAAGCTACAGGATATGTGAAATCAACAGTGAAACCAGAAGCTATAGATAAAAACTTAGCAACCGTAACCGTTACAAAACCAGGTCCCGGAATTGTTCAGGGAGGATTATTCTGGCAGTATTATGAAGACCTTGATAAAATTAAATCTTCTGAAAACTATATCTCTGTAACAAAAGAACTTTATAAAAAAGTAAAAACGGTGAACGGAGAAGAACTTCAGAAAATCTCTTCTGAAACACCATTGAAAGTAGGAGATAAAGTAACCGTAAGAATGATTCTGAACACAGACAGAGCTATGGAATTCATTCATATTAAAGATATGCGTGCCGCAGGATTCGAACCTGTAGATGTATTGTCAGGATATCAATGGAAGAATAACCTGGGATATTATCAGTCGACTAAAGATGCCTCTACGAATTTCTATATTCAATACATGCCAAAAGGAAAATATGTATTTGAATACGATGTGGTAGCCAATGCATCCGGTAAATTCTCCAACGGAATTACAACCATGCAGAATTATTACGCACCGCAGATGAATGCGCATACAAAAGGAAGTAATGTGACCATTTCAGAGTAACTGATCAACATAGAAAACTGTAGTAATTTTTACTGCAGTTTTTTTGTTAAAGATTTAAAAATAAAAATAGAATTAAATCGAAAAATCAAACAATTGTTTAATTTTGGAATAGTTTTTGGAATTAAGATAGTATCAATTAAAAAAATTATTAAAAGATGAAATTTTCTAAAACTTTAATCACAGGATTAGTATTAATGGCTGGAGTAAATGCTTTCGCACAAAAGAAAGCAGAAAAGTTTGAAAAACTAAAGATTGAAATGTTCCCCAAAGCAAAAGACGGATATAAGCAAGTATATATTCAGCTTCCTGTAGCAAAAAATGAAAACGATTTAAAAGTTGAACTTTTTGTAGGAGCTGAGAAAATGTTAGACTGTAACAACTATTTCTTAATGGGAGAAATGAAAACCCAGGACCTTCAGGGATGGGGATATAACTATTATGAAGTAGAATCTAAAGGGGAAACAGCAGGAACACTAATGGGATGTATGGATAAAAAACTGACCAAAAAGTTTGTTACCCTAAAACCTGAAACGGTAAGATACAACAGCAAACTTCCATTGGTATTCTATGTACCGAAAGATATTGAAGTTCGTTACAGAATTTTACGTCCTGATGCTAATATGAAAAAAGCAGTTCAAAGATAAATCAGCTTATTATAATCATAAACAGGAAACTCCTCACAGTAATGTGGGGAGTTTTCGTTTTTAATCGGCAGCAATGTATAGCCACCCAGTTTGTCATTCCGCAGAAATCCAGATATTATATTTAATCTTTGGTAAAGAATTCTGATGTTTTTGGGATGAGGTGTGTTGAGCGAGAGGATTAGAGAGTTTGTGAGTGATAGTATTAGTGAATTAAAGTGTTGATATTGTAAAGGGTAGATTCCTACGGAATAGACAAACTATACGCCTTATTTATCCATTCACATTGTCATTCCGTAAGAATCAAACTTGCAAAATTCATAATCAGAATAAAATTTATGCTAAAGCCGTTGGAAATTTTGTTTTTATTAAACGGGCTAAAGTCCGTTCCTATTGAATAGTGGGTTAGTTGATATAAATATTACTCGAATCCCTTTGCTGAGTGTAACGCCCTTTAGTTTGTATTATAAAGTTTTTTGAATTACGTAAATTAACTTTATAGTATTAATTAATCCACAAGAAACAGGGTGAATCATTAAGCGCCAAAGGTTTTTAGACCTATGCAAAGATTATGAACCCTGTTTCTTTGAGAGTAAGGTCATAATAGAAATTAAGGTTTGCGACCAATTATCAAGGGCTTAGACAAAACTCTCTATGTGGAAAAATATTTT
>NZ_QICI01000064.1 GCF_004119445.1 Chryseobacterium sp. CH21 | reverse complement strand
CATATGTCAGCAATGGCAAGTATAAGATCAGATAAGGAATTAAAAACTTATTTCCTAAGAAAAGTAAGTGAAGGAAAAAATAAAATGAGTGTCCTGAATGCGGTAAGAAATAAATTAGTACACAGAATAATGGCTGTCATCAATAGAAAACAGCCATTTTTACAAAAAGAAGAATTTGTGTCAATAAAAAATTCAAATTTCTCTTGTGTATTAACATAGAAATCTTTGCGAACAAAAAATTAAATAATATCTTTTTTTGGAAAATCGCAAAGGTGCAAATTTTTTAATATTCATGCATTTTTAAGACGCAAGAACATTTCGACTTGGCTCAATATTAGATTTTCAGCAGGAAATATGATGTAATTTTTCACAAACTTTATTGGTATCTATGAAAAATCTGCAGAATCTTCTAAATCTGCGAGAGATTTAATTACCCAATTAATTCCTTCACATTTTTTGAAAAAACCTCAATCCCTTTGTTCATCTCTTCAAAATTAAGATCTCCAAATCCCAGACGCATCGCTGTAAGCCCTTTATTCTGATACAGCAACGTTTTAGGAATGAAAAGATTGTCTTTTGCACAGTTTCGGCTCAGCTGCATTAGATTTAGCGGAATATTCCATTCCAGCCATATGGCGAGCCCTCCCGAAGGCTTTTGAAAAGTAATAAAATCCCCAAGATTCTCTTCCAGTAATACAGAAAAATAATCACGTCTTTCCTGATAAACTTTTAAAGATTTCTTCAGATAACGATTAATTTCCCCTTCTGCAATCATTTCTCCAAGCGCTCTTTCCATCAGAATATCTCCCTGACGGTCAATAATACCAAGATATTTACGCATTTCCGTCATCAGATTCTCCGGAGCAACAATAAATCCTGTCCTGAATCCTGGGGCTAACGATTTACCGAAAGAGCCAATATAGATTACCATTCCGTTTGTATCAGCACTGGCTAACGGAAGAATAGGGCTTTTATCGTAATGAAATTCATAATCATAATCATCTTCCAGAATAATAAATCCATATTCATTCGCTAATTCCAATAACTCAAATCTTCTTTGAGCACTCAAAGCAACCGTAGTAGGATAGTGGTGGTGAGGAGTCAGATAGAGCATCCGTATTTTCTGCTTTTTACAGGCTTCACGAACACTTTCCACTATAATTCCTTCTTCATCAATAGGAATAGAAACAATATCAACTCCAGCTTTCATAAAGATCATATTGACGGAGAAATAGCTCAAAGCACCTACCAATACGGTATCACCTGCAGAAAGAAGAATTTCGGAAACAATATAAATACTCATTTCCGTACTTCGGGTGATGAGCAGATTATTCTTGGAAATAGGAAGTCCACGGGAAAGGTTCAGATATTGGGATAAATGTTCTTTAAAAAATTCACTTCCGTCATGATTATAATGTCCCAGCGCTTTTTGATTGGATTTGCGTTTCAAAATAGAACTATAAAACCTCGAATGCTGTCCGATTTGAGTTAAGCGGATATCCGGTACCCCATCATTAAAGACATATTCACAGTTTGAATGTTCAAAAGGATTATCAAGAATATTGGATGTTTTGAATGAAAAACCAGTCGAAACAGGGTAGTTTTGAAGATTATTCTGCTCAAAATCGTTCAATTTTACAGGTTTTTCCTGATCTTTTCCAATGACAAACGTTCCTTTGTTGGGAAAACTCTCTGTCCAACCCTGAGCAGACAGTTCATCATACACCGCAACTGCCGTATTTCTGTGGATTTCCAACATTTCACTAAACGTTCTTGTCCCCGGCAGTTTCGTTCCGAAAGGCAGAAATCCTCTCTGAATGGCATTGATTAGCTGATTGGCAATCTGTAAATAGATAGAAGTATCTGACTTTCTATCTATTTTAATAAAACTTTCATAGGGAATTCTAACCGGACTATCCATAATATCAAAACTGGCACCATACAACCATCCGGCAATATACTACTTTTGACATCAAAATAAAAATCTATGGAATTTCATCATCTGTTAAAAAAAATTGTACAGGAAGGAAGTACGCATGCCAAGTGGCTGAATACACTTTCTTTTATGGAAAATGCCGGTGCAAGAAAAATATCAAAATGTGAACATCCAACATTGGTTTCTCAGATTCAGTTGAAACATGCTGCTGAAGAGCACCGTCACGCTTATTATTTAAAGAAACAAATCGGGAAAATAAATCCTGAACTCTGCAAAACCTACGAAAGCACAGAACTTCTGGCACCTATCGCCACAAGTCAATATCTTCACTCATTGGATATTAAAGCCTGTCGTTATCTTCAGAAGGCTTTCAACCTTGACAAAACAGATATTAAATATGCTGCTTATCTTTTTGTAACCTATGCTATTGAAGTTCGTGCAGATGAGCTTTATCCCGTATATCAGCAGGCGCTTACCGAAGCTTCTTCTAAAATTATGGTAAAATCGATCATTCTTGAAGAAGAAGGGCATTTGGAAGAAATGATTCATCAGCTTAATGAATTTTCACCAGACTGGAAGCACCATGCAGAAAATATTTTAACTATAGAAAAAGAACTGCATCAGGAGTGGATTAATGCAATTACTCAGGAAGTCGCTCAATTGAACTATGCTTAGTAGTATCTTTCATTTTCAGGAATCTCTTGACAAAAGAAAGGAGGAAGGGACGTTAAGGCGTTTGCGGATTCAATCCTATGGAATCGATTTTTATTCCAATGACTATCTTGGATTTGCAAAAAGTAAAGAGCTTCAACAATTACTGCTGCAAAAGGTTACAGATAACCCTCAGCTGCTTTCCGGAAGTACAGGTTCAAGGTTAATTAGCGGCAACAGTGATATTGCGGTTTCGGTGGAAAAGGATATTGCTCAAAAACATCAGTTTGAGTCTGCGCTGCTTTTTCCATCCGGATATAATGCGAATCTGGCTTTGTTTTCCACACTTCCCAGCCGTCATGATACTGTTATTGTGGACGAACAGATTCATCGGTCGGTACACGATGCCTGCAAACTATCCAATGCTAAAAAGCTGAAGTTTAAACATAATGATCCTGAAGATCTTGAAAACATTTTAAAAAGACAGGAAGGACATTGTTATATTGCCGTAGAAAGTCTTTATTCAATGGAAGGAGATTTTGCTCCTATTCAGGAAATCGCTTCGATTGCAATGAAATATAAAGCTTCTTTGATTGTAGATGAAGCTCATACATTCGGTGTTTTTGGATATGGATTGATTGAAAAATATCAATTACAGAATCAGATTTCAGCAGCTGTTATCACTTACGGAAAAGCTCTGGGAGCCCACGGAGCGACCATTCTTTGCAATGAAACAGTGAAATCTTATCTGGTCAACTTTGCAAGCCCCTTCATTTATACCACTTCAGCACAGGATTTTCAATGGATGAGTATCAAAACCGGATATGAATTTTTAGATCAAAATCATGGACTGGCGGAAAAACTTCAGAATAACATCAAAGTTTTCCGAAGCAGAAATTTACAGTCTCCATCCGCAGAAACGAGCCCGATTCAGGCTATTCTAATCCCCGACAACCGAAGATTAAAAGCATTACAGAACATTTTATCTGAAGAAGGATTTTTAACCTACGCCATCTACAGTCCCACAGTAAAAGAAGGAAGCGAAAGACTGAGAATCTGTCTTCACAGCTTTAATACGGAAAAAGAAATTGTAAAACTGACAGGAATTATTAAAGAATTTATTTAAAGTAAAAAAATAAACTTTCAAAACTCGGAACACGAATCCCGAACCCCGAACCCCGAAAACATGAAATTATTTATAACAGGAATAGGAACTGAAATAGGAAAAACAGTGTGCTCAGCTGTTTTGGTTCAGTATTTTAAAACAGAATACTGGAAGCCTATACAGTCCGGAGATCTTCACTATACAGACAGCCATAAAATTGAAGCATGGACTGATACTAATGCTTGCTATCCTGAAACTTACCGTTTACAGTTGGCTGCATCACCACATCAGTCCGCAAGAGAAGAAAATATCATCATCAAGCTGAATGATTTCCAACTTCCAAAAACAGCAAGCCCATTAATTGTAGAAGGAGCAGGAGGTCTTATGGTACCCATATCAGACACTACTTTTATGATAGATTTGATTGAAGAATTAAGCCTTCCGGCAGCATTGGTGGTCCGAAATTATTTAGGATGTATCAATCACAGCTTATTGTCAATCATTGCATTACGACAAAGAGAAATACAGCTGGAATATTTAATTCTTAATGGTGATTTCCCGGAAGATACAGAAAGAGTGATCTGCAGTTTTATTGAAAAAGAAACAAAAATTATAAAGATTCCCGAAATCAACAGTACGGATAAGGAATCTATACAACTTGCTGCGAAGCAATTAACAATAACAAAAATAGAATAATGGATACAAAAACAACATTGAGAAACAACTGGACTAAAGAAGAGATCGAAGAAATTTACCACCTTCCTCTGATGGAGCTGATCTACAAAGCAGCCACCGTACACCGTGAGTGGCATGATCCTTCTGAAGTACAGATTTCCACCTTATTATCTATCAAAACCGGAGGATGCCCTGAAGACTGCTCCTATTGCGGACAGGCAGCCCGTTACCATACCAATATTAAAGTACAGGCTTTATTACCCACCGAAACCGTAATTGCTCATGCTCAAAAAGCAAAAGATTCGGGATCTTCAAGGTTCTGTATGGCAGCAGCATGGCGTGAAGTACGTAATAACCGTGATTTTGACAGGGTAATTGATATGGTAAAAGGAGTCAACGATCTTGGTCTGGAAGTTTGCTGTACACTGGGAATGCTTACCGAAGAACAGGCGATCAGACTTCAGGAAGCAGGATTATATGCTTACAATCATAACCTTGATACTTCTGAACAATATTATGAAGAGATCATCTCTACCAGAACTTTTGACAACAGAATCAATACCATAAATAACGTAAGAAAAGCAGGAATTACAGTTTGTTCAGGAGGAATTATCGGACTTGGAGAAACCCACAGAGACAGAATTTCAATGCTTCTGACTTTAGCAACAATGCCAAAACATCCGGAATCTGTTCCTATCAATGCATTAGCAAGAGTAGCAGGAACACCATTAGAAGACAATGAAAAAGTTGATACCTGGGAAATGGTAAGAATGATTGCTACCGCAAGAATTGTAATGCCATCTTCTATGGTGAGATTAAGTGCCGGCCGTATAGAAATGTCTGAAACAGAGCAGGCATGGTGCTTTATGGCAGGAGCGAATTCCATTTTCACAGGAGAAAGAGAAACCTTGTTGGTGACACCTAATCCAGGAGTTTCAGAAGATATGCAGATGCTTCAGACATTAGGACTGAAGCCTATGATGAAAAAAGAAACATGCTGCTAGACAATTATAAATGATAAATTATGAGTCATGAGCTGGATTATTTTTATCGCAACATTTGTATCTGATTTCATCAATATTAATATTAGTTTTTAATGCTAAGGTTCGCAAAGTAATATTTTTAATTCTGAAAATATTTCGTTCGCAAAGGCATTCTATTCAGCAAGAAAGAACGTTTTTAATAGCTGAGTGAAACGCCTTTGCGAACTCAAAATAAAGGCATGCAAAGTGAAAAACTTAGCGATCATTGCGCTAAAATGTAAACAATTTACCACTCGTTTCTACTTTTTACATCAAAATATGAATACAATAACAAAAAAAATCAGCCTGCAGGAGAGAGATAAAGCAGTCAACTGGCATCCGTACACGCAGATGAAAACAGCTGATGATGCCATTCCCATTGTAAAAGGAAAAGGAATTTACCTGTATGATAACGAAGGGAAAAAATATCTGGATGTTGTTTCATCATGGTGGGTAACTTTGCATGGGCATTTGATTTCATCAATATTAATATTAGTTTTTAACGCTAAGGTTCACAAAGTAATATTTTAATTCTGAAAAATATTTTGTTCGCAAAGGCATTCTATTCAAGCAAGAAAGAACGTTTCTAATAGCTGAGTGAAACGCCTTTGCGAACTCAAAATAAAGGCATGCAAAGTGAAAAACTTAGCGATCATTGCGCTAGAATGTAAACAATTTACCACTCATTACCACTTTTTACATCAAAATATGAATACTATAACAAAAAAAATCAGCCTGCAGGAGAGAGATAAAGCAGTCAACTGGCATCCGTATACCCAGATGAAAACCGCTGATGACGCCATTCCCATTGTAAAAGGAAAAGGAATTTACCTGTATGACAATGAAGGAAAAAAATATCTGGATGTTGTTTCATCATGGTGGGTTACGTTGCACGGCCATTCTCATCCTTATATTGCGCAGCGTGTTTTTGAACAGTTAAACACACTGGAACAGGTTATTTTTGCAGGATTTACGCATGAACCAGCCGTACAGCTTTCAGAAAATCTACTGAAACTTCTTCCGGCTGGCCAGGAAAAGGTATTTTATTCTGATAATGGTTCAACGGCAGTAGAAGTTGCTTTAAAAATGTGTATTCAATATGCATACAATAAAGGCAAAAAGAAAACAAAGATTTTAGCTTTTAAAAATGCTTATCATGGAGATACTTTCGGAGCCATGTCTGTAAGTGGAAAAAGTTTTTGGACAAGACCTTTTGAAAGTATGCTCTTTGAAGTCGTTTTTATTGATACACCCAATGCTGAAAACCTTGAAAGTCTGCATGCACAAATCAAAGAACTTGCTGATGAAGTAGCTTGTTTTATCTATGAGCCCTTAGTTCAGGGTGCTGCCGGAATGTTGATGTACAAGGCTGAAGATCTTAGCCAACTGATGAAATTCTGTAAGAAAGAAGGAGTCCTTATGATTCAAGATGAAGTTTTTACAGGATTTGGAAGAACGGGAAAACTTTTTGCCGCAGATTATCTTACGGAAAAGCCTGATATTATGTGTTTTTCAAAAGGATTAACAGGAGGAACTATGCCCATGGGAATCACTACCTGTTCCAATAAAATCTACAATGCTTTTCTTTCTGATGACCGATATAAAACCTTATTTCATGGGCATTCGTTTACAGCCAATCCCTTGGCCTGTACAGCAGCTCTTGCCAGTATGGAACTCTTACTTACAACCGAAACTCAAATGAATATCAACCGCATCGCTCATCAACATTCTGAGTTTGTGAAAGCACTTGCTTTTCATCCTCATGTAGAAAAGGTTCGTCAGATCGGAACTATTTTAGCGTTCGATTTTAAAACCGGGAATGATACTTCTTATTTCAATGAAATAGGGAAGAAGCTTTACAATGAATTTTTACAGAGAGGGATTATTATGAGGCCGCTGGGAAATGTAATCTATCTGGTTCCCCCATATTGTATCACATCAGAAGAATTGGATTTTGTCTATCGGAATATTATGGAAGTGTTAGATCAGTTTAAAGAGTAACGATCCCTTCAGTAATAATTATTTTTAATTTTTTAACCTTATAGGTTTCCAGAACCTATAAGGTTTTTAAGATTTTTATCTTTAACGTTGTATATCCACAATAGTTGTCTGGTTTTCTTAGAGTTCCTGCTCCGCTTTCTTTAAAATAGTAATTAATTCTTTTAATTTCTCTTTATTGAATTCCAGTAAGTTCTGATTAAAATGATTGGAAGGGATTTTTATATAATTAACCCACGAAGAAAGTTTTTCACGATAAACACTTCCGAATTCAATATTACTCATCGTTATAAACTTATATTTGGTTTCCGGGTCAGCCTTTTCATCTTCTTTCTGTTCCACAGTCTGAAGAGCCTGAATCAGTTTCCCCAGCTCATTTTTATCAATCGTAAGAGTCTTTTTGGAGATTTCATCAAAAGTTTCATATTCATACATGATTCCCAGAAGAGTATCAAATGAATTGTCAGAAACATCTTTTGTTACAATTTTTTGAATATTCAGGGTTTTAAACTTGCCTAAATTGATGATTTTTTTCTCAATTAATGTCCCTTTTCTTGAATTGATGGTAAGTCCGCGGGATGTTGTATTAGATCTTTGAATGGTAGGCGGAAGTGCTATCTGTGCAGTGACCCATGTACCTAATACACAGGATATCAAAATAATGATTCTTTTCATTTGTAGAAATTGTTATTAGTTTTTATACACTTAAAATTATACTGTAATATCCGACAATATATAAAATATTAATCAAATCTTTTTAACCCAGTTCATTTCCCCAGGAATGAAGCTCTGAAAGGATAGGCCCAAGTTTTTGTCCTTTTTCTGTTAATTTATAATAGACTTCCGGCGGGAAATTATAAACTTCAATCCTTTCAATAATACAATCTTCTTCCAGCTGTTTCAACTGCTCTGCAAGCACTTTCTTTGAAACACGGGGCATATTTCGCCAAAGCTCCACAAAACGAACCTGATCTTCTTCAAATAGATTGTGCAGAATCAAAGGTTTCCATTTGCCGGAAAGAATAGTCAGGCTTCGTCTTAATCCACAGTTTTTAAATTCTTCAAAATTCATAAGTCAATTGAATATTTATGGTTAACCTTTTGGTAACCTTCGATTGTTTTCCTCTCATCAGTCAATAGCTTTGTTCTACAAACATACTCAAAATGAAATTACAATTATGGCGCAATGCAACATTGCTACTGAATATTGATGGAATTTCCATCCTGATAGATCCCATGCTCGGAGACAAAGGTTCCATGGGAAAAATCCCTATGACAGACAGCGAATTGCTGAATCCTCTTGTAGATTTGCCTTTCAGCAGAGAAGAATTAAAGAAAAAATTAGAAGGAATTGATGCTGTAGCGGTAACCCATCTTCATCCTGATCATTGGGATGCTGCTGCAGTAGAACTTCTCGATAAAAACATTCCGGTTATTTGTTCAAATGTTATTGCCGACTATATTGCAGAACAGGGATTTACAAATATTTTAATCGTAAATGATCAACTTCAATGGAAGAATATCGAAATTTCTACTACCAAAGGCCAGCACGGAACCGGAGAAATTGGAGAAAAAATGGGAATTGTGAATGGCTTTGTCTTTAAAAAAGAAGACCAATCTGTCTACATCGCAGGAGACACCATCTGGTATGAAGAAATTGCACAAGAAATTGACAAACACAAACCACAGCACATTATTGTAGCGGGAGGAGCTGCCACTTTTTCTGTAGGAGATCCTATCATTATGACCAGTGAAGACATTAAAAAAGTTTCCACATACGCTCCGGAATCCACGATTTGGATAACCCATCTGGAGGCCGTAAGCCATTGTGGGGAAGACCGGAAATTTATTCAGGAAAAAATTAATGAAAACGAATTAAAGGAGAGATGTTTTGTCCTTAATGATGGGGAAGAAGCTGAACTTTATTTTTAATTTTTGAATATTAAAAAGAATCAATACAAAGACAAATAAAAGGATAGAAGTACATTCTATCCTTTTATTTAATAGTATAGTTTTAATCTTCCACATACTTATTTCTCGCCGCTTTCAGTCCAAAATACAACATTAGCAATACAGCACAGCTTAATAGATAGAATGAACTGTTCCAGGAAATATCCCAGTCGTGCAGCTTTCCAAACAGCGGAGGACCGAATGCAGCAATCAGATATCCTACAGACTGTGCCATTCCTGATATTTTTACAGCATTGATACTGCTTTTCGTTCTCGTAGAAAAAAACAGAATTGACAGACTGAAAGACAATCCGTTAGAAATTCCTATAATCACTGCATTTACATAGATCCATTGAGATTTCAGAAATACAAACATCATTGTACTTCCGAACATCAGAATACATATAAAAAGAATCATCCACCTTTGATCTTTCATTTTACTGGCAATAATCGGACAACAGAATGTGACAGGAATCATCGTAATCTGAATCACAAAAAATACCCAGCCGGAACTTTCTCCCTGCATATGAAAATCAGCAAGAAATGAAGGAAGCCACGCTACCAGACAATAATAAAATAAAGACTGCAGTCCCATAAAAATACTGATATTCCATGCCTGAGCAGATTTGAACATATTAAAATCTGAAGTACTGAGTGCTGTTTTAGGCTGATTTGGATTTCTTTTATTAAATATAAATTCCAACGATAAAACCAGAAAACTCAATGCTGCAATCACAAGCCAGATTCCCAGGGAACCTTTCCACCCAAAACCAGTCAATTCTCCAATTTTCACACTAAATCCTGAAGCTAAAGCCGCCGTAAGATTCATGGATACTGCAAAAATCCCTGTCATAAGACCAATTTTTTTCGGGAAATTATTCTTAACATATCCCGGAGTTACCACATTTCCGATACATATTCCCAAACCTATGAATATAGATCCTAAAAATAACAGCCAAAGAGAACCTGTAATTCTAAGAAACAATCCGAAACTTAAAATAATCAGAGAATACATCAATAGTTTACTGATTCCAAATTTATTAGAAAACCTGCTTACAAGTACGGAACATGCAGCAAACATAAACAGAGGAATAGAAGTAAGCAGACTTACCTGAAAATTATCCAGTTTCAATGCATTTCTTATCTCCCCCGATACAGGAGCTACGGCTACAATTGGTGAACGGAGGTTACTGGAAATTAATACAACTACCAGAACATTAATGAGTAATAAAACATACGAAGCATTCCTTTTTACTTCATTCTTCATCATAATAAAAACTTTTGTACAAAATTAGCACAGTAATTTTGTTTAATTTTGCCAAAGTTTTAATCCAAAACGACATGAATGCCAATGACAGCATTAAAATAGATGAGCTGAAAAAACCTTATTTTGTTTGGTTTGAAGAAAACTGGGTGCATGATGATGTTCTGCATCATCATCAGAAAGGACAATTGGTATACGTAGAAAGCGGGTTCCAATATATTACCATTGAAGAAAGAATATACCTGCTTCCTCAGAACCATGCGGTGTGGATTCCTCCCCATACTGTTCATAAGACCAATTCTCATTCTGAAAAGATAAAACTGATGATCATGTTTGCAGATATTGATACCCAAGAACCTTTTTATCATGAAGTAAATGTATTTTCTGTTCCTCCGGTTTTAAAAGAAATGATAAAATATGCTGAAAAATGGTCTAAATTAATGACTTCAGACAGCAATGAGAATCTATTTTTAAAAGCTTTGTTCAACGAACTTCCCAGATTTGTAGAACATTCCTTTACCCTTCATATCATCCTTCCAAAAGATAAACGGCTTACCAAAGTCATGGAGTATCTTCATAATCATTATCAGGATGAAATTAAGATGGAAGACCTCAGTGATGCAGCCCTTTTATCTTTTCGTACTCTGGAACGTATTTTCAAAAAAGAAACCGGACTCACATTAAGTAAATACCAGCAGATGCTTCGTATTATTAAAAGTCTCGAGCTTTTAAGTTCAGAAAATTTCACCATTTCAGAAACGGCATATAAGGTAGGATATAAGAGTGTACAGGCTTATTCCAAAAGCTTTTTTACCATGATGAAGTTCAGGCCTACAGATTTCATTAAAACTATTTAATACCCTTTAAAGCACCTGCAAAGGGGGTTGAAATATATCAAAAAAGGGATTTATTAACATACTAAAACTTTAGATATTCCTTTACATAAAAGCAATCGGCTTGTTTCAAAAATGAAATATTTCACATTTTGACTCATTTCCACATCAATAGGCTATATTCAATTATGAGACTATTGAAATAAAAAGGTCTCCACGAATGAAGACCTTAAAAAAACACAAATGATGAAAAAAAATTATTTCGATTCACAAATATAAGTAAAAATCCCGTTATATAAGACACTGTAAGTTCATTTTTTTTAAAAATTATTTATTTTAAGCGAAAATAATTATTCTCTAAATGATTTTACTTTTTTTAGGATTCCGGAATTCTTTATAGAAAAACATCCCTTATCAAAGATAATTCGCCATTTGATGAATTGTGTGCTGTTTTTTAGCTAAAATCAAATATTCATTAAAAGTGAATTATTCTGGAATTACGATTTATGAAAGCCTGTATTTAAACAATTGTTTAACTTTTTTATGACGCTGCTCATAAAATTCAGTACAGTTTTTGTATTAGTTTTCCAAAACATAAAATTACATGGGGCCAAAAACATTCAAGGGAGTTCCTACACAAACATTCGGAGGTTTCCACGATACGGAAAGCAGAATACTATTTAAACAGGACCTGATTCCGTTGAAGTTTGAAATATTGAGAGAAAGATTCTTATCAATAAATAAATGGGAAGATTATTGCGGAAAAACATTTGCAGCATTTAAACTGTATGACTTTAATGGTCATCCGGTAGACCGTGAACCTCAAAAAGGAGATTTTATCCGCATTGATATTCCGGGACCGGGAGAATCTGAGTCCAAAGGATATGATTGGGTAGAAATTAGTGATATCTGTTTTTATCAGGACAGCTTTTCCGAAAGTATATCGATGACCTGCAGACCATCCATCAATCCACAAAATAAAAAAAGTCGGCATATTGCTCATTTTTACAGTTCTGCAGCCAGCTCTACCTTTATGATCTCCAGAAATCCGGCTCACTTGAAAGCCGCCGTATACGGCCGAAATGAAAGACCTAATCTCAATGCTAATTTTCTCGATATTATAAGAAATATTACCACAGCACCCGGAGGAATGATTGGAGCAGCTAAAATACAATGGAAGCAGCTTACTGATGGCTTGTTGAATCTTGATTAGAATCCTTCTGCCTTTTTTGATCTAAATCAAAATTTTATATTGGTTGTTCGAGAGTACTTGAATTGATTAACTATGTTTGCAAAAAGAAGAAAAAGATCAGTCAGTCTCTGATCTTTTCTTTTTGGGAACCTCCCACTGTACACCGTGTTCTCTGAAAAACGCCTCAAGATTGAGCCAGTCATGGTAACTGTGCAAAAACTCTTCTCTATTAACAGGTACATCCTTACTGTGGCCATATTGTTTACACCCAAAACATAGCTCAATATTCTTCCACTGATTTTCTTTATAAATGAACAAAGTATTGTGTGGTTCAAAACAAAAAGATCCATCCCAGCCTTTTATACTTTTCTGGTCTTTTATTATCTGTATTAATTTCTGTCTTGAATCAGGCGTTAATATCACCTTATTTATTATGATTTCATTGTTAGGGACACCATTTTTTAGAAGGTCTCTGTATATTGTTCTACTTTTTCCGGGGCTTTCCATATCCAATCTGAGATCTTCATGACTCGTAAGAAGAATGGTATCTGCATTCTTTAAATAATCAGCAAGACTTTCGTTGGCGTTTTGGGAAAAAGTCCATATAGAACTTAAAAACAATCCTACGCTTAATATTCTTTTGATCGTATCATCTACACATAAAATTGTCTTCTGCATCTGTCATAAATAAATCCAATAATAGGATAAATAAAAGCTGTGTAGGCCAACTTTTCAAAAATATAAAATCAAACTGCCCATCAAGCTTCTCTACCTTCAATGCTTCAAACTGAACAAGCAAATTACTTCCAAAAACAAATATGGATGCCATGAAAATTAAAAGAATAATAAATGAAACGCTCTCATTCTTAATCTTTCTGAGAGAAAATACATAAGCTATCCCTGTAAGTCCGAGAAAGATAAAATCTGTTATCATCTGCTCTTTAATATTTGAATCAATGGTAAAAATGTTACCTATACTATCAGAGGCATTTTTCGCAGTTTCCATAACGACAAACGCTACAATCATTATAATAGAAGAAGAAAAAGCAATAATAGCAGTGATTATTCCGGCAAACAATCCTTTATTTTTTCTCATGTGATGGCTATTAGTTTAATCAATAAATATAGTAAAAAAACTAACGTTACTTCATCAGCATGCAATTATTGATTTATCATTAAAACAGATTCATAGAATTCAGCAAAAAAACATGATATTTGACATGTTTTTTATATTGTGAAATACTATTTGATGCATAATTCATTTTAAAATAATATTTTTAAGAAGTGAATAGTTGTAAAGGATTTTTAGATGAATAACAAAAGAACTTTTATCAAAAACTTTATGACAAAAAAAACTTTGCACAATTTCCATATTCCGGTAATGGGACTGGCTTACACAATAGACAGCCCTATTCGTGTTGCTCAATATGGAATTTCTTCTGTGATCTCCATCATTGATGATGAAATTCTGGAAAAATGAAGAACTTTTACAACAAAAAGTTCAATCTTGACTATTTCGGAATTTCAACAAAAACAGAGGATTACAGGGCAAAAAGAGTTACCGCTTATCTGGATATGGTGGATGATATCGTGAATGAAAAATTTGAATCTTTCAAGCAGGAAATCAGCAAAAATAAAGAGGCTCTGAAGGACTTCATGGGCATGCTTCCGAATACTTCTGATCTTAAAACCAGTCTTCAAAATCTTATCAATCAAAAAGATGAATGGAGTTCCAATATCAAAAACTTTATAGAATCCAATTTAAAACCAGGAAGTATCGACGTCAATATCATGACGAAAGTGGATAAAGACAATTATCGCAAAAATGAGCAGCTTCCTGTGATGTACAATGATGCCCATGCTTCGTTGCGTGGATTTGCCCAAAGTAAATTATCATCATCAATGGTTCTTTCTGCAGGCATGAACCCTCGTTTGTATAGCTATATGGAAGAGTTCGAAGACTTTTTCCCGGACGAAAACGGAAAAATCAAAAAGAAAATTATTCTTAAAGTAAGCGATTTCCGTTCTGCCATGATCCAGGGAAATTTTCTAGCAAAAAAAGGATTGTGGGTTTCAGAATACAGAATAGAATCCGGATTGAACTGCGGAGGCCATGCTTTTGCCACCGAGGGAATGCTTCTGGGACCTATCATGGAAGAATTTAAGCAGAAAAAAATGATCTGATACAATCTGCTCATAACTTAATGACAGCAGCTTTAGAACAAAAAGGAAAGCACGCCGTTTCCGAGCCTTTAGAAATGAAAATTACGGTTCAGGGTGGAGTAGGAACATCCGAGGAACACGAGTTTTTATTGGCTAATTATAATGTGGATAGTGTAGGATGGGGCTCTCCGTTTTTATTGGTACCGGAAGCAACGTCTGTAGATCCCGAAACCCGAAATCTGCTGTTGCAATCAAAACAACAGGATTTCTATCTGAGCAATATTTCGCCTTTGGGAGTGCCTTTCAACACAGTAAAAGGAACATCCAATGAAATCTTAAAGCATGAAAAAGAAGCGGAAGGGAAATATGGAAGTTCCTGTCCCAAAAAACTTCTGGCATTAAGCAAAGAATTCTCTCAGGAAGGAACCTGTACTGCATCTAAAAAATATCAGGATATCAAACTGAAAGAGCTGTATGCAGAACAGAAAACTTTGACTGAAAAGGAATTTGATAAAAGAAAATCTGAAATTACTGATAAAGCCTGCCTATGCGTAGGACTTGTGAATGCAGCATACATGGAGCAGAACCTTGAAATTAAAGGCGAAAAACAAGGGGTTGTAATATGTCCCGGACCCAATATTGCCTTTTTTGATAAAGAGGTTTCTCTTTCGGAAATGGTAAAACATATTTATGGAAATACCAATATTCTTTCTGATAATCAACGTCCGAATATGTTTATTAACGAATTGAAAATGTATGTGGATTATCTTAAAAAAGAAATTACAGAATCAACTGTACAGATTACCCATTCGCAGACAAAAAAATGGAATGCTTTCAAGAAAAATATACTTGAAGGGATAGAATACTATCATGAGCTTTTTAAAACATCATCATTCTTCAGCAACGGTTTATCAAATATCAACCATCAATTACAGGAATATAAGCTTCAGCTTATCGCTATTGAGGTTCCTCAGGTTGAAAAGTAACCGTATTTTTAATTGATAGATAATAAAAACAGCTTTTACATGGGCTGTTTTTATTTTTTTAAGTTACTAATGAAACATATGTGTTTTTTTGGAGAAACGCAAAGACGCAAAGCTTTACATTACAATATATATTTTTTAAGGCGCAAGAAAATCAAAGATTTTCAGCAAGAGATATGGTATAAGTATTTCCCGCCGATTAATGAGAAGATTATACAAATCTTTTTATTGGGATTTGTTTAATTTTTGGTATTTGCGAGAGACATAAAATAAACAGCATTCAATTTTATCGGAGATAAAATCTTTGCGCCCTAAAGCAGTTAGTTTTTAATTTATTTGCGCCCTTTAGTTTGTATTATAAAGTTTTTTGAATTACGTAAATTAACTTTATAGTATTAATTAATCCACAAGAAACAGGGTGAATCATTAAGCGCCAAAGGT
>NZ_QICI01000040.1 GCF_004119445.1 Chryseobacterium sp. CH21 | reverse complement strand
TCCCGCAAAGGAAACTGCCTGGATAATGCGGTAATAGAAAACTTCTTTGGAACTTTAAAATCTGAAATGTTCTATACTAAGAAATTTAAAACCATTGATGAGCTCAAAAAAGAAATAAAGAAGTATATCAATTACTATAATAACGACAGGATAAGACTTAATCTAAAAGGAAAGAGTCCCGTACAGTACAGAACTCTTTCATATAATAATATTGTTTAATTTTGTCTAAACTTTTGGGTGCAGTCTAGATTCATCCGGCTTTTTTATTACTCATTACTGATTACTCATCTAGAAGGTAAGTCTTGGTTTGATCAGTTTCGCCACAGTGGCTGTCCATCCTGTTTGGTGAGAAGCACCTACGCCACGGCCATTATCTCCATGGAAATATTCAAAGAAGGTAATATAATCTCTGAAATGTTCATCATAATTGAACTTTGGATTACCTCCATTGAAAGATCTTTGCCCATGTTCATCCTTTAAAAATATTGAACAAAGTCTTTTGCTTATATTCTGAGCCACTTCATCAAGATTTCTTTTATCACCGCTTCCTGTTGGGAATTCTACTTTTAAACTATTTCCATAATAAAAATGAAAGCGTTGCAGACTTTCTACAATCAGAAAGTTGATCGGAAACCAGATAGGACCTCGCCAGTTGCTGTTTCCTCCAAACATTCGACTATCACTTTCTGCAGGTGTATAGTATACCATATTTTCTTTGCCGTGTACTGAGAATACAAAAGGATTTTCCTCATATACCTTAGACATGGCACGGATTCCGTAAGAACTCAGGAACTCATTTTCATCAAGCATTCTGGACAGAACTTTTGTCAGTCTGTTTTTGCGGAGGATGCTCATCAGGTGTTTTCGTCCGTGTCCTTCCTCGTCCCAGTGAGAAACCAATTTGGTAAGCTCAGGTTTGTTTTTTAAGATCCATTCCATTCTGCTTCTGAAATTCGGCATCTTTTCCAATAATGATGATCCACGATTTCTACGGCAAACATAGGGATCAAACCTACAATACTTCTTAATTTTAAAGAAACACTGTCTCCGTTTCCGAGCTGAAGTACATCATAGAAAAATCCGTCTTCCTCATTCCAGAGACCTTTTGTGCCTTCACCCAGATTTTCCATAGCTTCAGCGATATAAAGATAATGTTCAAAAAATTTGATCGCCATATCTTCATATACCTGATAATATTGTGCAAGTTCCATTGCAATACGCATCATATTCAGTGCGTACATTGCCATCCAGCTCGTTCCGTCTGCCTGTTCAAGGTGCTGGCCGTCCTTTAATTCCATATTCCGGTCAAAAGCTCCGATATTATCGAGACCAAGGAAACCTCCTCCAAAAATATTTTTCCCGTTTTTATCCTTTCGGTTCACCCACCAGGTAAAATTAAGAAGTAACTTCTGGAATACTTTCTCTAAAAATAATAAATCCGGCTTTCCGTTGTTTTTTTCATCAATTTTAAAAACACGGAAACAAGACCACGCATGTACAGGCGGATTTACATCACTCATATTCCATTCATAGGCAGGAAGCTGTCCGTTAGGATGCATATACCATTCTTTTGTGAGCAGCAAAAGCTGTCCTTTGGCAAATTCTGCATCTATGATAGAAAAGGGAACACAGTGAAATGCCAGATCCCATGTAGCATACCATGGATACTCCCATTTGTCAGGCATAGAAATAATATCCTTGTTGTGGAGATGATTCCATTCTGTATTTCTTACATATTCGTTGAAATTTCTCGGTGCTTCAAAGTTCGGATCCCCTTTCAGCCATTTTCCGATATTGTAATGATAGAACTGCTTATTCCAGAGAAGTCCTGCAAAAGCCTGTCTCTGAACATTTCTTTCATCTTCATTGACAGTATCATTCTGAATTTCTTTATAAAACTCTTCAGCCTCTGCCTCTCGGGTATTGAAAATTTCATCAAAGTTTTCAAAAGGCTCAGCTCCTTCATCAGGACATAATCTGAATTCAAAAACTTTGCATTCCCCGGGTCCAATTGTTTCATCAATCAGAAAAGAAGCTTTTGTTCCTCTTTTTTCAGGATTTATCGTATTTGTCTGATGGGTAATAAAATGATTGATTCCATCTTTGAAATAACTGTTTTCAGCGGCAGGTGTTCCATAAAGTTTAGCATTATTGGTCTCATTATCACAAAATACACTTTGTGCATTGGGATTTCGGGAATACAGTTTTTTGATCGAAATACTATCATGCCCAATGTTGATACTTCCGTCATGAGAAGCATTGATTTCAGCTTTATAGGTATTATATCCCCATTTCCAGTTGTTTCTGAACCATACCGTAGGGGCTACCACAATAGGTGCTTCATGCTGGCTTCGGTTACAGACCGTTACTCTGGCAAGAATATCATTGTGATCGGCTTTACAGTATTCTATGAAAATATCAAAATATTCATCATTATCGAAAATTCCGGTATCGAAAATCTCATATTCCGGTTCCTTTTTACTGCGTCTCCCGTTTTCTGCAACAAGATCATCGTAAGGAAATTCATTGATCGGATATTTATAAACCATTTTCATATAGCTATGAGTAGGTGTATTATCCAGATAATAAAAGATTTCTTTGATGTCTTCCCCATGGTTTCCCTGAGGATTGCTCAACCCGAAGAACCGTTCTTTTACCATTTTATCTTTCTTGTTCCAAAATGAAAAAGCAAAACATAAAAGCTGCTTTACATCAGAAATTCCGGCAATACCTTCTTCACCCCATCGGTAGGCATAGCTTTCTGCATTATTATGATTGGTAAAATTCCAGGCATTCCCGTTCGGGCTATAATCTTCGCGTACATTTCCCCACTGCCGGTTGCTTACATAAGGTCCCCAGTTTTTCCATTTGGTATCTTGTAATCTTTCTTTTTCGGCGGTCATATCTCATCATTTTTCCCCACGAAGTTAGTTTTTTTGAGAGGTAATTCCAATTTTTTTCATCTGAATAATTATTAATATAGTCTTGAAACACTTGTGTTTAAGGGCTTTTTGAAATATTAAAATATTTTTTTTTTGAAATTAAAAGAAAAGAACTACCTTTGCATCATTCGTTCATTCAAATATTGAAAATGTTATCAAGAAAGGTTGAGGGATTAGACCCTATGAAACCTTAGCAACCCTTTGCGCAAGCAAAGAAGGTGCTACGTTCTACCAAAATAATTTTGGACAGATAACTCACTGAAGTTCTTTTTCAGCCATTTCCTGTGGCATTTTCAATTGTATTAAAATTTAATAGAATTGAAAACAGAATTAAACTATATTAATCTTTCGTATCAAACATATTCCCAAAAGGAATACCATATCTCATTAAGCTATCAGCTTTTTGGGAAAGATCTGTTTACAGCCCCTATCATTTTAATCAACCATGCTCTTACCGGAAACTCCAATGTATCCGGAGAAAATGGCTGGTGGAAACAATTGGTAGGAGATAATCAGATTGTTGATACCCGTAAATATACAGTTCTGTGCTTCAACATACCGGGAAATGGATATGACGATTTTTTAATTGAAGACTATGAAGACTTCACTCCTTCGGATATCGCAGCGATATTTCTGAAAGGGCTTGAAGCTTTGCATATTAAAAACTTATATGCCATTATTGGAGGCTCTCTGGGAGGAGGCATTGCCTGGGAAATGCTTGCCAAGCAGCCGGATCTCGCAGAAATATTTATTCCCATAGCCTGTGATTACAGAACACACGACTGGCTTCATGCACAGTGTCTGGTTCAGAAATTTTTATTGGATGATAAAGATAAACCATTACAGAAAGCAAGAATTCACGCCATGCTGTGTTATAGAACTCCACAATCACTTAACGACAGATTTCAAAACCAATATAATCAGGAACAACAACGCCTGGAATCAGAAGATTGGCTTGTTTACCATGGTAATGCATTAAACGAAAGGTTTAGTTTAAAAGCTTACAGGCTGATGAATCATCTTTTGATGAATATAAACGTTACTGAAGAAGAACTGGAGAATATACAGGCACGAATGTGCATGATCTCCGTAGATACGGACTTATTTTTCCCGGCTTCTGAAATCTGGATGTGTTTTGAAAATTTAAGAGAGAAAAATAAGAATGTTTCTTATCACGAGATCCAATCTATACACGGGCATGATGCCTTCCTAATGGAATATCAACAATTAAATAATATCATTAAAAACATTTTATAAAGTAATGAAAAAGGTTAATGAAATAAAATTCTTAAAAAACAGATCAATTGTCAAATTCGAAGGAGAAGATTTCCTTGGAGAAATTGGGATTGACGGACGAATTTTTAAAGCGCTTACTTTAGCACGTATCAGTGTAGGAGTAATTTCACAACAAGCCGTAGAAAACGGAATTTCTATTTTGGTTCACGAAAATGATGCAGAAAAAGCAGTAGCCTGTCTTATTGATGAATTCGAAGCAGAAAGAAAATCTGGAAAAGTTTCTCAGATCTATAGTATCAATAATGTTTCTGTGATTGGTTTTGTAGCAGAAGATTTCAATAAAGTTTTTGCCGAGCTGGCTAGAAATAATGTTTTCCCATTGCTTTTGAATCAGGTGGCAGGAGAAAACAGAGTCAACATCGTAGTAACATCTTCACAGGATGAAAAAACAAGAAACATCATAGAATCTGAAATTTTCAAAAAGCCAAAAACTGTTCATCTGGCCATCATTGGCCACGGAAATGTAGGAAAAACATTGATTCAACAGGTTTTGGAATCTGCAGAAGAAATTAAAAAACGTAAAAAAATAGACCTTAAAGTAGTTGCAGTAGCTAACTCAAAGAAAATTGCCTTCAACAAAAAAGGATTTGATGCCAATTGGAGTGATGAGGTTTTAACAACAGAACATCCATCGAATGTTGAAGAATTAATCAACTTCTCTAATGAAAATCAACTGGAAAATCTGATTGTTGTGGATAACACCGCAAGCAAGGATTTTGTAAAGAACTATCATGCTTTGGCGGAAAACGGATTTGATCTGGTTTCTTCCAACAAAATTTTCAATACCCTTCCGATAGAAGAGTACAGAAAACTAAGATATACGTTGAGTAAAAACAACAGACGTTATCTGTATGAAACCAATGTTGGGGCAGGGCTACCGTTAATTGATACCATCAAGTTATTGCACCTTTCAGGAGAAAATATCACAAGAATCAAAGGAGTATTCTCCGGCACATTGAGTTATGTTTTCAATAATTTTTCTTTAAGAGATGATAAATTCTCTACCATTATCAACGAAGCTTTGGAAAAAGGATATACAGAACCGGATCCGAGAGAAGACTTATCTGGAAATGATGTAGCAAGAAAATTATTGATTCTGGCAAGAGAATTAGATTTAATCAACGAATTCGGAGATATCAATATTCAGAATCTGGTTCCGGAAAGCCTGCTTGAAGTTTCAAAATCAGAATTCCTTTTAAGACTGGAAGAACTGGACGATGAATATCAGAAAATAAAAGAAAATCAGGAGCCCGGACATGTATTGAGATATGTAGGTGATCTACATGGCGACTTACAGAAAGATAAAGGCGAGCTGGATGTAAAACTGATTTCTGTTCCTGCAACATCCGCATTAGGACAGCTGAAAGGTTCAGATTCCATCTTTGAAATTTATACAGAAAGCTATGGAGAAAATCCAATTGTGATTATGGGAGCCGGAGCTGGTGCACAAGTAACAGCAAGAGGAGTATTCGGAGACATTTTAAGAGTAAGTGAAACCAAATAATTTGTACAAAGTAAAATGTACAATGTATTCATGAAGAAGAGAGCAATGCAGAAGGATTTATTTAATGGAGTATAGAAAGCAGCCTGTAAAATACATTGTACATTATTAAAATTAAAACTATATGGAAAATTTTGAAACATCAGCAATAAGAACCCAAACGGAAAGAAGTCAGTTTGACGAGCATTCTACACCCTTATATCTTACTTCCAGTTTTATATTTCAGGATGCGGAAGATATGAGGGCAAGCTTTGCAGAAGAAAAACCTAAAAATCTATACAGCCGCTTTTCTAATCCAAACGTAACCGAATTTACAGATAAGATTGCTAAAATGGAAGGCGCAGAAGCAGGATATGCCTTTGCAACAGGAATGGCAGCCATCTATTCTACATTTGCAGCATTATTGAATGCTGGAGATCATATCGTAAGCTGCCAGTCAGTATTCGGGTCTACGCATACTTTGTTTACTAAATATTTCCCGAAATGGAATATTGAAACCTCATATTTCAAAGCAGAAGATGCTGCGAATGTGGAGCAATACATCCAACCTAATACCAAGATCTTATATCTTGAAACCCCTACCAATCCGGCTATTGAAATTCTGGATCTTGAGTTTTTGGGCAGATCGCTAAAAAACATAACCTTATCTTTATTGTAGATAACTGTTTTGCAACACCTTATCTTCAGCAGCCTATCAAATACGGTGCAGATATTGTAGTACATTCAGCAACGAAACTGATTGACGGACAAGGAAGAGTTTTAGGAGGAATAGCAGTCGGAAAAGAAGACCTTATCAGAGAAATTTATCTTTTTGCAAGAAATACAGGGCCTGCATTGTCTCCTTTTAATGCCTGGGTATTATCAAAAAGTTTGGAAACATTGGCTATTCGTGTAGAAAAACACTGTGAGAATGCGTTGAAGGTAGCCGAGTTTTTAGAAGGCCATCCTAATGTAGAATTAGTAAAATACCCTTTCCTGAAATCTCATCCAAGTTATGACGTAGCCAAAAAGCAGATGAAGTTGGGAGGAAATATCGTAGCCTTTGAAATAAAAGGTGGTATAGAAGGGGGGAGAGCCTTTTTAGATAAGATACAAATGTGTTCGTTGTCTGCCAACCTAGGTGATACAAGAACGATCGTTACTCATCCGGCATCTACTACCCACTCTAAATTATCAGACGAAGAAAGAAATGAAGTAGGGATTACGGCAGGATTGGTTCGTTGTTCAGTAGGATTGGAAAATGTAGAAGATATCATTGCAGACCTGAAACAGGCTTTAGATTAGTTAATCGTTGACAGTTTATAGAGCCCAATGGATAGAGACTACACAGAATTAGCAATGTATAGGGAAGTACGAAAGTTGGTTACCCTGACTTATATTTTGACCACAAACTTTCCTGAAGAAGAAGTATTGGCTTTAACAAGCCAAATAAGAAGAATAGCAACTTCAGTTTCGTTCAATATAACGGAAGGAAGTAGAAGTGAGACTACTGAAGATACTTTACCGTTTTTACACATTGCTGGGGAATCACTTTATAAACTGGAAACCCAATTCCATTTGGCTCTAGATCAGCACTATATTTCTAAAGAAGATTTTGAAATCATCAATAAAAAAATCCTCTTATGTAAAAAACTGGTCAGCGGATTTATAAATTATTACAAATTGATAGAAAATGAAGAATTCAGAACAATTATATAAAGCACTATCCGAAAGAATTTTAATTCTGGACGGTGCAATGGGAACTATGCTTCAGAGATACAAATTTGAAGAAGAAGATTATCGTGGAGAGCGTTTCAAAGACTGGGAACATCCTGTAAAAGGAAATAATGACCTGCTTTCCCTGACGCAGCCTCAGGCGATTGAAGAAGTTCACAAGAAATACCTTGAAGCGGGAGCTGATATCATAGAAACCAATACGTTTTCAGGAACTACTATTGCGATGGCAGATTATCATATGGAAGATCTTGTATACGACCTGAACTATGAGTCCGCAAAAATTGCCAGAAAAGCCTGTGACGAATACACTGCGAAAAATCCGGACAAGCCAAGATTTGTGGCGGGATCTATAGGACCAACGAACAGAACGGCAAGTTTAAGCCCGGATGTGAATGATCCAGGTTACAGAGCGATCACTTTTGAAGAATTGAGAGTAGCTTACAAACAACAGTGTGAAGCTTTGCTGGATGGAGGTTCAGATATCCTTTTGGTAGAAACCATTTTTGATACTCTGAATGCAAAAGCAGCTTTGTTTGCCATTGATGAACTGCAGGATGAAAGAGGAATACAAATTCCAATCATGGTTTCCGGAACTATTACCGATGCTTCAGGAAGAACATTGAGCGGACAGACCGCAGAAGCTTTCCTGATCTCCGTTTCCCACCTGAATTTATTAAGCGTAGGTTTCAACTGTGCATTGGGAGCAGATCAGCTTACTCCTTACCTTGAAACACTGGCTCACAATTCGGAATTCTATGTTTCAGCATACCCGAATGCCGGTTTACCGAATGCTTTCGGAAAATATGATGAAACTCCGGAAGATATGGCAAGACAGATTAAAGAGTATGTAGAAAAAGGGCTAATTAATATTATCGGAGGATGCTGCGGTACAACTCCTGAGCATATTAAAGCGATTGCCGATCTGGTAGAGAAATATGAGCCAAGGAAAGCAGGGAATTTGCTGAAGAATACAATTTAGCATACAAAAAATTTCTGCTTTAGGGAAGCACAGGAATTTATTGGGGCAGAATACCAATAATGCCTACTATATTTTAGAAGAATAAAATGAAGTATTTAAGATTATCAGGCCTCGAGCCTCTTATCATAACGCCGGAAAGTAATTTCATCAATGTTGGTGAAAGGACGAACGTTGCCGGTTCCAAAAAATTTTTAAGACTGATCAAAGAGGAGAAATTCTCTGAAGCATTAGATATTGCCCGCCATCAGGTAGAAGGAGGTGCCCAGATTCTGGACGTTAATTTTGATGATGGATTGATCGATGGAAAAGCATCGATGATCAAATTCCTGAACTTAATTGCCTCCGAACCGGATATCGCAAGAATCCCGATCATGGTAGACTCTTCCAAATGGGAAATCCTGGAAGCTGGTCTTCAGGTAGCTCAGGGAAAATGTGTCGTGAATTCTATCAGCTTAAAAGAAGGTGAGCAAGAATTTATCAAACACGCCAAAGCCATTAAAAGATATGGTGCAGCAGTTATTGTCATGGCATTTGATGAGGTAGGACAGGCTGACAGTTTCGAACGAAGAATTGAAATTTCAAAACGTTCCTATGATATTCTGGTAAACCAGCTTGGTTTTCCGGCAGAAGACATCATTTTCGACTTAAATATATTTCCGGTAGCAACGGGAATGGATGAGCACAGAAGAAACGCCATCGACTTTATTGAAGCGACACGCTGGGTAAGACAAAACCTTCCTTATGCATCCGTGAGTGGAGGAGTGAGCAATGTTTCTTTCTCTTTCCGTGGAAATGATACGGTGAGAGAAACCATGCACTCCGTATTCCTTTACCATGCAATTCAGGCAGGAATGAATATTGGGATCGTGAATCCGGCAATGCTTGAGGTTTATGACGAGATCAATAAAGAATTACTGGCACTTGTAGAAGATGTAATTCTGGATAAAAGAGAAGATGCTACAGAAAGACTTCTCGACTATTCCGAAAAGCATAAATCAGTTAAGAAAGAAAAAACCGAAGACTTAGAATGGAGAAACAATCCATTGCAGGAAAGAATTACTTATGCCCTGGTAAAAGGAATTGACCGTTTTATTGAAGAAGATGTAGAAGAAGCAAGACTATTAGCCGAAAGACCACTTCATGTAATAGAAGTTAATCTGATGACCGGAATGGGAGTGGTAGGAGATCTGTTCGGAAGCGGTAAGATGTTCCTTCCTCAGGTAGTGAAGTCCGCAAGGGTAATGAAAAAAGCAGTAGCTTATTTACAGCCTTTCATTGAAGCAGAAAAAGACGGTTCAAGACCTGCTAATGGTAAAATCTTAATGGCAACAGTAAAAGGTGACGTACATGATATTGGTAAAAATATTGTGAGCGTTGTTCTAGGTTGTAACAACTACGAAATTGTTGACCTTGGAGTGATGGTTCCAGCTGAAAAGATTATCCAGACGGCTATTGAAGAAAAAGTAGACGTTATAGGATTGAGCGGACTTATTACGCCAAGTTTGGATGAAATGGTCTATATCGCTTCAGAATTAGAAAGACAGAACTTAGATTTTCCATTATTGATCGGTGGTGCTACCACATCAAAAGCACATACTGCAGTGAAAATCGATTTAAAATATAAAAATGCAGTTGTTCACGTAAATGACGCTTCTAGAGCCGTAAATGTAGTAAGTTCATTATTGGGGGACAGAAATAAAGAATATGTTTCGGATTTAAAGAATGACTACTCCGACTTCAGAGAAAAGTTCCTGAACAGACAAGTGGATAAAGATTATGTTTCCATTGAAGAAGCAAGAGAAAACAATTTTAAAATTGATTGGAAAAATGAAGAAATATTCACTCCGAATACTATAGGAATAAAAGTAATCGAAAATCAGGATTTAAGGGAACTTCTTCCTTTCATTGACTGGTCTCCGTTTTTCAGAAGCTGGGATCTTCATGGGAAATACCCAAATATTTTAGAAGATGAGGTCGTAGGAGCTCAGGCAAAAGAATTATTCAAAGATGCTCAGGTGATTCTGAAAAGAATTCTGGATGAAAAATTATTAACAGCAAAAGCCATCTTCGGAATCTTTAAAGCTAATTCCAACGAATCTGATGATATCTTGATTTTTGATGAAGATAATAATGAACAGGCAAAGTTTCTAACCTTAAGACAGCAGGCTCAGAGATCAAAAGGAAAAGATTATCTGGCTCTAAGTGACTTCATTGCCCCTCAAAGCTCTGGAAAAACAGATTACGTGGGAGCATTCTGCGTAACAACAGGATTCGGAACCGATGAACTGTCCAACGAATATGAAAAAGCCAATGATGATTACAACTCCATCATGGTAAAAGCCCTGGCAGACCGTTTTGCAGAAGCCTATGCCGAATTTTTACATAAAAAAGTCAGAACAGAGTACTGGGGATATGCTAATCAGGAAACTTTAAGCAATGAAGAATTGATTGCCGAGAAATATAAAGGAATCCGTCCGGCTCCGGGATATCCGGCTTGTCCTGACCACCTGGAAAAGAAAACCATCTGGGATCTTTTAAAAGTAGAAGAAAATACAGGTGTTTTCCTTACAGAAAGCCTTGCCATGTTCCCTACAGCATCTGTTTCCGGATATTATTTCGGAAGCCCGCATGCCAAATATTTCGGATTAGGAAAAATTACAGAAGACCAGCTTAAAGATTATGCCGCAAGAAGAGGTTGTAGCATCCAGGAAGCGAGAAAATGGTTGTCACCAAATTTAGCAGATTAACATTGACATGAAGATAACAGAACACATTAAAAACGCCAATGGAAAAACTTTATTCTCCTTAGAAGTTGTTCCGCCACAGAAAGGAATCGGGATTGAAGACCTGTATACCAATATAGATCCGTTAATGGAATTCAAACCACCTTTCATTGATGTTACCACATCCAGGGAAGAATATATTTATCTGGACAAAGGAAATGGTTTGATGGAACGCCGTATTACGAGAATGCGCCCGGGAACACTGGGAATCTGTGCCGCCATTCAGCATAAATATAATGTAGATACAGTACCACACCTTCTTTGCGGAGGTTTTACCAAAGAAGAAACAGAATATCTGCTGGTAGATTGTATGTACCTTGGAATTGATAATGTAATGGCTTTAAGAGGAGATGCCATGAAAGGACATCAGTATTTCGAACCTACTCAGGGAGGACATGCAAGTGCGATGGATCTTGTGAATCAAGTTAATAACCTGGGAAGAGGAAAATACCTTCACAATGAGGAAGAGGCATGTGATGAATTGAATAAATTCTGCATCGGAGTGGCCGGATATCCGGAAAAACATATGGAAGCCCCTTCTATGAATTATGATCTGAAATGGCTGAAACAAAAAGTAGATGCCGGAGCAGATTATATCGTTACCCAAATGTTTTTTGACAATAAAAAGTATATAGAATTCGTTCAGAAAGCAAGAGAAATAGGAATCACAGTTCCTATTATTCCGGGAATCAAACCAATCGCAACAAAGAAACATTTGAAAATCCTGCCACAGGTATTCAAAATAGATCTTCCCGAAGAACTGATCAATGAAGTAGAAAATGCAAAGAATAATGAAGCAGTGAAGCAGATCGGAGTAGAATGGGCCATTGCACAATGCAAAGAGCTTCTGGATTTCGGAGTTCCTGTGCTGCACTTTTACTCCATGGGGAAGAGTGATAACATTAAAAAAGTAGCCGGTGAGCTATTCTAATAAAAGTACCAAAAATGAAGGAACCCTGCTGTAAAAAGCAGGGTTTTTATTTTTTAATCTGATACAGAATTAATTTTAAAGATAGAAGAAATGAAGAAAGCCGTAGGCTATACACCCGCTTAAAAAGAATCAACAAAGTTGATTCCATCTTTACTCCCTATAAAATATAACATTAGCAAATAAGACTTTGCGTCAAATAAACTAAAGTATCCAAGAAAAATTAAACTATCTTTCTTACTCTAAAGACCAGTATGTCTCTCAAACTCCTTACTCCTGTCAAATAAATATCTATAAGTAGCCAACTTCCGGGTAACCGTAGTTTCAAGAGCTTCTGCAATCTTAATCATTTTAGGATTAAAATCACCAATCCACTGTAGTTCCGTAATCGTAAAATCCGTATGTTTTCTCAAATGTTGAGTCCCTTCCCAGATCATATAGCCGTCAATACCTTTCTTCTGCCACTCAGGAACAACACCGAAAACAAGCCCCACCATTTTCTCATTCTTTTTAAACCGTTTTAAAAACAAAAATGTAAGCTTTTCAAAAATCCCGAATTTTCCATTCAGATATTTACACCACTGGTTGAGGTCCGGAATATTGATCCACATGGCAATCGGTTTCTCATTTTCATAAACAAACCAGGAAATATGCTCATTGATGATGGGTTTCATCGTATTAAACATTTTCAGAACTTTGGTTTCTTCAAGATACTTTCCTTCCCCATGAGAAGCCCATGCTTTATTATAAACTTCTGTAAAGTCTTTTGCAAACTTAGCCAGATTATTCTTTTTCATAGGCTGGGCCGAAATTGCCGGATTCCTTCTGTTCTTTTCATGAGCAATCGTAAAAATCCTCGAAACTTCCGCAAAAACAGGTCGGGTAAAACAGAGCTGTTCAAAATAAATCTGAAACCCGTAATTCTCAAAAAGATCTTTATAATAAGGAAAGTTGTAATTCATTCCAAACAAAGGCTCAATAAACCCTTCAATGAGGAGACCCCAGAATTTATCCCGTTCTCCAAAATTGATAGGACCATCCATCGCTTCTATTCCTTTTTCCTTAAACCAGTTTTTACAATAGTCAAAAATAAAATTAGCTGTTTCCTGATCATTAATACAGTCGAAAAAACCCAATCCTCCTGTAGGCTGCTTTTGCTCATAACAACCATTCACAAAAACGGCTACTTTACCTACAGTGTTGCCATTCTTTTTAAACAAAAACCTTTTACATTCACCGTTTTTAAAGAATTTATTTTTTTCAGGATCAAAAATCTCCTCAATATGTTTATCTAAAGGCCGGATATAATTTTTGTCGTGTTGATAAAGGCGGGCCGGGAATTCCAGAAATTCCCTTTTATGGAGTTTGTTTTGTACTTCTTCGACAATAATCATAGGCTTTTTTAATCAGGTATGCTATAAAAGATAATGTTTTTCATCCTATTTGAAATAGAGAAATAGATATTATCCGTATTTTTGCTGCAAATTAAATAAAAATGGTTGATTTTACCGATAACGACGATGATATTTTCACTGGAAAAGAACATACGCCTATAAGGGAAGATGCTTTTGATAAATCGCCACAGGAAAAAATTGAAAAAATTACTGAGCTTTTTGGCGAGATTATGGAAACATTAGGAATGGACATGACAGATGATTCTCTCAAAGACTCTCCAAGACGTGTTGCCAAAATGTACGTCAATGAGATTTTCGGAGGGCTTCTTCCTGAAAACAAACCAGGAATCTCCACTTTTTCCAACAAGTACAAATACCGTCAGATGTTGGTAGAAAAGGATATTACCGTATATTCTTTCTGCGAACACCACTTTTTACCCATTATAGGAAGAGCTCATGTTGCTTATATTTCCAATGGAGAAGTAATTGGTCTTTCAAAAATTAACAGAATTGTGGATTACTATGCAAAAAGACCACAGGTTCAGGAAAGGCTTACCATGCAGATTGTAGATGCTTTGAAAGAAGCTTTGGGTACTAAGGATGTAGCCTGCATCATTGATGCAAAACACCTTTGCGTAAACTGCAGAGGAATAAAAGATACAGCAAGTTCTACCATTACAGCAGAATTAAGCGGTATTTTCAGAACAAACCCTATTACAAGACAGGAATTCTTACATTATGTAGGAAGTCATGCAAAACTGGATTAATAAATAATGAACTACCAGATTCTTAGAAATATTATTGATACCGAGCTTCAGAGATTTCAAAACATCTCGGAAGAAGAATGGTCACATAGAAGTTCTTCGGAAAAATGGTCTAAAAAAGAAATTATTGGTCATCTTTGTGACAGCGCTTTTACAAATATCCGTAGATTTGTTGTGACACAATATAAAGAGAACGAAAATATAGTATATGACCAGAATTTCTGGGTAAAAGCTCAGAACTATCAGAATGTTCCTACTTCAGATCTTATTGACCTGTGGAAGTCTTTGAACTATCAGATTGTTCACATTGTGGAAAATATCCCCGATGAAGCATTGCAAAGAACCTGTGATACTACGAAAACAGAACCTCGGGTTTATACGTTGGAGTTTATTATTGATGATTATGTAGACCATTTACAGCATCATTTAAAAGCGATTTAATTATGATAAAATTTAAAAAAGTTTCACATAAGATTTTTATCACGACAATTATTTGTTGTGACAGAATAATTTTTTAACTAATTTTTGAATCTTTAAAATCATTAAATCTTTTAACTTAAAAATAAATGCAATTAAAAATATATAACTCGCTTACTGCAGAAAAAGAAATATTCAAACCTATTTTAGAAGGAAATGTCGGAATGTATGTCTGCGGACCTACCGTGTACAGCAATGTGCATTTGGGAAATGTTAGAACTTTCCTGTCCTTCGATTTCATCTACCGTACCCTGGTGCATTTAGGGTATAAAGTAAGATATGTAAGAAATATTACCGATGCAGGGCATCTTACGGATGATGGAAATGTAGATAACGACAGATTCGTAAAACAAACCAGGCTTGAAAAGCTGGAGCCTATGGAAATTGTACAGAAGTACACCGTAGATTTCCACAAAGTATTGGATATGTTCAATCTGCTTCCTCCAAACATCGAACCTACTGCTACAGGACATATTGTAGAGCAGATAGAATTAACTCAAAAACTGATTGAAAGAGGCTTCGCTTACGAAAGCAACGGTTCAGTATACTTTGATGTATTGGAATACAACAGAAGAGGCTTGAACTACGGTGAACTTTCAAAACGTAATATAGAAGAACTTTTCGCCAATACCAGAGACCTTGACGGGCAGGGAGAAAAGAAAAACCCACAAGATTTTGCATTGTGGAAAAAAGCCTCTCCGGCTCACATCATGAGATGGAATTCCCCTTGGGGAGAAGGTTTCCCTGGATGGCACCTTGAGTGTACTGCTATGAGTACTAAATATTTAGGTGAAACATTCGATATCCATGGAGGAGGAATGGATCTTAAATTCCCTCACCACGAATGTGAAATTGCACAAGGGAAAGCATGCAATGATGCAGCACCAGTAAATTACTGGATGCACGCCAATATGTTGACAATGAATTCTCAGCGTATGAGTAAATCTACAGGGAATTACATTCTTCCAATGCAGTTGGTAACAGGTGATAATGACTTCTTTGAAAAATCTTTCCACCCTTCAATTGTACGTTTCTGCTTCCTGCAGGCACATTACAGAAGTGTGCTGGATATTTCAAACGATGCCATGATGGCCAGTGAAAAAGGATTCATCAGACTAATGGAAGCCGTAAAAGTATTGAATACAATTACCCCTGATGACGCAAAACAGTCCGGTTTTAGCCTGAAAGAATGGAAAGATAAAGCCTATGAGGCGTTAACAGATGACTTCAATTCACCAATTCTGATTGCACACTTATTTGAGACAGTGAAATATATCTTCGCTTTGAATGATGGTAAAGAAACAATCTCAACAGAAGATCTTGAAGACTTAAAGTCGACATTAAATGCTTTTATCTTTGACGTTTTAGGATTACAAACTGTAGAAGAAAACAACAATGAAAAGCTTGATCAAACCTTAAAAGTGTTGATCGAATTGAGAAATCAGGCAAGAAAATCCAAAAACTTTGACCTGTCAGACCAGATCAGAGACAAACTGCTTGCAGAAGGAATCGAATTAAAAGATGGCAGAGACGGAACATCATACGTCCTGAACTAAAAATATAACTTCGTTTTATATCCATTCCGTAGGAGTCCATTATATAAAGGATTCTTACGGGATGTTTTTTTTCCTCCTAGAGAATATATCAGATTTCCATTCCTAATCCTTTATACAGAAAGCTGCCACTTAATCCTATCGTCCTTTCATTTTCTCATCTTCCTCTTAATCCCTCCAACTCTCCAACATTCTCAGGAGCTTTATCCTGCTATCCATTCATACTCCTCGTACCAGCACGCTCCCACATCCAAACTCTCTCACGCTCCCACCCATACTGCGGGGTAACCATTTCTATCAGGGCTAGGGGAGGGGAATTAATGATGAATGATGAGTTCCGGGGTTCGGGTTTTAAAGTTACGATTTTCTGGTTGTGTGGGTTCAGTAATCAGTCTGAAGTCTTTACATCTATAATTCTTATGCAATAATTAATGTACAGCTATACCATTATTTCTATTATGTCATTCCGTAGGAATCTAAACTTATTTACGAGAGTCTTA
>NZ_QICI01000063.1 GCF_004119445.1 Chryseobacterium sp. CH21 | reverse complement strand
CATATGTCAGCAATGGCAAGTATAAGATCAGATAAGGAATTAAAAACTTATTTCCTAAGAAAAGTAAGTGAAGGAAAAAATAAAATGAGTGTCCTGAATGCGGTAAGAAATAAATTAGTACACAGAATAATGGCTGTCATCAATAGAAAACAGCCATTTTTACAAAAAGAAGAATTTGTGTCAATAAAAAATTCAAATTTCTCTTGTGTATTAACATAGAAATCTTTGCGATTTTCCAACAAACTCTTATTAACCCAAAAAACAGAGGAAACATCCGCATTCCCATTTATAATAACTATAGACGGAATGGCTATTTTGAATATTCTCAAGGCTTAATATTCCTTACCTTAGAGCTCACTTAGTAAATTATTTTTATGGAAAAAAGAAGAATCAAAAACACCGATTTATCGATTGCGCCAATCAATTTCGGAGGAAATGTTTTTGGATGGACACTGGACGAGAAACAGTCTTTTGATATACTGGATCGCTTTACAGAAGCTGGATTCAATTTTATAGATACTGCAGATACCTATTCTTGGTGGGTAAACGGAAAAGGCGGACAGTCTGAAGAGATCATCGGAAAATGGATGAAGAGCAGAGCTAACCGTAATGACATCGTTCTGGCAACCAAAGTGGGTTCAGAAACAAAAGAACATGGTTATGATATCAGCAAAAAACATATTCTAAAATCTGTAGATGAATCTCTGCAAAGACTTCAGACCGATCACATTGATCTTTATTATACGCATTTTGATGACAATATTACTCCGGTAGAGGAAACACTTGCAGCATATGATGAGATCATTAAAGCTGGAAAAGTTCGTTATATTGCGGCTTCCAACTTATCTCCGGAACGTTTGAAAGCGTCATTTGAAGCAGCGGAAAAGAATAATCTTCCTAAATACGTTGCTTTACAGCCTCACTACAATCTAATGGAAAGAGAAGGGTTTGAGCAAAATTATGCTCCTTTGGCAGAGCAATTTGATTTAAGTGTATTTCCGTATTGGTCTCTGGCAGCAGGTTTTTTAACGGGTAAATACCGTGATGAAGCAGATCTTGCAAAAAGTGCAAGAGGTGAAGGGGTAAGAAAGTATTTAAATCCAAAAGGACTTGAAGTTTTAAAAGCTCTGGATCAGGTAAGTGCAAAGCATAATACTACTCAGGGAACGGTTTCTCTGGCATGGTTGTTAGCCAATCCATTGATTACGGCACCTATTGTAAGTGCTACCAGTGCATCACAGCTTGAAACCGTATTCAATGCACCAAAACTTATTTTGGATCAGGAAGATATTACGCTGCTGAATAACGCAAGTAACTAATTTTTTCGACTTTATTATAGACTAAAATTAAATCCGTTCATTGCTGAACGGATTTTTTGTTATTGGACGAAGTTTAAACCACCCCGTCAAAAATTCTTTGAATTTTAGCCACCCCTCCGGAGGAGGGGAATTTAGGTTTTCGGTTGTTATATTCGGTTGTTAATATTAATCAGAATATTCTTTAAGAAGCTGTCTGTAGCTCATTAATATTGATGATTTTGATATAAATCCAATAAAATTATTACTTTCACTTACTACCGGCAGATTCCATACTCCGGTATCGTCAAAAGTCTGAAGAATATCCAAAGGTTTATTTTCACGGTGAAGAACAGCTGGCGGAGCTTTCATGATCTGAGCTACCGTTTGGGATGTTTCCATTTCTTTGTTAAAAAGGTAAGGTCTTATATCATCTAATGTAAGAACTCCTCTCAGTTTTCTGTTTTCATCCACAACGGCAAAATATTTTTATCACCATTCTTTACCATTTCAAAAAGTTCGGTAACGGAAGCATTTTCATTAATAGTCTGCGAATATTTATCAATGAAATCTTCCGTTCTTAAAGCAAAAAGAAGGTTTTTATCATGTTTATTTGTGAAAATCTTTCCTTGATCGGCTAATGATTTTAATTCCGGAGAAATAGGAGAAAACCATTTGGCGATTAGGTAAGATATGATGGATGCAATCATCAGAGGGATAAACAAATCATATCCAAAACTTGATTCTGCAATCAGAAATATAGCAGTAAGCGGAGCGTACAGTACACCGCTCATAGCGCCTGCCATTCCCACCAGAACAAGATTGGTTACCGGAACATCTGTAAAACCTATATGCTGACAAACTAACGCAAATAGATAACCCAATGTTCCTCCTGCAAAAAGAGAAGGCGCAAAGTTACCACCATTTCCGCCACTGAATATGGTAAATGAGGTGGCAAATGCTTTTAAAAGCAATACCAGAACCAAAAATATGATAATCGTCCAGTCACCGATCTCAAAATATCTGAAAAAACTGTTTTCAATAATAGAGTAGGTGTTTCCGTTGGTAAAAGCCTTTACCGTTTCATATCCTTCTCCAAAAAGAGGAGGAAAAAGAACACATAAGAGAGAAAGTACAGCTCCTCCAAACATTGCTTTACGCATTCTCGAAAGCTGAAGTCCTTTGATAAAATGTTCCACTTTTTGAGAAATAATCACAAAATAACGGGCATACAATCCTGTGACAATCCCTAAAATAAGATAATACGGAACATTTTTATAATTGAAAGGATCTCGGGTATAAAATCTGAAAAGAACATCTTCCTGAAGTAATATCCTTGACAAAAGACTTCCGCAAACCGCAGCTACAACCAAAGGAATAAAATCGGTAAAAACCACTCCGGTTAAAAGAATCTCAAAAGCAAACATAATCCCGGCAATAGGAGCATTAAAAGCAGATGCAATACCTGCTGTAGCCCCTGCGGCAAGCAATAAAGTACGTTCTTTATAGCTTAGTCTGTAAGTCTGTGCATAATTAGACCCAATTGCGGCTCCGGTTACTGCAATAGGACTCTCTAAGCCTGCCGATCCTCCCAATCCTACGGTAACCGCACTTTGTATCACCTGAGAATACATTTTAACGGACGCTACAATACTGGAGTTCTGTGCAATTTCGTATAAAATAGCTCCAATTCCTTTACGATCCTGACCTTTAAACAGTGTCAGAACAATCATCGTAGTCAGCACAATTCCTAAAAAAGGAAAAACGATATAAAATAATATCTGATACTCAAAATGAACTTTATTGGTAATGAAATAATGAATATTGTGTACCAGAGTTTTCAGAATAACTCCCGCAAGACCAGCCGTACAGCCTACCAGAATTCCGGAAAGCACCAAAAACTGGTTTCTGCTCAGTCTATTGTTTAGCCAATGCAGGATGAGCTCATAACTGCGTGCTTTTTCTAATCCGTATTTTTGGAAATCTCTTTTAAATTTAAGGAAGCTCAGGTACTTTTTTTTGTTGTGAATTTTCACCTTGGAAATATTTTATACTATCATCAGATTGATACAGCACCGTAAATTTATGAAATATATAATAAAAAACCTCTTTTGAACCTTTACACTTGTTCTATAGATTCTATTTTTGTAATTTATATTTTAATTTGGAATTCAAAATTTCTTCTAAATTTAGTAATAGATTTACCGCATGAAAATTCTTATCATTGAAGACGAAACAGCACTTGCTCAAAGTATTTCCGAATATCTTTCCGGAGAAAATTATCTCTGTGAAACTGCCAGTACATTCGGTGAAGCTATGAGTAAGATAGAAGCGTTCGAGTATGACTGTATTTTGCTGGACATCATGCTTCCGGATGGAAATGGTCTTACAATTCTGGAAGAATTAAAGAAACAGCAGAAACAGGATGGTGTGATTATTATTTCTGCCAAAAATGCTCTGGATGATAAAATTGAAGGGCTGAAACTGGGTGCAGACGATTATCTCACCAAGCCTTTTCACCTTTCTGAACTTATGGCAAGAGTGTATTCTATTATTAGAAGGAAACAGTTCAGCAGTTCCAATGTGGTGAATCAAAATGAACTTCAGATTGATTTATTAGCTAAAACAGTGGCCGTAAATGATGAACTTATTTCGCTGACCAAAAAAGAATTTGACCTCCTTATTTATTTTATCGGTAACAAAAATAAAGTGATCTCCAAAAGTACTTTGGCAGAACATCTTTCCGGAGACTTTGCGGATATGCTTGACAATCATGATTTTGTATATGCCCACGTTAAAAACCTTAAGAAAAAGCTCTATGATGCAGGATGTGCACATTATCTTAAAACGGTTTATGGAACGGGGTATAAGTGGGAAAGCTAGAATTAGTTGTTGCTAATTGCGAGTTGCTAGTTGGGAACTGAAAAATTATTATCTTTTGGACACAACTTTAAATTTTGAACTTTAAACATTAAACCCTGTAAATTTATAATTCATCATTATTGTGAAGCCTCTACTTACCAAAACTACGAAACCCTTTCTTATCTATGTACTCATTGTACTGATGATCAGTATTCCTGTGTATTATTTTGTGGTAGATACAATCTGGAAAAATGAACTGGATGAGCATAATCAGATTATTGTAGAGAAAACGGCTTATGAATTCAATCAATTGCACCTCTCGGAAGAAGCGCTGGACAAAAGCCTTGAATTATGGAATCATATCCAGCCGGAAACCAATATTGAAAGAATTTCTCTCAATCAGGTAAAGCGGGACAGTATTTATACTTATGAAAAACATCTTCCATTTATTTCGGAACAAAAAAAGGAACGTTACAGGTGTCTTGAAAAAGTAATTTATATTCACAATAAGCCTTATCTGTTTACCATTCAGACGAATATTGAAGAATCTCATGAAACCATAGCCGTCATTGCTATGATTACCATCTTTTTTTTTGTGATGATTGTGGTGGGGCTTTTATATCTTAACAGAAAGCTTTCTTCGTCTATCTGGAAACCGTTCAGAAATACACTGGACAAGCTTAAAACATTTAATCTTAACAGTCAGAATACCATAGAATTTCCGGCTTCTGATACTACAGAATTTGAAGAGCTTAACCAATCTCTTTATAAACTGATTGAACGAAATATTTCTACCTATAAAACCCAGAAAGAGTTCACTGAAAACGCATCACACGAACTACAGACTCCGCTTGCCATTATTAAAAACAAGCTGGATCTTTTACTTCAGGATCAGAATCTTACCGAAAAACAATACAGTATTGCAGAAGATATGAACAAGGCACTTACAAGAAGTTCCCGTATTAATAAAAACCTTTTGCTTCTTGCTAAAATTGATAATAACCAGTTTGACAGCTCTGAAATCATTTCGTTTGATCATTTACTTCATCAAAGTATTGAGATTCTCGGTGAACATTTTGAGCAAAAAAATATTTCCGTTACAGAACACATTTCAAATGGAGTACAAATAAACGGAAACAATATCCTGGCAGAAATATTAATCAACAACCTTATCATCAATGCCATCCGTCATACAGATGTTGGAGGTGTTATTTCCTTACAGCTTACAAATTCTGTTTTTGAAGTTTCAAATTCAGGAACAGAAAAGCTGAACACAGATTTACTTTTCAAAAGATTTTCAAAACTGTCAGCAGATAATAGCGGAAGCGGACTGGGACTTTCTATTATTCAGGAAATCTGCAGGTTCCATCATTGGACCATCAGCTATAGATTTGAGAATGGTCATCATGTTTTCACTGTTAAATTATAGTTAAAAAAAATCCGGATTCCGGCAATTCTAAATTTCTTCTAAATCGGATTGCACCTTTGTATTGAAAACATACTGAGGTATACATTTTATTTAGAAATGAGAACAGTAAACAAAGTTGCATCCGTAACCCTTCTATTCTGGCTGATGAAAATTGTAGCCACCACATTGGGAGAGACTCTTGGTGATTTTATTTCTATGACTCTTCATCTGGGATATGTTATAGGAATTCTGATTACCCTGCTATTTTTTATCATTATTTTATCCATACAGCTTGGTGGAAAAAAATATATTCCGGCAGTCTACTGGATGGTGATTATAGGAACAACAACTTTAGGTACCGAAATCTCAGACTGTATCGACAGAACACTGAAAACCGGATATCTGGTTGGCAGTTTAATTCTACTTTCCGGTCTTTTACTTTCTTTGTTTTTATGGTACAAAAAGTATGGCAACCTTGAGGTGTATCCCATTTTTGAAAGAAATAAAGAATTGTATTACTGGACAGCCATTTTGTTTTCCAACAGTCTGGGAACGGCTTTTGGCGATTTTCTGAGTGATAATTTAGGACTCGGATATATGACCGGAGCTTTGATTACCGGACTGATTATTCTGATCGTTGTGGTGCTTCATTATGCTACCAAGATCAATCATGTTGTGCTGTTCTGGATTGCTTTTGTTTTTACCAGACCGTTTGGAGCTACTTTCGGGGATCTTTTAACCAAGCCTTTAGCTAAAGGAGGATTGGATCTTGGAACACTCAATGCTTCCCTGATATCTGTTGCTCTGATGGTATTAATGATCATTATTTCACAAAGAAAACACCACCAACAATTACACTTCCCAAAAGAATAATTCAAACATCTCATATAACAAAAAAGACTTTAAATAAAATAACAATTAGAAGAATGAATAAAACAGCCCTGTTATTTTTTCCAGCCTGCATAATGGTTTCTTCCCTTGTTTCTGCACAGACAACTTCTGTGACGGCTTCAGGAAGAATTACCGGTATAGACAAAACGGCATTGCCTTATGCCCATATTATTTTAAAAAAAGAAAAAGACAGCACTTTTACGGCCGGAACGATTACCAATGAAGAAGGAAGGTTTTCTCTTACAGGAATAAAACCGGATCATTATGTTCTGGAAACGTCCCTCACCGGATATACAAAGCAGATACGGCCTATTTTTATAGGAAGCCTTTCTGAGTTTCTTGAAATTCCTACTATTGAGCTGGCTCAGGAACAGGAAAGTGAGACCAAAATAGAAGCCATTACCATTACAGCTTCCAAAAAGAATGAAATAGACAGCCGCCTTGATAAGAAAACGTACTCTGTAGCGGATAACATCAGCCAAAGTGGAGGCTCTGTGTTGCAAAGCATGCAGAATCTCCCGGGAATTACCGTTCAGGATGGTAAAGTACAGCTTAGAGGTAATGATAAAGTAACCGTATTGATTGATGGCAAACAAACCGCTCTTACCGGTTTTGGAAGCCAGACCGGACTGGATAATATTCCTGCTTCCGCAATTGATAAAATTGAAATTATCAACAATCCGTCCTCGAAATATGATGCCAACGGAAACGCAGGAATCATTAATATCATCATGAAAAAAATAAACAGAACGGATGGAACGGAAAAGCAGGATTTACCACAGGCTTAGGTTCACTCTGGGTAAGAAAGGAAAACCTTCCTACCATAAGACCTCAGTATACGCTCACTCCAAAGATTAATCCTTCTTTGTCTGTTAATTACAGAAAAAACAAAGTCAATATATTTTTACAGGCAGATAATCTATACACGGAGACGCTTAATAAGAATGAATTTGTAACGCGTACTTATGATAACGGAACGGTCATCAATTCCCAGCTGAAAAGAAACAGAAATACCAATTTCTTCACAACCAAAGCCGGAATAGACTGGAATATTGATCCTCAAAATACCTTAACCATTTCCGGAATGTACGGAAGTGAAAAAATTATCGACAGGGGAGATCAGCCGTTTTTCAATGGGGATATGTTTCAGCGTTTACGTTTATGGCAATTCCTGGAGGATGAACTGAAAACAACCGTGATGGGAACAGCTTCTTACCAGCATAAATTCAAAGAAGCCGGACATGTGCTGAATGTAGGATTCAATTATACTTTCCATAGAGAGGATGAAAAATATTTCTATGATAATTATCTCCCTTCTTCTACGGGAACTGATGCTTTTAAGCTATTATCTGATGAGCAGGTGTACGATTTCAATGTAGATTATATAAAACCCTTGAAATATGGACGAATAGAAACAGGAATTAAGCTGAGAAGCAGAAGTATTCCTACCAATATGAATTTTATTCCGGGGGCTAACTCTGTTCTTGACGTTTCTGCGGGTGGAAAGGCAGATTATAAAGAATTTATTCCTGCTGTGTATGGAAATTATGTTTTTGAAAATGAAAAATGGGAAGCAGAACTGGGTCTTAGGCTGGAATATGTGAAAATTCAGTATGATGTAAATCCTAACCATCCTACGTATAAAAGTGACGGATACAATTATACCCAGCCATTCCCTAATTTTCGGCTTGCTTATAAGCTCGATGACCGCAATAAGTTCTCTGTTTTCTATAACAGAAGGGTAGACCGTCCCAATGAAGTGGATATCAGAATTTTTCCAAAATATGATGATGCAGAAATTATTAAAGTCGGAAATCCTGCATTAAGACCACAGTTTACGAATTCTATTGAACTCGGATATAAGCACAATTGGGATAGCGGATATTTATATTCTGCGTTGTACCATCGTTTTGCTAACGGAACCATCACCAGAATTTCAAGTATTGTTCCGGATAGTACGCTTATTTATGCCATCTTCCAAAATGCTGGAAGAAGCTACAATACAGGTCTTGAAACAATTTTGAACCAAAAAGTATCGGATGTCTATTCCCTGAATATCAACGGAAACATATATCGTAATCAGATCAATGCATTTACTGTACAAAATCTGTATCCTCAGCCTAATACGTTCTCTGCAGACCGTCAGACTGCTATTTCAGGGAATATTAAGATGAATAACGTTTTCCGTTTCTCAAAAGGACTGGATTTGCAGTTTACCCTTGTTTATCTGGCACCTGATATTATTCCTCAGGGAAGAATACAGTCAAGGTTCTCAATGGATGCAGGAGTGAAGAAAGCCATTCAGAAAGGGAAAGGGGAACTCTTTTTAAATGCTTCGGACTTGCTTAACACCATGGTGATTAAGAAAGCGGTACAAGGTAATGGATTTGCTTATACCAGCAATGATTACTACGAAACCCAGGTGGTTCGTTTGGGGTACAGCTATAAATTTTAAAATAGAATCGGATAATTTTAAATGTGATTTAAGATGAAAAAACAGTTTCAAAAAACACTGGTGTATGCAATGATTTTGAGTTCATTTGTAAGCCGGATCAATGCTCAGAATACCACTGATACGATAAACGTTCAAAAGCCTGCACAGGACAGTATGATCACAACCGAAGTTAAAAAAATCAAACTTAATTATAAAAGTCTGATTATTCCTACTGCATTCATTGCTTATGGAGTCGCAGGTCTTTCCATCAAGAATCTGAAGCAGCTCAATCTCTCCACAAAGGTTGAGATCAATGAGCATCAGCCTACACAGATACAACTGGATAATTATACCCAATATGCTCCGGCTGTAATCGTATATGGACTTAATGCAATGGGTATAAAAGGAAAACATAATCTGAGAGAGCGTACCATCTTATACGCTTCTTCACAGTTGATTGCGGCAGCTTTTACCATGCCTTTAAAATATCTGGTGAAAGAAGAAAGACCAGACGGTTCCAATACGTTATCTTTTCCTTCAGGACATGCTGCTACCGCATTTTCTTCAGCACAGTTTATGTTCCGGGAATATAAAGACACAAATTTCTGGCTCAGTATTTCAGGATATCCGTTCGCTGTTTTCACTGGAGTGTACAGAATGCTGAATGATAAACACTGGCTGGGAGACGTTGTGGCGGGAGCCGGATTTGGAATTCTTTCCACAGAGCTGGCTTACTGGCTGTTTCCGAAAATTGATAATTTATTACGGGGAAAAAATAAAGTTAAAAATTCGTTATCATCCACAATGGTCATGCCGTTCTATCAGAATAAAATTGTTGGAATAGGGCTGGTAAAGACCTTTTAAAGTAAATTCATTAAAGCATCATTTATTCCTGAATGGTGCTTTTTTACACCACTTTGGCCTTACGGATTATTTTGGCCAATATATTGGGGAAGAATCTCTTCAGATACACAGCCATAACTTCTTTACCGCCTATTGCTTTTTGTCTTTTCTGTTTCTCGATGGTATACAACATCTTTTTTGCGAAAATATCCACAGGCATTCCATTCTTTGTAGCATCATCCATTGTGCCCTGTAATGAACCGTTTCCGGTAACAGCATTGATAGAAATATCAGTCTGTATAAAACCCGGACAAATCATCGTAATCTTAATATTCTGACTGAATAATTCTGCCCGCAAGGCATCAAAGAAACCATGTAATGCATGTTTGGCACCGGCATATCCACTTCTCATAGGGGCACCAAATATTCCCATAAGGCTTGATACAACAGCAATCTGACCTCCTTTATTTCTGATCATATAGGGAAGCACTGCCTTAGTAAGGGCAACAGTTCCGATATAATCAATATCAATAAGCTGTTTATCTACTTCAATATCGGTTTCCATGGCTAGTGAGCGTTGTGACAGTCCGGCATTATTAATCAGAATATCAATCTTTCCAAACTGTTCTGATGCTTTTGCGGCCAGAGCTGGCATTTCCTTATAATTTTTGAGATCCAAAGGGATCACTGCATATCGATCATTACTTAAACCTGTTTTTTCAGCTACCGAATGAAGCTGTTCTTCTTTTCTGGAGGAGAGAATGATTTTGGCGCTGCTGTTTTGTGCCAGATTTTTTACCAGAGCTTCTCCAATGCCTGATGATGCTCCCGTGATCCAGATTACTTTATGATCGAAATAACTGCTCATCTTCAAATAGTATTTATTTTTAAAGTCTGGCAATGTATTTTCCGGATTTCATGCCGGAAAAGATACAGCCACCTAGAAATGTTCCTTCCAGCGCTCTGTAGCCATGCATTCCGCCACCTCCGAAACCTGCAGCTTCTCCTGCAGCATACAGTCCTTCAATGATGCTGTCATCTTCTTTCAGTACCTGACCATTCAGATTGGTTTTTATTCCCCCCAACGTTTTACGGGTTAAAATATTAAGGCGTACCGCAATCAAAGGTCCGTTTTCAGGCTCTAAAATCTTATGGGGAGCTGCTACGCGTCCTAATTTATCGCCTAAATAATTTCGGGTATTCCGGATATAATTAACCTGTGTATCTTTTGAATATTTATTGTCTAATTCCCGGTCTCTGGCTTCGATTTGGGATTTTATGTTTTCATATTTCAACAGGTTATTTCCTGCCAGTTCATTCATTCTTTTAACCAGATCTTCAAGGTTATCTGATACGATAAAGTCTTTTCCATGTTCTTTAAAAGCCTCTACAGGGCCGGGAGCTTTCTTACCAAAAATCCTTTTCAGAAAAAGAGAGTAGTCTTTATTGGTGATGTCAGGGTTCTGTTCTGAACCGGAGAGGGCAAATTCCTTTTTGATAATTTTCTGAGTAAGAATAAACCATGAATACGAAAACCCTGTTTCCTGAATATACTGTAAAGTTCCCAGCGTATCAAATCCTGGAAGAAAAGGAGCCGGGAGACGTTCTCCTTTTGCATCAAACCATAACGATGAAGGCCCCGGAAGTATCCGGATTCCGTGTTTTGGCCAGATTGGATTCCAGTTTTGCAACCCTTCTGTATAATGCCACATCCTGTCGGGATTAATGATATGGGCTCCTGCGTTTTCTGCAATACCTATCATTTTTCCATCCACATAAGCCGGAACACCACAAACCATGTTTTCAGGAGCTTTCCCCAGTCTTTCCGGCCAGTTTTTCCTTACCAGCTCATGGTTGGCACCAATTCCTCCCGAAGCGATGATGATATTGGGAGCTGTATATTCAAAGGAGGAGATTATATTTCTGTTGGTCTCAGCACCTCTTTCTTTTGTGTCATTTTCCAGAATATCTCCTTTAACGCCTTTTATCTTTCCGTTTTCACTAATAATTTCAGTCACCCGATGTCTGAATTTCATCTGAAGCAGTCCTTTTTCCTGAGCTTTGTAAGCTTTTTCTACAAAAGGTTTTACGACTCCTGTACCCGTTCCCCAACTCACATGAAAGCGGGGGACAGAATTTCCATGCCCTGCTGCTGACCCATCACCACGTTCTGCCCAGCCTACCATAAACATCAGTTTGATTCCTAATTTGGAAATGTATTCGTATTTTTCACCAGCAGCAAATTTGAGATAAGCTTCAGCCCATTGGCGTGGCCAATAGTCTTCCTGACGGTCAAAACCTGCTGTTCCTTTCCAGTCCTGCTGTGCCAGTTCATAAGAATCTTTGATGCCCATTCTTCTCTGCTGGGGCGAATTGATGAGAAATAATCCTCCGAATGACCAGAATGCCTGTCCACCTATATTCTGTTCTGTTTCCTGATCTAAAAGCAATACTTTTTTTCCGGAATTGGTAATTTCCATGGCCGCAGTAAGTCCTGCCAGTCCGGTTCCGATGATGAGAGCATCAGGCTGGAATCTTTCTTCCATTGTTAAGATATTTTATGTAATGATACTTGATATAAATGTATTAAATATTTAAATGAAGCCATTAAAAAAATCTTAATACTTTTATTCTTTAATACAAAATAAAGAAATGAAAGAAAAACATAAATATCAGGCATTTGCTGTTTCAAAGGATGGAACCAGACATCTCATTGAAGCTGAATCCATTATTATACAACTTGAAGAAGAAATTGAAATTTCGCTTGTTCTTCCTCATCCTGTTTTTCAGGGAAAACTGACGCTTGCCACCGGATCAGCTATCCAAGGGCGGGAAAATGAAAGAGATAGAGGAACCCAACTTATCATAGAACCCGGTGCATCTAATGTGATTCATATTATTCCAAAAAGATTCTGATTTCTATAAAATATCTTTAATAGAGCCGTTTGTCTATAGGCAGACTCTACAAAACATTTCTATCTTTGTGAAAAATAGAATTATGAAGTATTTGTTTATCATTGCATGCTTTGTCTGCTCGGTTTTCAGCCAGGCACAGCAAAAACAGGATCCGTGGAAAGACAGCCAGCTGATGGATCCCGCGTTACTGGCTTCCAGAATTGAAAAGCATAAAGTAAAAGATCTGGTTATCATTTCAGTAGGACCTGAAGCCATCATCAAAGGTTCTGTAGATATTGGACCAACACATGAACCTGAAAATCTGGAGAAACTGAGAAACTATCTTAAAGATGTTCCCAAGAACAGAGAAATTGTAATCTACTGTGGGTGCTGTCCTTTTGTAAAGTGTCCCAATATACGTCCCGCATTTGCATTGCTGATGGAAATGGGTTTCAAAAATGCGAAGCTTTTAAACCTTCCTAAAAATATCAAAACAGACTGGCTTGATAAAGATTATCCTACAAATGATTAATATGAAAAACAGTTTTACAATACTTTTTTTAATACTGCTTTCAGGATATATTAATGCTCAAAACAAAATAGAAATAGGGAAAAAAGCTCCCGAAATTATCATGACTAAAGCAGATGGAACCTCATTTTCTCTTTCCACATTGAAAGGGAAAATGGTTCTGATTGATTTCTGGGCAACATGGTGTGCTCCTTGCGTAGAGGAACAGCCTCAACTGAAAATGATGTATGAGACTTATTCAGAACAGGTGAAAAATAATCAGTTTGAAATACTGGGCGTTTCGTTGGATAAGAATAAAGAAAGCTGGCAAAAAGCGATTGACAGATTTGATATCAACTGGATGCAGATCAGTGATTTAAAATTCTGGAAAAGCCCTGTAGCAAAACTTTACGAAGTTGATGAATTACCTTTTAACGTCGTTATTGACGGGCAGGGAACTATTTTGGCTAAAAATCTTCATGGCAAAGAGCTGGAAGAATTTATAAAGGAAAAACTGACTCAAAAGTAGAACAGGATTTCCCGATAAGATGTAAAAAGAGTGGTAAGGTATTTTACCACTCTTTTTGGTTGAAAAAGATAGAAGCATTTGTGTATTAGAATCGCGTTGTAATAATTTAATACTACTTTTTAAAAACAGATTAATGATTATGAGGGAATCAATCATTGTCTCTGATTTCATTGTAAATATAATAAATTATCTTTATTAAATCACTAAATATTGAAATATGTAAAATATTTAATTTATCATTAGAATTTAGTTCAGGAAAAAAAGATAAGATGATCATGAAACGGAAACTTTCATGGTTATTTACAAGTAATTGGTATACAGAATAAAAGAAGCATACTCAACATGCACTAAATTGGCTCCATGGTAAAAAATTTCTACCTTAGATTTGCCCTTTCAGTGATCTTACTGATGCATAGTATCATTTCTATTTTCAGTGGAGATGTGAATGATTTTGGGCATGTTTTTCTTGACAGTTTAGGGTTCAGTCCTTTAGGGATTTATGTAGCCTGGGCAGTAAAACTTACTCACCTTTTCTCAGTATCATTACTTTGGATTGACAAATTTATCAAGCCAATAGCAGTTTGTAATATTCTCATTTTTGCTTTTGGAATTTACTATGTTCACTGGCAGAATGGATGGTTTGTGGTAGGAGGCGGAACCAATGGAATTGAATACAATGTCTTACTGATTTTCAGTTTTTTAAATCTTATGTATCCTGAAGTATATTTAAAATTTAAGAATAAAAAGGAGACTTAGGTTTTCCACTATTCTCTGCTCTGCAGATCTTTATTATTAAACAGGCAGTTTGTAGGTCATAATGTTCATTTGCTAGACTTATATTTCTATATTTGACTGAGTAACCGGTACTTTGTACTTTTAAATCTTTATAAGCTTGAAGCAAAACAACAGATCTAAGTTACGGGTTCATTTGATTTTTTGGATATTGTATTATATTCTGGAGGTCTACCTTGATTTTTATTGGTCACGGTATCAGTTTCCGGACTTCAAATGGCAAATAAGACTTCAGAATACGCTTATGCTGGAGCTGGGTTATCTTTTGGTCAAAATGCCTCTTGCCTATGCATTATTGTATGTGTATGAAAAAATTCATAGTAAAGAGATTTTAAAATACTTTTTCTATATTTTTATTGCAGTAGCTGCTGTTCTGGGGCATCGTTTTTTCACTCATTTTATCATTTACCCTTATATCTATGGCGCTACAGAAACTCTTGACGGAAAGCTGCCTTCAGAATTTATCAATGGCTATGTGGCATTTAATTCTTTTATGGATTTGATTTTTATGGCTGGGCTTATGTTCGGGGTTGAAATTACAAGACAGAAAAACCTGCTGAAAGATCAGATTTCTCGATTGAAATCAGAAAAACTGGATCAGGAACTTACAATGCTGAAGGCTCAAATCAATCCACATTTTCTTTTCAATACCCTTAATAATATCTATGGAATGGCTTTAAAAAAAGCGGACGAAACTCCTGATGTCATATTACAGCTTTCCAAAATAATGCGTTATAATATCTATGAAGCAGCAGAAAATACCATTTCCATAGCTAAGGATATTGAAAACATAAAGGATTTTATACAAATACAGAAAATCCGACACTCTGAACTAACGCTGAACTTTACAGAAGATATTGATAATCCTTCTCAGGAAATTTCCCCTTTGATATTGATACAGTTTGTAGAAAATGCTTTTAAACATGGCGTTTCAGAAAGCTTAGGAGATGCATTCATTACTATTGATATTCATTTGAAGAACGGAATTTTTACTTATGTTGTAGAAAATTCTAAGGAAGAAAGACTTCATGAACATTCAACAAAAATAGGTCTGAAAAATATTCGAAGACAGCTTGAATTGCTTTATCCTCAACATAAGCTTTCCGTGGCAGATAAGAAAGACCATTATAGTGTAACCTTAATCATAGATTTTCATGACACACGTAGCCTCTAAAAAATACAACTGCATTATTGTAGAAGACGAGCCCATTGCTTCAGAAATTCTGGAAAATTTCATTTCCAGAGATCCGGAACTGAATCTTGTGGGAAAATGTGCAGATGCTGTATACGCCAGTAGTCTTTTAAGTATTCATAACGTGGATCTGATGTTTCTTGACCTTCACCTTCCGGTGGTAAAAGGGTTTGATTTTCTCAGGAAAGTAAAAAATCCTCCGTTTGTCATTGTCACAACAGCCTATCACCAATATGCTGTAGAAGGCTATGAGCTTGATATTGCTGATTATCTGATGAAACCTATTCCCTATGAGCGCTTTCAGACGGCTGTTGGTAAGTTCAAACATTTGATGGAAGCAGAAGATGCTTTACTGGAAATATCTGAACGTGATTTTATTTTCATCAATAGTGGTAAAAAACAGATTAAAATTATTCTGCAAGATGTTTTTTATATCGAAAGCCTACGAGAATACATCAATATTCATACAAAAACGGAAAGTTTCACTTTTAAAATGCCAATCAGCAAAATAGAAGGGGTTTTAAATCCTAAAATGTTTACCCGTATTCATAAGTCTTATATCATATCTAAATCGAAAATTGAAATCAAATCTGCCAATATCATTCAGATCAATGGAAAAAAACTTCCTGTGGGAAGAACTTATAAACCGTTGATGGAGCTTTAGCGGTGAGAAGTGAAAATCATGCTTTAGACCACCCCTCCAAAGGAGGGGAATTTCCAGTCGTTTGATTCAAAGGCAGAGAAATATAAAGAGATCGTCTATTATTTGAATGTTGAATAATGTTTTGGCTTAATGATGAGTGATCATCTTAAGCCAATTTTTTATTTAAAATAGTTTAAGGCCAACGATACCCACCACAATCAGCAAAGCAGAAAGTAATCTTAAAATACTGGCTGAATCCTGAAAAAAAAGAATTCCAACCAGCAGAGTTCCTACTGCACCAATTCCTGTCCACACGGCATATGCCGTTCCGATAGGGATACTTTTCTGAGCAAACCAGAGGAATCCACCGCTAATCGTCATGCATACGACAGAAAACATGATCCAGCTCCATTTATTATTTTCAGGCTGTTGAGATAATTTAAGCCCCAGAGGCCATCCAATCTCAAAAATTCCAGCGATAATTAATACAATCCAGTTCATACTATTTGTTTAATGATGTTTTGAAAATGAATTCTATACAATAGGATTTTATATCTCAATTACTGTTGCAAAATTACCGTTATCCATTCATATTGAATACAATAAAGTAGGTGACACCACAAAAACTGGAGATAAAACGTCTTTTAAAGAGGATGAAACGTACCGTAATTTTAAATAAACTTTATCTTTGATTTCTACAAATATTGATACCTTTAAGCAGTAAAAATGATAAAGAATTAACCCGTTGTGCATTTTAAAATATGCTTGATTTTAGATTGTTGATTTTTTTGTTTAAATAGTTTTTATTAATAAATTGAACAATTGTAAGAGCTGTAATC
>NZ_QICI01000098.1 GCF_004119445.1 Chryseobacterium sp. CH21 | reverse complement strand
CTTTGGCGCTTAATGATTCACCCTGTTTCTTGTGGATTAATTAATACTATAAAGTTAATTTACGTAATTCAAAAAACTTTATAATACAAACTAAAGGGCGCAAAGAAATTTAATAATATACTGCTTTAAGGCGCAAGAAAATCTGAGATTTCCAGCCAAATAAATCTTACAATCTAAACCTTATAGGTTTTAAAAACCTATAAGGTTTAAAATTATGTATTCATTACTATAAAGATTGCTTCGTCGCGAAAGCTTCTCGCAATGACTTACTGTGATACAATTTCAATGATATTATTTTCCGGATCAAGGATTACGCTTTCATAATAGCCGTCTCCCGTGGTACGAGGTTCTCCCGCAACAGTAAATCCATCTTTTCTTAATGTTTCGGTAAGCTCATCTACTTTTTGTTTGTTATCCACAGAAAATGCAAGGTGAATGATTCCGTACTGCTGGGATTCGTAAGAGTTTTCACTTTCTTTAATATCCGACTTGGTCATAATTTCAAGGCGGCAGCCATTCTCAAAGCTTAAAAAATAGGATTGAAAATTTTTAACCGGATTATGGTATTTTTCATTAGACACCGCTCCAAAATATTTCTGATAGAATGCTCTGGATTTTTCAAGATTTTTCACCCAAATGGCAATGTGCTCAATTTCATTTTTAAAATTTTAAATATTTACTTCTGCAAAAGTAGCCGGACTGCTTTCACAATACCTGCTCCACATTATTCTTTTGTTGTTCTGTATTTACCATCTTATTTTTTTGATTCATACAAAATACTTCATCTAAAATTTCATTTAAAACATTTATTAATAACATTTTATACATTGTGTAGACAAGAGATGGCTCCATTGTTTCTATTATCGTAATAACCGGAAAAACTAAAAGTTATTATCTTTGTCCCATTCAAAAAAACATTATGAGTATTCACATCAGTGCAAAAAAGGGAGAAATTGCTAAAGTAGTATTGCAGCCGGGGGATCCGCTTCGTGCACAGTATATTGCTGAAAATTATTTAGAAAATGCAAAACTGGTAAGCAAAACCAGAGGTATTTTTTATTATACAGGTCTTTATAAAGGGAAAGAAATTACTGTAGGAGCAAGTGGAATGGGTTTCCCAAGTATTGGAATCTATTCTTTTGAGCTGTTCACAGAATATGAAGTAGATACGATTATCAGAATTGGGACTTGTGGTGCTTACAATACAGATCTTAAACTTTTTGATATTTTAAATATCGATAAAGCGGCCAGCGAAAGTACTTACGCTAAATATGCATGGGGAATTGAAGAAGAAATCCTTTCTCACCAGGGGAATATCTTTAACACTATCAATGAAACGGCTAAAGATTTATCTTTAAATGCTAAGGCAATCAATATTCACAGTAGTGATATTTTCTACAGAAAAGATCCTGACACTCCGGAAATTGCTACCAAATACAACTGTCCTGCAGTAGAAATGGAAGCTTTCGGTTTATTTGCTAATGCCCAGCATTTAGGAAAAAATGCAGCGACTATTCTTACGGTAACGGATATTATCCCAACACACGAGAAAATCTCTGCTGATGAAAGAGAAAAAGCTTTGAATCCAATGATGGAACTGGCTTTGGAATCGGCTATAAAGAGTTTGTAAGAGACAAATTAATTATAAAAAAAGAGCTTCACTGGATCAGTAGAGCTCTTTTTTATAGTCTGAAAAAATTTCTGGTAGTTTCTGTGGTCTCGTCCGCCACTTCAGAAATGCTGATCTTCTTCAGATACGCAATTGTTTGTGCTACATAAGGTAAGAATGAAGGTTCGTTTCGCCTGTTCTGCATTCTGGGCATGTTTTTCGGAAGCATAAAAGGAGCATCTGTCTCAATCATCATTCTGTCAAGAGGTACGTATTTGATAACGTCTTCGAGATGTTTAAATCTTTTTTCATCACTGATAGCGCCTGTAAATCCTAAATAAAATCCTTTATCAAGATAAGTCTTTGCTTCGTTCAACGTTCCGGTAAAGCAGTGTACTACAGCTTCAGGTAACTTTGAAAGATAATCATCTGTGATGTCATTAAATCTTTTGAACGCTGATCTTTCATGAAGAAAAAGGGGTTTATTCACTTCTACAGCGAGTTCCAGCTGTGCCTGATAACATTTTTCCTGTATAGGTCTTGGAGAAAAATCACGGTCGAAATCCAATCCGCACTCTCCTACTGAGATTACATGATCCTGTTTCAATAGTTTCCTGAGTTCGCTGATGCTTTGTTCGTTAAAAGATTTGGCATCGTGAGGATGAATTCCGGCTGTTGAAAACAAAATTTCTGGATATTCTTCTGCAATTTCTGCAGATTCTTTGCTTCCTCTGATGCTGGTTCCGGTGAGAATCATATGTTCAACACCATGATCTAAGGCTCGGTTGATAATTTCTTCGTGTTCATTATAGAACTGTTTATTGGTCAGATTAATGCCAATATCAATGTAAGTGTTCATTTTTTTTTACTTTTTTATTATTTCTTGAATTATTGTTTTTAACTCTGGTAATGCTGATGTACTGCTTTCCCGAATTGAATAAAGTGTTTTGCTTCCTTTCAGAATATAATCGAAATAGGTATCACTTTCAGGGTTGACCAGGACAATCCATTTGGCTCTTATTTTTACTGTTTCTACTATATTGACAGGCAATGCCGTAGATCCTGAAGTTCCGATGACAAACAAAATATCCGTATGATCAGCAATATCATAAGCGGTATCAAAATAGTAATATTTTTCATTATAGCTTTCATCAAACCACAAAGTATGAGGTCTTAGCCAGCTTCCGCATTTTTCACATTTCAAACCGTCAATATCTTCCGGGGTAAGATCTTCAGTATACTCTTTCTGCTTTACACTTTCCGGAAAGTCAATAGGTTCACTGCATTCTTTTGAGCAGCGTACTTTCTGCTTGTTTCCGTGGATCTCGTAGACCTTTTGGGTTCCTGCTCTTTGATGAAGACCGTCCACATTCTGGGTAATTAATTTAAATCTGTCACCCAAAAGATTTTCAATTTCCGCCAGCGCAAGATGCCCCTCGTTGGGTTGAGCTTCAGCAATAAGTTTTTTCCAGAAAAGATTGTACTGCCAGACCTCTTCTGTTTCCTTTCTGAAATATTTTAATGTTCCGAATTCTTCCGGACGGTGATATTTGGTTCCTTTAATCCAGATTCCATCAATAGAGCGATATGTTGGAAGCCCGCTTTCCGCAGAAATTCCGGCTCCGGTAAGGAAAGTAATATATCCTTTTTTCTCTTTGATTATGGTATGTAAAATTGATTCTAATTCTTTCATGATTTTTAGTTTAAAAAAATAGAAACAGGCCGGGTTTGAACCGACGACTTTCCTTTGAGTGGAAGGTTTTTCCAGTTAAACTACTGTTTCCGATTTTAAGTTTCTGCTCTCAGGAGATGAAAATATTCTGAGGCTGTCAAAGGTCTTATTTCTCCGGCTGGAGCTATTTTTTCCTTTAATTCGCAGATAAGCAGATCTCCTTGTCTTTTTAAGCATTTTATATATGGGATCAGATTATGATGTATTCTGAAAGTAGATGCAATGGCTGTCAAAGCATCATCTTTATATTCCTGCTCTATCCATAACCAGTGTTCCTTTTTGTGGAAGGACACCAGCATTTTACTGCATAAGAATATTGCTGTCTTCCACCCCAAACAAACATTCCCAGTTTCTGATTTTCAACTTCGTGAACTTCATAACGGTTGGTTTTCTTTATTAGCTTCTGGTTACCATTTTTATCATATTCGATGTAATCAACTTCAATTTCCTTTTCATTGATTTTTTGAGCTTCCAGTTTTTCCATCAGATTTCCTACTCCATAATAACTGAAGCAGAAAAGCTTAAAATTACGGTCTTCTGTGTTAAAGAACTCTTCATACTTCATGGGCTCTACCTCATCCCAAAGACTTTCAATTTTATCTAAGATCTGTGTAAAGAACGGAGTTTCAAAATTCTCCCATTGCCTTTTATATTCACGGGTCTCAAAATTCTGAAAGCTGCTGTGTCTCAGTTTTAGTATCGCTACAAGTTTTCTCAAGGATGCCTTTTTTCCTGAAAAATAAAATGGAAATGCATCCTTGAAATGATGACCTGGTCTTTGGTAAGATAAAGGTTGTTATTTATTTTAAAATAAACATTATTTGCCAGATGCTCAAAATTATAATGCGTACCGTACAAATAATGATTGATCTCTTTTAAAGCCGGAAAACCCAATCCATGCAAACCTCCGTCGTCCAATTCTCCTAAGTATTCCAATGATTTAAAATTCACAGTGCATTCTGCATGATAGGGAACCTGAATTTTTCCGTTAATTTTTTGAAGATGTTCAAAACTATTATTTTTATGAAGAATCAGATCTCCTACCTCAACAATGTCAGAAGCAATTGTATTATAGTTGTTGAAAACACCCTTTACCCGTTGAAGAGCATGCAGATAACAGGTTTCAGAACCGTTATACTGGAAGCTTCCGTTGATATCAGTCAAAACCGGAAAACCCGCTTTACTTCCGCCATTAATGGTGATATTTCCGGATTTTTCCAATGCTTTAAAAGTAACATCACAACCGTTTTCCAGATGAATGCTTCCGCTGGCTTCCTGAAGTGCGGGAAATAAAACGCCCGTATTTTCAAGTTTCAGATTACCAATCACTTTCTTCAGCTCCGGAAAATGATGGGTAAATTTATGTCCGGCATGGTATTCACATCTTATTCTAAGCAAACCATGAACAAATTCAAGGTTCGGGAATGAGATATTGGCTCCTACAACATTAATCTTACCACGGATTTCCCGATGAGGAATAACAATATTGCTTCCCAGGATATTGATATCAAAAATCCCGTCTTTCAGAAGGGCATCGGCCTGAAACTGGTAATGAACAGGAATCACTACCCGAGTTTTCAGCAATTCTCCGTTCTTAGTATATACTTTTGTATTTTTTACAGAAACATATCCACCGATTATTTCCAGGTTTTTAAAGGTACAGCTGATGATACACTTAAAATGACCGCTTACTTTTTTAAGCTGATCCAGCTGGGTATAGCAATGCATTTTAAAATGTCCTTCCACCGTTTCAAGAAGTGGAATTTCACAATTGGGGGCATCAATAGAAAGATTTCCTTTGATGTGTTTAAGTTCCGGAAAATGGCAGCCTTCGCCACGCAAAAGCAAGCTTCCTACAATTTCGGTGCAGTGAAAGGTCATGTCTTTAGCATATACCTCTATCAAAGCATGTTCATCAAAAACAATCTCCTTCCAGTCTTCTTCGGAGAATATTTTATATCGTCGTATGGTATCAGTCGTATGCATTTTCTATCATTTGAGTTATGGGGTTATATTCCTGCTGGATATATTTTACAAAGCAATCGCTTTCTATTCGCAGCATTTTATGTTCATTATGGGTTATGAAAGCATCTTTTGCAATCAGGAATGTTTCTGTAGTTCCGTTTTTAGCATAGATATGATAGTCTTCTGCTTTCAGCATATGCTGATTGCTTGTTTTCTCCAGACAGTATTCTTTATAACCTTTTGTATATTCTGCCAGATTATTAATTCTGTTCAGATAGTTTCTGTTACTTTTCCTTTCTCTTCCTGTTGAAAAGTATTCCGGTATATCTTCATTTTTGGTTACGGTTATATTTTCAAAAGATTCCTGTGTACTTTCCATAGAAACCACTTCCGGTTCTCTGACCCATTCTGTTTTAGAAACTCTTGGTGTCACGAATCTTTCTACAGGTTTTCTTTCCTGCCACTGCATGGGTACAGGAACTTTTACTTCTTTAATAATGTTCAAAAAAATCAATAAATCTTTAAGCATGGTATTATTTTTAAAATGAAAGCCAAACAGACCGGGATCGAACCGGCAACCTATCCTCCATGGATATGCTTTTCCGAGTTAAGCTACTGCTCTGACTTTCTGATTAGGGAGATAAGCACGATTCGAACGTGCATCAATTCCGGGCAGGGAATCATTTTTCCGTTAAACTATTATCTCCATTGTTTATATTGGAAGTACAGCAGGATTTGAACCTGCAGCTCGTCCGTGCTGAGGACGTATTCTTCTCCTTTTGAACTATGTACTTCTGTGAAACGGGCGGGAATTGAACCCGCAACCTCTGACTTGGAAGGTCAGCGTTCTTCCTTTGAACTACCGTTTCTGATTGGGAGATAAGCAGGAATCGAACCTGCAACTCATTTTAGCAAAATGTATTTTTCCATTATTACTATTATCTCCGTATGGATTTTACCAGGTATGAACTTTATAATTTTTCAATAAAACTCCACTGAAGTAATTTCCTTTTATTCCTTCTACAACGGGATGCAGAATTCTGGCTGCTCCATCCACTGAATCCAGCGGCGGAATGTATCCCATCTCAAACTGTTTCTTTCTAAGGCTTTCCTTCGCTCCTGTGGAAATCCATCCTACATCTACGGCACTCATATAAATCTGATCATTTTCAAATTCTTTTGCAGATGTCAGTGTCATCATATTCAGAGCTGCTTTTGTCATATTGGTGTGTGGGTGAAAAACCGTCTTATTTTCGTAGCTGAAAATTCCTTCTGATGAAGTAACATTGATGATAAACTTTTCTTTAAATACTGAGTTCTTCATCAATGGTTTCAACTCTTTGATCAGAAAATAAGGGGCAATATGATTGATGAGATTCACCTCTACCAATTCAAACATAGAAACTTCCTCCAGAGTAGAATTCCAACTTGTCTTTTCTCTGTTATCCACCGGCTGTCCAAAACGGGTAAGTGCTACCTGAGTTTCTTCATTATGTGCATATTCCAATTTTGCTGTTTCACTTGAAATTTCCGTTTGATTCGGGATCAGCGTAGGAATATTTTTAAATGCTATCAGCTTTTCTTTTTCACGTTTTATAATCGGCAAATAATATTCATCAGGGTATTTTATCGTCTGAGCGGCATTATTGATCAGAATATCCAGCGTATCAAAATTCAACTTATAAAAATCAATAAAATCCTGAATTGCCTTCAGATTTCTAAGATCCAGTCCATATATCCAAAGTCTGTCTTTCCAGTTTTCATAATCTGCTTCCTGCTGAATAAGCTCCATAGCCAGTGCCGGAAAACGGGTTGTCAAAACCAAATTGGCCCCGTTTCTCAACACCTTCAATGCAGTAGCAAAACCTACCTTCACTCTTCCTCCTGTCAGAATTACGTTTCTTCCTGTAAGATCAGCCGTCTCAAAACGTTTTTCATAGTTTTCTCCGGCGCATACAGGGCACAATCTGGAATAGAAAGAATGGGCATACTGATAACTTTGGTTACAGCAGTAGCAGTTTTTGGGAATTTGAAGTTTTGTGAGTTGAACTTCTTCTTTTTCATCATCATAAAAAGCAGAAACACCAGACAATGCTTTTTGCATCAATACAGCATTGGAATTTACCGCCAGATCATGAGATTTCATCTCAGAATAGTTTTCATGACGGCTTTGTCTTTTGGCGTTTTTATGAATTTTTGTAATCAGTCCTGAAAATGTTTTGTTATCAGGATTCAGGAAAGGTGTTTCTTTCAAGGTATTAAGAACCTTGAGACATGTTTCCCATTCTTCGGCTGAAAATTTTTGTTCTGATTGATTCATAGCTTCTGTTTTATGATGCAAAACTAGAAGCATGGTGCGCAATGTTTTTACGCAGTAAAAAAGAAGGTGAAAAAAAACGAAAAAAACAAAAAAGTTGAAATAGTTTTGATGGTAAAAAACTACATCATCTGCAAGCGTTTTTATTTTCCTGCAGATTGCGCAGATACTTGTGTTTTATTCATTGATGAATTTTTCCAGAAAACCTATCAATTTTGTTCCTCCGTGGCTCCAACGTATTCCATGACCTTCTTTTTCCCGGACTTCAAAAACCAGTTCATGTTTGTAATGGAAGAAAACATTCCACCATGTTTTATTTTCAAGAATATCTTTGATTTTTGCCATTACTTTTTCCTGTTTCTGCTGATTGTTTCCTTTGATTTCTCCCCAGAAATCATCATCCATCCTCCCAATGTGTTTTTCCCATGCTCTCTGTGCAATCGTAATTTCATTGTTGAAGGGTTCTTTGCAGGCATTGATCAACATAGCCTTCAAAGGTGGAATGGCACTTTCATCACGGATACTTGCTGAGGTCAGCCGTTGTCCTAAAATGTTAAGCCAATGTTCAATTGAAATGGTTTCCAGCATTTTGGCTTTTACCTCATCTGAATCACTACTTTCAAAAATCACTGTAAATTTTTCAAAGCTTTCCTGTCTGTTGATCTTTATTTCTTCATTAAAATAAGGAAAATCCCATTCTAAAGTATTGTCCTTAAATCTGTGAATATTTTTTTCCAGATTCTCAAGGTGTTCTTTTGATAAAAGGGCTTTGTATTGATTTTTCCATGTTTCGGAAAACAAAGTAATATAGGGATCGAACAGATTCATATTTTATTTCATTTTGATCAGGTTAACAGGAAGATTTTCTTCTGCGATCAGATATCCGATCAGATTAAACCATTCTTTACAGTGATCGAGAATCCAGGCATCGGAGGAAATAATAAGTTCTGAACTTTCTGCCAGAAATTTATCCGGATTGTATTGCAGATCGCCTTCCCAATTGAGCTGATGCTTTTCAGCAAACTCCAGTATAATCTGTTTAATTCGTCCACTATTGGAAACCGGTTTATCAAAGACCCATACCAGTTGATGAATCTGATTTTTTTGATAAAAAGAAGCAATGAGTTCTACTGCTCTTAGAGTTTGATTAACTCTTTTATAAGTTCCGTGGACACCGGAAAGATCACGAATGCAGCCATCCAGTCCTTCAAAAATATAAGCTTCGGAAAGCAGACTTTCCAGCAGAATCAAAACATTAAAACCATCAAGATAAATAGTTTTTTCTTTTAAATCTGTGGCTTCCAACCGTTTCAACCGTCTGTTTTGAAGCTGAGCAACGGATGCAGATGCTCCCCTCAAAGCTTGTATCTGACGGGTTTTCAATCTATATCTGTTTCCTACAAGATCAGAAGCCGCTTTTTCCGGATATTCTCTGCTCAGCAGGTAATGCATGTCTTCAACTGCCAGTTTCAGCTTGCCGATCTGTTTCTCTGAGCCGAACAGGGTATCATCACCTGTATTTTTTCCACGGTTTCTGTTATTCATGCTCAAAAATAGAGTTTTTAGTGGATGTTAGAAACCACCCCGTCAAAAATTCTTTGAATTTTTGCCACCCCTCCAAGGGAGAGGAATTGTATACCTTTGATAGAGAAATTTGTCAATGTTATTATTTTTCTCATTCTAATTGGTGATCTGTTATGTTTTCTACAACAAAAGAGATATTTCGTACAACGCATTGATATTTATTAGGAATAAGTTTGCAAAGACTTAAAAAAATACCCTTATGAATACACTGAAAAAATTATGTTATCTGTCTGCAGCAATGTTGCTATCAGCTTCTTTCATTTCATGTTCAAATGATGATAATGAAATTGTTTTTGAACAGCAGACTCCCTCGCAGGTACTGTCTTCTACTCCATGGGAAACTACCGGAGCCAAAGATAAAAATGGAAATAATGTAGCTCTTACTGATGCAAGCGTAGCCGGATATGCAGGCTTTGCTTATTTCAAAGCAGATGGAAAATTTGCTATTTATAACCTTACAGATATTTTGAGATCTATGGGAACATGGTCTGTAGATGCACAGGGAAAAACCAGAACTATTGCCGCATTGAATCCGGATGGGACCACTATTTTCACTCGTGATGTGGAGATTCTTGTTTTGAATAGAAATGAATTCACGTACAGAATCCGTCCTAACTCCAGTGATCAATCTGTTTATTATGACATCATCCATACAAGAAGTTCTCATGCTGAACCAACGAACGGGCAGCTTGCTCTTGCTTCTACTCCATGGGAAACAACTGGCGCAAAGGATAAAAGCGGAAATAATGTACCTTTAGCTGATGCCAGTGTAGCCGGATTTGTGGGATATTCTTACTTCAAGGCAAACGGAACTTTTAAAATTTTCGGGTTAAATGATGTGTTGAGATCTGAAGGAACATGGTCTATTTCTCCTGACGGTAAAAAGAGAACATTGACTACCCCTACATTCACACGTGTTGTGGATATTCTGGTTTTGAATGAAACAACATTTACTTACAGAATTACCCCTGATGCTGCTAACCCAGCTGTATTTTACGATATTATTCATACTAAGGTTAACCATAAGGAGCCTTTGTAGTGATTATTTTTTGATAAGAAGGAAGAAACCTGCTCAGTGATGGGCAGGTTTTATATTTTAAAATTAACAGGAATATGCTGTTTATAATTCATTATTTATACGCTTCCCACCATTTTTTCCAGGTTACGGTTCCCAGCTGATCCAGATTTACTTTTTCTCCGATCATAGGAAGGGTTATCGAAATATTATTTTCTTCTGCATGTTTTGAGGCCTGCTCCAAAGGTTCGTACCAGGTATGCTGTGCCAGCTTAAATTTGGAATTATGTACCGGAATAAAGTTTTTGGCTTTCAATTCTTTGATTTCTGGCATCAGCTGATCTGGCAAAGTGTGAATATAAGGCCACTTTTCGTTATACTGTCCGTTTTCCATGATGGCTAAATCAAATGGCCCATATTTTTCTCCAATCTCTGTAAAATGATTTCCATAACCGCTGTCACCGCCTAAAAACAGATTTTTCGTGGGTGTTTTTAACACAAAGGAAGTCCAGAGTGAGATATTACGGTTCAGTAATCTTCCGGAAAAGTGTCTTGCCGGAGTAAGTGTAATTCTGAAGCCTTCTGCAATATCTATGCTTTCCCACCAGTTTTTTTCAATAATGGTATCAAAACTCCAGCCCCAATATTCGAAATGCTGTCCGGTTCCCAAGCCGCAAATAACTTTACCTACTTTATCTTTTAGTTCCTGAACGGTTTTATAATCCAGATGATCCCAATGATCATGGGAGATAAGGAGGAAGTCTATATCCGGCATATGTTCCGGCTTGTAATAATCGGCTCCCTGAAAAGCTTTTATAGAACCGGGCATTGGAGATGCATTGCCACTGAAAACGGGGTCTATTAGAAATTTCTTTCCATCCACCTGTATGAAATAGGAGCTGTGCCCGAACCACACCAAAACATTTTCTTCCGGCTTAAGATTCTTAAGATCGCTCACCATAAAAGGAAGCGCTGTTTTGGGTGATGTATTTTCTACTTTACAAAGGCTTTGAAGAAGTAATTTGGTCATACTTTCGCCTTCTAATAAAGCCGGAGTTTCTAATATATTCTGAAATCTTCCGTTGAGATAATTGGGAAGTGTATTGAAGTACTCTTTTCTTTTTTCATCGGGAAACTGCCCAAGCTGCTTTTTTAAATTTTTCATCCTTTTAATTTTAAATCCAGCCCTGGTTTTTAAAGAAATGATCTCTATTGTATTGGCTGGCAAATCTTATTTTAAAATAAATATAAGCATAAGATTTAGAGATGCGAAAATAAAACGAAAAGGAATTGTTCTTAAAAAAGCCATTTTACCAATCCAAGCATAATCGCTCCTAATATTAAACAGCATACAATCATTATAGCAAAAGTCTGTCCTAATGCTATCCAAAATTTTTTATGATCGAATGTAAAATCAACAGGGTTAATATAGTAAACATCATAAACCCATGGATTGATACGCACGTCTGGTCTAAAGTACACAATTCCCTGGATATATCTTCTGCGTAAGGTTTTCAAGTTTCCAATATAGGAAGTGTAGCCTGCCTCCATTCCGTCAAAATCTACCTCTTTTACAGAGCCATTTTCATATACCTGCAGTACGTAAGTTTTTCTTCTGGGAGTGACACTTACATCATATTCATCTGAAAAGTAATATTTTTCAAGGTTACTATAAAGAATTTCATCTATGGTTCCGTCCGCTCTTTCATAATGAATACCCAGATCATCAACCACGATCTTCCTGACCACTCTTTTTCTGATTTTCTTCTGATAAAGAATAAAGCGATACAGGCCAAAAGCAAGAGCCGGATAATAAACTATTGCTACAATAATAAATAATACAACTTTATTACTCAACACCATGGGTAGTCCTAATATCAGCAGAAACGCTACCAACAATAAAAGCATCCCAAAAGTCCTGGTCAGCCATGTCATAAACCACCATGTTTTAGAAACCAACGGTAAAAATTCTTTTCTTACATCCTCTCCCATCTGTTCAAGATACGAAAAAACTAAATAATACAAAAGAGCCACAGTGGCACACCATGACTCTTTTCACTACATTGAAAATAAGATATGATAATTGAAACTATGAAATCGTATAGGTTTTTTCTGTATTTACATTATAAGTATCTGAAATGATATTGTCTACAAATCTCCATTCTGCCACTGAGCTTCCTAAAGTAAATTTCACGTGCAGATATCCTCTTTTATAAAGATTGGCATAATCCAAATCATCAATCAGTAATGAAAATGCCTGCGCCAGTTCTATTGCTTTTGTAGGATCTGCGCTGATTCCCAGATATCCTTCAAGACCTGGAGACGAAACGGAACTGCAAGCGAGTTCTGTTCCGATAAATTTGCCCTGAGCATCAGTTAGTTTCCCTAACCAGGCATTATGAGTATCTCCTGCCAACACTACGACATTTTTTCCCGCAAGAATGGAATAAAGCTGTTCTCTTTCCATGAAATATCCATCCCATGCATCTAAATTATAAGGTAAAGTAGTTGTAATTCTGGCAATTTCCTGAGGTGTCAAGGTAGGATCCTGCTGTTTGTATCTTGTTTTTAAGATAATCAACTGTGTAATGGTATTCTGAAGAGCCTGTATGGTGGCTGGTTGTGCACTTCCATGTTGCTTTATTTCCGCCAGAATCTGATTCAAAAGCATTAGTAATTCAGCTGGAACCATCATTTTAGTCATTAAAATCTGTTGTCCAAGTACTTTCCATTTTGCTGTATCACTGTTGATCTGAGAACCCAGCCATGACATCTGATCGCTTCCTATCAGTTTTCTGTTCGTACTTAAGAAATCAGTTTTAAATTGTACCTGGTTAAAATTCCCTGCATTATCCAGATAATCGGAATACTCCATTTGCTTATCTCTGGCAATCACTCTTGTATCCATCATATAAAGAGAAACGATATTTCCGAAATTGAAACTTCTGTAAATTCTCATATCTTTCCCCGTTTTAAGAGGAATATATTCGCTGTACGCCTGAAAAGCTGCCATTTTTCTTGCCTGAAAGTCTCCTTCATTAGGCTGATGATTTTCTGCCCCGGATTTATAGGTATCATTGGCAAATTCATGATCATCCCAAACACAGATGAACGGCTTTTTCTGGTGAAGAAGCTGCAGATTTTTGTCTCCCCTATACTGTCTGTATCGCTCTCTGTAATCACTAAGATTAAGAATTTCCTTTGCAGGAAGATGTGTTCTTCCCAGCGGATTCGTATAAGGATTTGTTCCATATTGCCCAGGAGCATATTCATAAATATAGTCTCCAAGATGTACTACGACATCAGCTTCGGATTTTGCAATGGCTCCATACACGTTAAAAAGACCGGCAGGAAAATTAGAACAGGAAACCACTGCCATTTTCACCTCACTTACAGTATCTGATTTCGAGGGTAAAGTAAGTGTTTCGCCTATTACGCTGACTTCTTTTGTTTTACTGTTATAAAATCTATAATAATATTTTGTGTTGGAAGAAATATTCTGAACATCTACTGCTACTGTAAAGTCATTGACTACCGTGGCATTGGCCTGACCTCTCCTTACCACTTCTGAAAAGTTACTGTTTTTACTGATTTCCCAGGTAATTTCTGCATCAGTTCCTTTTGAATATCGGGTCCAGATAATGATTCCTGTTGAACTTGGGTCAAAGCTTGCCACTCCGGATTCAAAACCTCCGTTTTTGAGATCATCTGGAGCATTTCCGTTTTCAGTAAAATCATCGGTGCAGCTTTCAATTAAAGGAGCAATGAAAATTCCTCCTGCAGCTAATAGTGAATTTTTAAGAAATCTTCTCCTGTTGAATTGGTTGTTGTTTTCCATCATTACTTTTTTTGCAAAGCAACGGTATACCAGGAAGAAAGTTGTTAACTGAATTTTAAATGTATTTTATGGTTTTTTAAACAAATGTTTAATGTTATACATAGGAAATTCAGACTTTGCAAAATGTCTCTTTTTAAGAAAATAAGAATGAAAAATTGTATAAATGTTTTTAAAAAGTTATTCTGCTTTTTATTACATTCACTACACTAATAATGATGATCAAACTACATGACTAAAAAAATTATTCTTTCGCTATTCATGCTGATAACCGGATACGGACGAAGTTAACACGCTAAAGAGACAGCTTATTTTTTTCAAAATACATCGAAATGGATGCACATTCTTTTTCTTTTTTTATATTTACTAATACACAAATAAATACCTATCTGTAAAAATAATTCAACCCATGAATTTATTCCATGAAATAGAAGATAAATACCTAAAGAATGTTCTTTATAATAAGTCTTTAAAAGATCTTCCTGATGAAAAATGGAAGACCATTGAAGGTTTTGAAAATTATGAAATCTCTAACTATGGAAGAGTAAAGAGCTGCGAACGTTTGTTCCGGTCTCCGCTCGGTCATGAATATAAATTGGCAACCCGAATTCTGAAGCCTATCTATTCTAAAAATTTTAATATTTACCAGCAAAGCTACACTTATAACTTCCAATGTAAACTTTCACAGGAAGGAAAGTCTCAGACAAAATCATTAGGACGGTTAGTGTATTACCATTTTGTTGAAAAATTTGATATGGATGACCGTACTGTTGTTATAGTAGCAAAGGATAATAATAGATTTCATATGCATTGCAGGAATTTGGAAAAAATTTCCGTCAGGGAAGAGAGTCTTAGAATTTATAGATCAGACAGAGCTAAAAATATCAATGCTTTATATTCTCAGCCAGTAAGCCAATATGATGTTAATGGACTGCTGATTGCACAGTATGAAAGTATTTATTCGGCTGAACGAAAACTCGGTATTTCCTGTGAAAGGATTATGCATGTAATCAATAAAGTTTTTCTTACTGCCGGATCGTTTCGTTGGTTTTTGCTGAGTAGTCCACCAGTGGAAGAAGATTTTCAATGGTAGGAATAAAAACGACTTCAAATAAAATATTTAATGAAACTCTTTGGAAAAACTTGGGAAAACCAAGGATTAATAAAAAAAATCCGCCTCCGTGTATGAATTTATCCATTGAGAATCTTCCCGGAGAATATTGGAAGCCAATCCCAATATCAGGTTTTGAAGACCAATATGTAATATCCAATAAAGGTAGAGTGAAACGCCTAAGTGGATGGGGTTACACCGGAAAGAAAAAGCTTTTGAAAGAACAGATACTTTTACAAGCTAATGTCAATAGAAAAAATACCCCCTATTATCTATATTGCAAGCTAACTAATGATAAAGGTAAAACTGTTACAGCTATTATAGGGCGTTTACTGTATTATTGTTTTGTAGAACCTTTTGATTTGAATGATAAAACATTGATTGTAATTAATGAAAATGTACCATCATGGAATCTGAATTTTTCCAAGCTTTTATTATGCTACTCTTTATTGAAAAAATAAATAGCATCTGAATTTTTCATAAGGGGCTATGGAGTATTTTCAAAATATTAATATGCTTTAAGTGTCTTATGAATAAAGGATACTTACTAAAATTAGTGCATAAAAATAGCTTTTAAAAATTACCATTTATTACTATTTTAATACCATTTTAAGGCTGAAAAACTACTGGAATAATTATTTAATTACGTTCAATCAATAGTTCTTCCTCAATAATCAAATATTTATTTGCCTTTGAAATGGATTAATTCCCAACTAACATTAATATAAGATTACTTGAGATTTAAATGGTCTTCGGTAGTTTTTTTGTTCCAAAGTTCTTTAATAATTTTAGGTTATTGTCAGTTTAAAAACACCCTAAAATAAAGACCTCATCCGAATTTCTCCCTATCTGTTACACGCGTAAAAGAAACAGCAATAAAAAACATCTAAAATCTATATCCCCCTATCTGTTCATGCGTAAGGAATAATTATCCTCTGAAGTGTTATTTCCTTCTATTTTGAGCGTTTTATATTTTCTAGTGTTTTCCCATTAGTAAATGTTTTTACGGAATTTCTTTACCTCTACATGCATGAAACAATTTATTTAGCAATACCATTTTACGGTTTCCCATATCTGTGATTAAAAAAATATTTATATATTCGCACCTAAGATTTTAACGAAATAAAAAAGCGTAAGCTGTCAGATTGGTTAAAGAAAACTGCGAATCTTCTTTGACAACCAAATTTTGATAGGCTTACGCCCATGTTCTTATATGGGCACGGGCGGAGTCTTTCTGGTTGTCGGGTTCTTCGCAGTACCTCTTTAACGGATTGATTTCTGCTCTGTGCCTTTCTTATTTTTATAATTTCAAATAAAAAATGCATTTTTAATTATAATACGACACAGTCTGTCGCTATGCAGTGATAGCTTTGCCTAAGATAGTAAGTATGGTAGTTAAAAATAAGCTCAATTTAACGAAAAAAACATAATATGAAAACAAGAATTGATTCAGGATAGACAACTTCATTTTGTCGCTTTGCAGATATACATTTGCAATACAGTAAATAAGAAACACAAAAATATTTCCACTATGGTGGAGATATAATGATTTTTATATAATTTGCATTAGGTAAACTAACAACTAAAAATTTTAATTTTAACACAAAATGAAAAACAAATTTATTTTATGGTTATTATTAATGATAATCTTTACCACCATTTTACACTCATGTCGGAGTGAAGATTTTTTAAATGAAGAAAAAACAGGAGACCAAAAGTACAAAGTTTCCATTCTCAGCAAAGAACAGATTGACAGGGAAAAGCCACTAATAAAAGAGCTTACAAATGTAAAATCCAAATTCCGGTATAAAGCGAATGTCGGCATTGATGGAAAATCTGCACAAAATGAAATTTTAGATGGAGCTATTATCGGAACAAATCAAGCTTTATTAGTCGAAAGTAACGGAGTAAAAACCTATACCTTCCCCGTTTCCAGAACCTACCTTAGCAGGAAAACAGAAAATCTTATTGTAAAGGAAAACGCAGACCATACTTTTTCTGGGGTTTTAATACAGTATGATTTAACCAAAGAACAACAACAGAAATTCATTTCAGGAGAAACAACAGACATCAAGTCAAAGATAAGTATTTATGACATTGATAAATTGAATATCAACATTACTTCAAGAGTTCAGACCGATGTTGTAGGTTGCTATAAAATTACTTGGGTGTACGTCTTCAAACCAACTTAGACATTTTGGTTTAAATCCTTAAGGAGGATTTTCGGTTTATAAATTTACTAATTTTTGTTGGTTATATATTTGTCTT
>NZ_QICI01000093.1 GCF_004119445.1 Chryseobacterium sp. CH21 | reverse complement strand
GTCATTTGATGTTGAATAAGTCACCATTCATTGCGAAGCAAAATTGACCATTGATATAAGTGAGTCAATTGGGAATAGTCAATCCGCTACGCTTGTCAATTTGATATTGAAATAAATTCACCATTCACTTGCGAAGCAAAATTGACCATTGACAAAAAAATCTCATTTCTTATCCTATATCAATGACTTGTATATGCTCTCTATCCTAAATTTGCATCATTAATAACAAACAAAAAATACAAAATACAATGGCAACAAAATGGATTTTAGACCCTACGCATAGTGAAATTACTTTCAAAGTAAAACACATGATGATCTCTAACGTAAAAGGAAGCTTCAGAACTTTCAATGCTGAAATTGAATCTGAAGACGAATTCTTTGCAAATGCAAAAACTACTGCGACTATCCAGACAGATTCTGTGTTCACCAACAATACAGACAGAGATAACCACTTAAAATCTGCAGAGTTCTTCAATGCTGAAGTACATCCTACCATCACTTTTGAATCTCAGGCATTAAACAATTCTATTGTTGGAAATCTTACCATCAACGGAATTACAAAACCTGTAACGCTTGATGTAGACTTCGGAGGAATCAACGTAGACCCATGGGGAAATACAAAAGCAGGTTTCTCTTTTGAAGGAAAAATCAGCAGAAAAGACTTTGGATTAAACTGGAATGCCGCTCTTGAAGCAGGAGGTGTAATGGTGAGTGATGATGTAAAAGTAGCTGGTGAATTACAGTTTGTAAAACAGGCATAGTAAATAACATATATTACAAAAGGTTCAGGGATTTTCTAAAAGCCTTGAACCTTTTATTTTTTTATAATCTTCAATATTTATGAACCTCAACGATCTTCAAAACATAAGCGACGGTTTTAAAAGCACACAGAGAATGCCTGTTTTATTTCTTGGACATGGCTCACCAATGAATGCCATTGAAGAGAATCAATTTGTGCAGGGTTTCCGGAAAGCAGCCACAGAAATTCCGAAACCCAATGCAATTCTTTGTGTTTCTGCCCACTGGTATACAGCCGGAACTTTTGTAACCGCTATGGATATGCCCAAAACCATTCATGATTTTTATGGTTTTCCAAAAGCTCTTTTTGATGTGCAGTATCCTGCTCCGGGAAGTCCTGAACTCGCCAGAGAAACTGCAGAACTGCTTCTTCCTGTAGATGTGGAAAAAGACCACAGCTGGGGGCTGGACCATGGTGCATGGTCTGTTATCAAACATATGTATCCTGATGCAGATATTCCGGTAATCCAACTGAGCATTGACCATACAAAACCTCCACAGTACCATTACGACCTTGCCAAAAGGCTGAATAAGCTTCGTGAAAAAGGTATTCTGATTATTGGAAGTGGAAATATTGTGCATAATCTCCGTCTTATCGACTGGAAAAATATAAATACGGTGGGAGCCGGCTGGGACTGGGCAGTGGAAGCCCGGGAGAAAACCAACAACTGGCTTCTTGACGGTAATTTTCAGAATATTATTGATTATCAGAAACAGGGAACTTTCTTACAGTATGCTGTTCCTACTCCTGATCATTATCTGCCTTTATTGTATACGTTAGGGCTGAAAGATCAGTCTGAAGAACTTACTTTATTCAATGATGAACTTATCGGTGGATCATTGAGTATGACGAGTGTAAGAATTGGATAATCTGTTATTCGTTATAGTAACAATAAAAAAGGAAATACCTCAGTTGAGATATTTCCTTTTCTTTTTATGAAATGATTATTTATTGTACTGCTTTCAAAACATTGATGTTTCCGTAGCCATAGCTTGAATTTACATTAGGATAATAAGTCGCAGACTGTCTCATTTTATTAAGTACCTGCTCTCTCGTCCATGATGGATTTTTAGCCCAAACCAAAGCAGCAATTCCTGCCGTAGCTGCAGTGGCTACTGAAGAACCTCCTACATAATCAGCTTGTCCGTTATAATAGCTCAATACAGGAACCGTATTTCCTGAAGGTCTCTCCATCTGAAAGGTAAAGTCGATCTGGCTTCCGGAGTGGCAAACATCACATTTTTGGTTGGATGTATTCTCTTTTACCCCTGTGATCGCCTGAGTTTCTGACATGGATGCAGGGAAAATAACCCCTACAAAATTGGTGAAGCTGGTAGAAGTTCCTCCGGCACAGAAAATCAGTTTTCCTTTAGAATAGGCATATTTAACGCCGTCTTCAATTTTTCCAACAGAGAAGATATGCCCCATAGACATAGAGATGATCTTCACACTGGTATTGTTACCCAGGTCTGTAAATGCTGTTTTTACAGCGGTCTGCTCACTGGAAGTTTCCAATACGACATTTTCTGCTGCTCTGTAAGCAATCAGATTGGCGTTATAAGCTACTCCCACCGGTAATCCTGAAGTATTTCTCGGAGCGGCCATTACAGAAGCCATTTTGGTACCGTGTCCGCACTGATCTCCGGATCCGTCTGAATTATACACCCCGAATTTACTGATAGTTCTTCCTGAAGAAGCTCCGTTATTAAAACTTCCTCCCAATAAAGTCTGTTCAGGAGAAACACCTGTATCAATAAGTCCTATGGTAACACCTGCTCCTGTGCTGTAGCTCCATGCATCAGGGATATTATGTTTTGCGAAAGCCCATGGAATTTTTGCACTTGGTGTTGTAGACGTATAATCTGCGGCATTTAATGTTGCTGAAGAAAACCCGCACCCTGATGAACCACTTCCTGAAGATTTTGCTGCTGCATTGTATTGAGCTTCAAATTCAAAATAATGATAGTCTGCCGGCTCTACGTATCGGATGTTTTTCATTTGTCGAAGAGCGGCAATGGTTTCTTCTTTTTCAATCACAACATCCATCTGATTAAGATACTGATCTGAAAGGAGAAGGAAATTTCTTTCATCTTTTTCTTCATATTTTCTGATGACGGAAAGAACTTCTTTTTCCATATCACTGCTGTTTGGAGATTTGCTTCTGTCGAAATCATCTTTAGAAGTTCCAAAACCGATAGATACCATTTTGTTTCCACGGAAAATAGCACTCCATACAAAATGATCGGATTCATTCTTCCAATTGAAAGTGCCATCCGTTTTAATCGCCTGATTGATCCTTTCGTTGATCTGCCTGGCAGTCAGTGGATCTTTCTGAGCCATTTCTGTTTTTACATTTTCGTTCTGAAGTTCTTCTCTGGAACACGAGTTTAAAGCAAAAAATATTGCCAGTAGGAATACAGTTTTTTCATATGTTATAATTTTGGTTGGAGCCACAATATAACACTTTAACGGGAATTACAAACTTTAAAAAAATGAATTTACCATTACATGAATATTAAATTAACATATTGGAAAACAGATAGCTATTACCACCCCGTCAAAAATTCTTTGAATTTTCGCCACCCCTCCAAAGGAGGGGAATTCTCACTGCTTCGGTTGTAATATTTTTGGAGTGAGAAAATCACTTTTGATAAATTACTGGAATTTATTTTCGTTTTTAAAATCTATAATTCTTTTTCATAGCAGACACTTTGCTCTACACCGATGTATTGTCCATAATTGGGAATTCTGTAAAATCCGTTTCTTTCATATACTGAGATTGCACTTTTTAAATCTTTGGAGGTTTCCAATACTGCTTTTTTAAAATTCAACTCTCCTGCCCAGTTTTCCAATTCTTTTACAATGGCTGATCCTAATCCTTTCTTTCTGAATTCCGGATTTGTAAACATTCTTTTTATTTCTACGGTATCTTCTGAAAACGGTTTGAATGCCCCACAGGCTGCAGGAATATCATTTATGTAAGCTACTAAACAGTTTTTGATAGTGTCAATGGTATTGAACTGAGCAAAGAAATCATCATTTTCTCCATTATGCTCAGACAAAGTAGCATCAAGGGATTTTACAAGGTTTTGAAAATCTGTGTTGGAGGAATCTGTTCTGAGGATATTCATTATTTCTAATTAATTTAAAAATTGAAGGATTTAAAATTGGTGTGAATATAGTCAAACCTTATAGGTTTTTGAAACCTATAAGGTTTAAGCCCATTATGTATTTAATTTAAATAGTAAAAATTGAAGGATTTAAAGATTTGTGGAAACAAAAAAGCTTCCTTTCGGAAGCCTTTGTTCTATTTTAAATTAGTTGACAACAAATTTTCTTTCGTTAATCAATTCTGCAATGGCCAGCATATCTTTACCGATCAGTCTGTCGTCTTCAAGCTTGGCAACTTTAGAACGAAGAATCGTAAAGTTCTCTTCAATTACTTTAGAGCATTTCGCAGGTCTTCTGAATTCCAGCCCCTGAGCAGCAAACATCAACTCAACAGACAGTATATTCACAAGATTTCCAAGAACCTGATTGAATTTTCTTCCTGAAATACTTCCCATAGAAACGTGGTCCTCCTGTCCTAAACTTGTAGGAATGGAGTCTGCTGATGCAGGGAAACATAATGTTTTATTCTCTGTCACCAAAGCAGCTGAAGTATACTGAGGAATCATAAATCCTGAATTCAATCCTGAGCTTTCCGTCAATAATCTTGGAAGTCCGTATTTCCCTTCCAGCAACAGATAACTTCTTCTGTCTGAAATATTCCCTAATTCTGCAGCAGCTAATGTAGCATAGTCTAAAGGCAATGCCATCAGCTGTCCGTGGAAGTTTCCACCAGAGATAGATTCTTCAGCACTTAGTACGATCGGGTTATCTGTTACAGAGTTCAGTTCTGTTTCTGCCATACCTTTAAGATGTTCAAAAGCATTTCTGCTGGCTCCGTGAACCTGTGGTACACATCTCATGGAGTAAGGATCCTGAACTCTCTCACAATCTTCGTGAGCTTTCATATTTTGTGATCCTTTCAGGAATTTAACCATTCTGGCGGCTACTTTTTTACTGCCTTCAAAAGGTCTGATCTCATGAAGCTCTTTTTTGAAAGGGCTTTCAGAACCTCTGTATGCTTCGATACTCATTGCAGCCGTCATGTCTGCAAGATCTAATAAATATTCAAATTTTTCAAGTCCTTTGATGGCATGGGCAAGGATAAACTGAGTTCCGTTGATCAATCCCAATCCTTCCTTTGGTCCTAAAGCCAATGGCTCAAGATCATGTTTTTTCAGAACATCCATTGTTTCGGAAACCTGATCTCCTTCCCAAACCTGTCCTAAACCAAGCAAAGGCAATACTAAATGTGCCAGTGGGGCAAGATCTCCTGAAGCTCCTACAGATCCCTGTTCAGGAACTACCGGGATGATGTTTTTTTCCAGCATCAGGATCAATCTTTCAATAACGTCCAGAGAAACTCCGGAAAATCCTTTCGAAAGAGCATGTACTTTGGCAATCATCATGATCTTGGAAAGTTCTTTATCAATTGGCTTCCCTACACCTACTGCATGAGAAATAATCAGATTATATTGTAACTGAGCGGTTTCGTCAGCTGATATTTTGGTATCACATAATGGCCCGAATCCTGTATTGATTCCATATACACATCTGTCGGACTCTACTATCTTCTGTACGTTTTTCTGAGATTTTAAGATTTGTTCTTTTGCGGCTTTGTTCAGCTTGGCTTTATTAGGTTTTTTACATATTTCCAGAACATCATGGAAAGTAAAAACATCTACTCCGTATATCATTTCTAAAAAATTTTCTTAAAATTACGCATTTAACAATAATTGGAAAAACTAAATTTCAATCTTATAGATTTTTATAAAAAGGAGTGAATTAATTTATTACTTTTAGCCCCGAAAATTAAAACCAATATACATGAGAATGAAAACTCTACTGCTTGCTTTATGCGTTGCAGGTACTACTACTTTTGCGCAAAAAGTAAAATATTCCAAGGAAGAAAGAAAAGAAATGAACCGTTATCTGTTTAACGAAGGTTTCAATACGGCAACAGATAAAAAAGTTTCTACCATTATTTTAAAGGATAATACGGAACATCAGGGCTACAGCAAATCTTGGGAAAGACAGAAAGGACAGATTCTTTCTATCACAATCGAAGATATAGATACAAAAAAACCTATGAAATTTACGGCTGCGGATATTGCTGAAATGTATTTATATCCTACAGAGACTGAAAAATCTATGAAAGCTGCGAAATTTATTTCAAACATGAGAAATTACAGCACCAAAAAGTATGGTAAATCGGTGACCGATGATGCTGTTCCGTACGAAAATCAGATTGTTTCTTTGAAAAACAAAAAAGAACCCAGAGCTTTTTTAATGCAGGTTATCAATCCTGAGTTTAATGAGCTTATTACCGTTTATCATGATCCGTTTGCTTCAGAAACAGCGACAACAGGTTTTGCAGGTGCACCCGCGTTTGGTGGTGGCGTTATCAAGTCTTATTATGTAAGAAAAGGCAATAAGGTAATGTGGCTTCACAAAGATGATTTTGAAGACAACTATGACTTTTTATTTGGAGACAACCCCGAATTCATGAAAAAATATCCAAAAAGTTCTGTAGAATGGAATTATTTAAGCTTTCTCATCTACCAATATACTGAAATGAACCACGGATAAAATGTTCAATCAAAATACCGGAACCTGTAGAATCATCTGCAGGTTTTTCTTTTTTAAATAGGGAAAGTTTCCTTAATTTTGTTGTATGAATCCTTCTTTAGAACTACAGCTCAAAACCTTACCATCCGAACCAGGCGTTTATCGTTATTATGATAAAAACGAACAGCTTTTGTATGTTGGGAAAGCTAAAAATCTGAAAAAGAGGGTTCTCTCCTATTTCAACAAAAATCTTTCCGGATACAGGATCAAAATAATGGTCGGTAAAATCCAAAGACTGGAAACAACCATTGTAAACAGCGAATATGATGCACTTTTATTGGAAAATAATCTGATCAAAGAACATCAGCCTTTTTACAATGTCATGCTGAAGGATGATAAAACCTATCCATGGATTTGCATCAAAAATGAAGATTTTCCAAGAATTTTCCTGACGAGAAATGTGATTAAAGACGGATCAGAATATTATGGTCCTTACGCAAAAGTACGTCCCGCAAAGATCTTACTGGATACGATCAAACATATTTATAAGCTCAGAACCTGTAATCTGAATCTTTCACCTTCCAAAATAGCAGACGGAAAGTATAAAGTATGCCTGGAATATCATATCAAAAACTGTGAAGGCCCGTGTGAGGACCTTGAAAGTAAGGAAGATTATGATGAAAAGGTAGATGCCATTCGTGGGATCATCAAAGGGGATTTCCGGAAAGCTAAAGATTACCTGGTGAATCAGATGATGAAAATGGCTTCCAATCTTCAGTTTGAAGAGGCACAGATCATTAAGGAAAGACTGGATATTCTGGAAGATTATCAGGCTAAAAATACGGTAGTCAATCCCAATATTGATGATGTGGATGTTTTCGGGATGACCAGTGATGAAACGGCAGCCTATGTCAACTTTTTCAAAATCAGAAACGGAAATATCATCCAGAGTTTTACTACGGAGATCAAAAAAATTCTTGAGGAAACGGATGAAGACATTATGGAGGAAGCTTTGATTGAGATTCGTCAAAAATTCTCTTCAGATTCTAAAGAAGTCCTTTTACCATTTCATCTGTCTGTAGAAATTCCTAATGTAAAGCTGATTGTACCTAAAGTAGGAGATAAAAAAAGAATTGTAGAGCTTTCTGAAAAGAATGCTAAAGAATATCGTCTGGAAAAGCTGAAACAGGTTCAGATTGTAGATCCTGAAAGGCATACCAACAGGATCATGGCCGAGATGCAGAAACTTCTGAGAATGCCCGTAGAACCAAGACATATTGAAGGTTTTGATAACTCAAACATTCAGGGAACCAATCCGGTATCTGCGTGTGTTGTTTTCAAAGATGGCAAACCAAGCAAAGCAGATTACAGAATTTTCCATCCTAAAACCGTAGAAGGACCTAACGATTTTGCGACGATGGAAGAGGTTATCTACCGCCGTTATAAAAGAATGCTTGATGAGGGAGAAAGTCTTCCACAGCTTATTCTGATAGACGGGGGGAAAGGACAGCTGTCTTCAGCCGTAAAAAGTCTTAGACTATTGGGACTTTATGGAAAAATTACCATTGTGGGAATTGCTAAAAGGCTGGAAGAAATTTTCTTTCCGGAGGATCCTATTCCGTTATATCTGGATAAAAAGTCAGAAACATTGAAAATTCTTCAGCGCGTGCGTGATGAAGCTCACCGATTTGGGGTAAAGCATCACAGAACCAGAAGGAAAAATTCTACTATAAAATCTGAGCTGGAAGAAATTCCGGGGGTTGGAGAGAAGACTATTGAACTTCTTTTATCCAAATTAAAGTCTGTAAAACGTATCAAAGAAGCCAATCTGGAGACTTTGGAAGAAATTTTAGGGAAAAGTAAGGCTAAAGTGATTTGGGAGTTTTTTAATGCTGATTAATTCCTTTGTGGTATAAGCCGTTACATTTTCATAACCAAAATGTACTTTTCATAGGATACCAACATCATTTCCTATTTCATCAGAATGGGATAAAAAATCAACAATTTTTCAAAGTAAAAGGAAATACAATAAAGAAACTCATATTTTGATAAATATTTTATCAAATAATAGTATTATTTATATTTTTTTCATAAATTAGTATTGTCAACTAACACCAATAATACTATGTAAATTATTCAAATTTTATAAGTTTTTCACACATTATATTTATCCATATAGAATATTAAGTGATTTTATAAAAACCGCATGACCACTTTTTTTATTAAAATCACACCATAAATATCTTTTCAAATTTTTAAAACTATGAAAAACACATCAACATATATACTATAAAAGGCTCTTTTTTCAAGAGCCTTTTATATTTATTATTTCTTTATAATCTTACCGAGATAATCTCCTTTACTTGTTTTTATCTTAACGAAATATATTCCAGATGCAAGTTCTGCAACATTAATATTCTCATTATTGTAAGTTATATTTTTCACTAATTTCCCGGAAGTGTCGAAAATCTTAACTGTTTCCACCTGGTAGCTATCTTTCAATTTAATAGAAAAATACTCTGAAACAGGGTTAGGATAAATCTGCAGATCTATATTTCCGTTTTTATTTACGGTCTTAGGGGTTTCACTAGTTGCTAGATAAACCGGTAGTGGATCTGTTGTTTCATACAGCTCACTTCCATGTTCTTTTGTAGAAATTGTCAGATACAGTTTTTCACCATCTGTTCCTATTTTCTGAATATTTTCATTAGCAAGCAGTTGATTATCGTCGTTGGTAACAAAGATATCTAAAGGAGATACAGATGCTCCGTCACTTTTCCATACTTTCTGGGAATCTCCATTCAGGAAATAAAGATAATTGTTGGTACACATCATATCTTTTACGGAAGAAAAGTTTTGGGATAGTTTGGAAGTTCCATTAGCAGTACCATCTGTTTTCCAAAGCTGTGTACTGTTATTATTGGTGAAAAATAACTGATTTCCGCATTTTTTAAACTTAACGTCTCCATAAAAATTTCCTGATAAAATTTCTTCTGTTCCGGCAGCCGTTCCGTCTGTAGAGTTCAGTGCTGGAGAAGGATATCCGGAAGTAATGTAAAACAGTTTATCATTAAGTATTGCTGTTTCTCTTGAAATACTGGAAGAGCCATAAGGTACAGCGTAAGATTTTAATAATACAGCGGATGCCTGATCTCCATTTGAAGCCCAAAGTTCGTTTTGCCCGGTACTATAATTACTTGATGTATTTTCTTGCTGTTTTGTAAAAAACAATTTATTGTTAAAAGCATTTAGTACCTTTATATCACCATCTGTTCCATCCTGATAAGAGAACTGGATTGTCTTTAAAGTATTGGCTTCAGTAGCATCTGTTTTCCAGATTCCTAACTTCCCGTTTTCTTTTGCAATAAAATAAGCAAAGCCATTCAATACGGCTGTTTTAGAATCTACAGTATAAAGACTTCCCATATTATCAGCAGAAATATCCTTTACCAAAGTAACGGCATTAGATGTATTATCCACTTTCCAAAGTTCTGTTCCTACCAGATTGTTATATCCTGCAAAAAGCAAGGTATTATCATTCAAACTGGTATATATTACTCTACTGGAAATATCCGGAGATGAAATTTTTGTGGTATTAGCTATTGTTCCGTCTGTTCTGTAAGCTCCTTCAGCGGTATAAAGATAGTTTCCAACTTTAATGAAATTATCATTAGCTTCTGTATACATTCCAACAAATGAGTTCCCCCCAAAGTTAGAGAGTCTTTCTATCTGTTGTGTATTTTTATTTCTTTTATAAATCTGGTTGTTGTACTGTCTGTCTGCAGCAATAAAAATAAGATCATTATTCAAAGGCTGGTAGGCATGAGGATTAGAACTTTCAACCCTATTGATATCAGATTCTAATACAATTTCCTGTGTAAGCGGATTTACTGAAAATACTTCTGTTCCATATTTTGGGGTATTTCCTGTAAGGTAAATCTTAGAATTCAGGTCTATAAAGCTATTATTATAAGGCATTCCCAGTCCTGTAATCTCAAAACTCTGAGAAGAATTTCCATTCGTTACCCAATATCTGTTTCCGTAATTGGCCATCGTAAGAATCAAATGCTTGCCATCTGAACTTGTCCCATACATCAAAGCATCCGCATGGGTATTGAACAGAACTGTTCCTGCTTCTGTACCATCGGTTTCCCAGATAAAATTGCCATATGCAGAGTTAACTCCATTAGCCCCGCTTTCAAAATATATTTTATTGTTAAGCTTTGCAAATTTTTTCATTGCCATAGAACTTGTTGCTCCAGGCGTAAGATTTTTTAACAAATGAGTTCCGGCTGCCGTTCCATCAGAAACCCACGGCTCATAACCATTGGCAGCATCAAATCCTGTAAAAACGAAATAACTGCCTGTAGCTGCTCCATCAAATAAAGGATTACCTATGGATTTTATTGATACCGTTCCTGCCTCTGTTCCATCTGTCTCATATAACTCATACCCTACGGTTCCTGTCCCTAAATTAACAACGAAATAAAGCTTATTATTAAAAGCCAATGCTTTGAAATCTCCATTGATACTTCCAGATGTATTAGGAACGATATCCTTTAAAATAACTGTTCCTGCAATAGTTCCATCCGATTTCCATATTTCTTTTCCGTGTAAGCCATCATTTGCAGCAATAAACAGTGTATCATTCATGACATACATATTCATGTTTCCGGAAGAATACTGAAATGTTTTCAGGAGCTGCAGATTGTCTGTCGTTATATTGTAAACCCAAAGTTCATTATGGTGATAAAAGAAAATATTATTTCCGGCTGCTGTGGCTGTTTCTACAGCAAACTCAAAATTCAGATCTTTTACTTTTGAAGTTCCGGCTGTTGTGCCATCAGTTACCCAAAGTTGATTGTTTGAGGAACTGTTGCTCTGAACAGCAATAAAATATATTTTATTATTCAGCTTCATAAAATTAGGATTTCCTGACAGCCCTACACTGTATGCCGGAAAGATATCCTTCAATAAAGTTGATTTTTGGGTAGCAGGATCAAAACTCCATAGCTCTCTTCCTTCTTCAGTAAATCTTGTTGCCGGAAAGATGATGCGATCATTGAATTTGATAAAATGGCTGGGATCACTCGAACCGCCGAAATTGAATTCCTGTAATTTGGTGTTCAAAACATTTTGTGCACTCGAAAATACTGACATTGCTGTCAGTATCGAAATATAGATTTTTCTCATTATGATAAGAATTTATCCTTAACTCATAGAAATGAATTAAGGATATTTTTTTAGTTTTTTGGTTATTTAGCTGTAAAGATTTCTTTGGTATATTTTCCGTCTGTCTGCGGAATATCAATTACAATGTTTCCATTTTCAAAATACCCAATGGTCATATTTCCATCAGCCAGTTTCACAATGAAAACAGAATCCTTAGAAGTTGATTTGAAAACTCCAAACGGAACAGAGCTGCCAGACTTAGCCAAAATAAACTGACTAGGATCAATCTGTATTTTCTGAAGATCCAGTTTCCCGTTCGAGAAATTGCTAGACTCAGAAGTTGCTGCAGATTTTACAGGTTCAGGAGAGGAACTCTGGGTTGATGTAGTTATAACATTAGTAGCTGCAGGTAATAATGATACAGGATTTGATATGGGAATTGTTATTAACGCTTGTTTCAAAGCATCATGAAAGCCTTCTTCAAAATCTTTGATATTTGAACTTCCTTTGGACTCCAAAATCATTTTATTATTACAGTCTTTAAACTGAACGGTCAGTTTATTTTTGAATAAGCTTTTATCTTTTAAAATATCAACTGTAACCACATTACAATAGTTATTTTTAGCGTCTGCAGGCCAATTATCTTTAATAATAGGAAGTGCTATATATTTCTTCCCTGCCATAGCTTTACTGAAAAGGTCTTTTAAGCTATAATCTTCCTTAAATGTTTCAAATTTTTCAGGAACTGCAACATATTTGTAGTCTGAAACTTTCTGTGCAAAAACCATTGTTGAGCAGATTGCCAACACCAGCGTTGATACCTTTTTCATTTTAATTATTTTAATCGTTTCTGAAAGCACCCATATCCAGTTTCAATGAGAAGAAATTAGAATAGAAATTAGATCCGCCAATCCCTGAATTCGTAATTGCATAATCCAGTGTAAGCCCTCTATATCTAATCCCAAGACCTGCACTTGGCTGGAAAGAAACTTTTCTTTTAAGATCTTCTATATCTGTAATGGATTGAAATCTGTTGATCCCTAATCTCACAAAAATCATCTTCTGATACCCCAATTCAGCTCCTACATAAGGACTGATACTGGCAAAATCTGTGGAAATCAATGAAGCGGTTTTAGCAAAATCTACATTGATACCTGCTTCCGGCAGTACATACACACTGCTATTAATTTCAAATAATTTACTGGCACCTACATTCAGCTTAGGCATTGTAAGTTCCAGTTTGTCTTTTGGAGCCGGGTTAAATTCTTCCCCGTTTACAACAGTCGAAAGTTCTTTCTGATTGATTGTCCAGAAGTTTACGGTAGTGGTAATATCTCTCACCATTCCCCCGAATTTCCATCCGTTATCTGCTTTATAAATAGCCCCAACATCAAAACCAAAGCCATAGCCATTTGCAAATTTACCTACATTCCTGTAAACAATTTTAGCGTTCACCCCTACATCCAGTTTAGGATTTCCTCCGGGTCTGAAAGCATAAGAAAGGATAGCAGCATAATCGGATTGGGAGAATTTTGTGATTTTATCATAATCGATATTCCCTTCAGAGTCAATCATTTGAGTGGTATTCAAAATATTATCAACTCCAAGTCTTACTACGGAAACACCAAAAACACCTTCTTCCAATACTTTTGCGTACGCCAGATAGTCATACTTTGCAATAGACTCGAAGTATTCTGCGTGCATTGCTGCCCCCTGCCAGTCTCTTTCAACGGACATCAAACCTGCAGGGTTCCACATAGGAGAATATACGTCATCCTGATTGGTGATTACTGCTCCTCCCATTGCAAGACCTCTTGCTCCGGCTCCGATATTTAAAAATTCATTGGAATATTTCCTGATAATCTGAGATTGAGACAGCCCAAACAACAGTGAAAATGCAAGTAAAAAATATTTTTTCATCATATAAATTTGATGCTTAGTTTAAGTTTTTAGTTTTTCTGGCTTTTATTAATCCATTTGCAATGATTGCCAGTATCATAACACCTGAAGCGATATAAAATATAGGGCTCATATGTTCTGATTCCCCAAAGATAAAAAAAGCTAGTATAATTCCGTAGACTGGTTCTAAATTAACTGTTAAAATTAAAGTAAAGGGTGATATATACTTCATTAAATTCACTGATTCCAACATTGGAAAAGCGGTAAAAACACTTGCTAACAAGCATATTAACGCCAGATCCCTGTAGTTTATTTCATTCATCTGAAAAATTTGACCAGAAAACAGATAAAATAACATTAAAATAAACCATCCACAGAAAATTTCATAAAAAATAATGTTTCCTGAACTCGTTTTACCAAACATTTTTCCATTAAAAACAGAAAAAATAGTTCCAAATACAGCACACAGGATTCCATAAATAATACCTTCTTTAAAATGAAATTCTGTTTTAAAGATCAAAAGTATACAGACCACGATAACGGTTCCCATTACTACTTCCGATATATCAATCTTCCTTTTGAAAATGATAGGCTCCAGAATTGAGGCAAAAAGAGTAGATAAAGAAAGACAGCTTAGCGCAATAGAAACATTGGAAACTTTAATGGAATAAAAAAAGCAATACCAATGGAGCGCCATCGCAAAACCAATTGCTGCCAGCTGAAAGAATATTTTTTTAGAAACCTTTATACTTTCCTTTTTAAAAACTCTAATGAATACAAAAAGAAAAATGGATGCAAACAGCATTCTGTAAAATACCAGAATCTGTGCATTGGCCTGAATCAATTTTCCCAAAATTGCAGTGAACCCCCACAAAAATACTATTAAGTGCAACCTGAAAAGTGCCAATTTATGCATAACCTATCTGCTTTGAATTTTAAACGTGCAAATTTACAAATACGCTTTTATAAATCTTACAAAAAACATAAATTTGTGTTAATAAAAGGATGATAAAATAAAACTTTTAATAGTTTTCCCTCCAGTTTAAAACCTTTTCTATTAATTTAATAAAAAGACCAAAAGATCAAAAAATACACATGAGATTGACTCCAAATATTGAAATCAGAACAGAACATTTAACCTTACAGCCTGTACAAGACTTACATATAGATGATATTGTGGAGCATTTCACAAATGATGTCACCAGATATATGCCTTTTAACCCACAAGGCAACAGGAAGGATATAATCAGCTTTGTGGACGAATCAAAAAGAACTTTGTCACAAAATACAGATCTGGTAATGGTGGCTCTGGATTCCGATAAAGGTTTTGTGGGTTGTTGCGGCATCCATAATATAACAGAGGAATCTGTTGAGCTTGGGCTATGGTTAAAAAAGAACTCTCAAGGAAAAGGATTAGGAACCGAAATCATAACAACTCTTATTGAATTCCTGGAAAATAATTTTACTTTTAACTATATTTTATATCCTGTGGATGAAGAAAATATAGCCAGCAAAAGAATTCCGGAAAAACTTGGCTTCATTCCTGTAAAAAAATACAAAAAATATAAAAATGACACCACCGATCTCAATATTGTAGAATATAGAAAATATTACTAGCGTTTACAGGTTGATCATTAAAAAAACCCTGAAAATGTATTAAACTTTCAGGGCCTTCAAATAATAAACTATTAAAAAAATAAACTAGGAACAGAGTAATTTTCAGAGGTTATCACCCTCCATTACTCTTATGTAAAGTTAGAAAAAATATAAATTATTTGAAAATATTTTTTAGTTAAAAATTTCACAATTTACTAAAAACCAAATAATTAAACATTTGTTTTACTTCCGATTCATATTCCTCATAAAAATAGTATCTTTAAGCGTAAAAAATTGAAAATTTTATGGACATCGAATTCAATAAACGAGAAGATCAGAACAGATTAAAATTATCTGACATAAATCGCTTACTCACTGAGATCAAAAAAGGAGGGGGTGAGAAGAGGCTTCAAAAGCTTCGTGATGAAGGAAAAATGACAGCAAGAGAAAGAATAGATTATCTTCTCGATAAAGATTCAGATTCCATAGAAATTGGAGCATTTGCAGGCTATGAAATGTACCCCGAACATGGAGGCTGCCCTAGTGGGGGAGTTGTAGTAGTTATTGGCTACGTTTCAGGAAGACAGTGTATCGTTGTTGCCAATGATGCTTCTGTAAAAGCTGGTGCATGGTTTCCTATTACAGGAAAGAAAAACCTCAGGGCACAGGAAATTGCTATGGAAAACAAACTTCCTATCATTTATCTGGTAGATTCTGCAGGTGTTTATCTTCCTATGCAGGATGAAATTTTCCCGGATAAAGAGCATTTTGGAAGAATTTTCAGAAATAATGCTAAAATGAGCTCTATGGGAATCATCCAGATCTCTGCCGTTATGGGCAGTTGTGTAGCTGGAGGAGCCTATCTACCTATCATGAGTGATGAAGCTATGATTGTGGATAAAACAGGTTCCATTTTCCTTGCCGGAAGTTATTTGGTAAAAGCAGCGATCGGAGAAAGTATAGATAATGAAACGCTGGGTGGAGCTACTACTCACTGCTCTATTTCTGGTGTAACAGATTATAAAGCTAAGGATGATAAAGATGCCTTGAATAGAATCAAAACCATCATGAAATCTATCGGCAGTACTGAAAAAGCGGGCTTCGACAGAATAGAAAGCTCCCCCCCCAAAGAAAACCCTGAAAATATTTTCGGAATTATGCCGGTTTCAAGAGCCGAGCAATATGATACCTACGAAATTATCAAATGTATTGTAGATAACTCCGAATATGATGAATATAAGCCAGACTACGGTAAAAGTATTATCTGCGCAACAGCAAGAGTTGATGGTTGGTCTGTAGGGATTGTAGCCAATCAGAGAAAACTGGTTAAAAGTGGAAAAGGGGAAATGCAGTTTGGAGGAGTAATTTACTCTGACTCTGCGGATAAAGCTACCCGATTCATTGCGAACTGTAACCAAAGAAAGATACCTTTAATCTTCTTACAGGATGTTACCGGATTCATGGTAGGTTCAAAATCAGAACATGGAGGAATCATCAAAGATGGGGCTAAAATGGTAAATGCTGTTTCGAATTCTGTAGTTCCTAAATTTACTATCATTACAGGAAACTCTTATGGAGCGGGAAATTATGCAATGTGTGGAAAAGCTTATGATCCTAGATTAATTGTTGCATGGCCTTGGGCAGATTTGGCTGTAATGGGTGGAGCACAGGCTGCAAAAGTATTAGCCCAGATTCAGGAATCAACTTTAAAGAAACAAGGAAAAGAAATTTCTGAAGAAGAACACAACGAAATTCTGGATACCATCTCTAAGAAATATCAGAAGCAAACTGAATCTACTTATGCAGCTGCAAGATTATGGACAGATGCAATCATCAATCCAGCAGATACAAGAAAATGGATCTCTATGGGGATTGAAGCGGCAAATCACTCTCCTATCACTGAGAAATTTAACTTAGGAGTAATACAGGTGTGATCTATTCATAGATAAGAAAAACAAAATCGGCTACCTCAATTTGAGACAGCCGATTTTTTATTTATTTTTGGAAATAGAACGCATTCTATTTACCATATTCTTCTTTACAAAATTCTATAGGCCCTCCCAATCTCATACAACATTGGTAGTAGCTCAGGCAAATTCCATTAGGCCATCCCGGAGGATAACACATTCTAAACTGCAATTCTTCCAGACATGCTGGCCCAGCACTTCCTTTAAGTGATTTTAAACGCTCTCTTGAAATCTTCATTAAATTTTTCATAATTATTTTAGTTTTAATTTGTTTCCTACTCTATTTAAGCTTTTCGGATAACGCTTTTCTAATATACTATTTTTTCATCACATAGTGAAATTTAATTAAAATAGAGATACCTGTTTGATTTTAGAGATTTGAATAATTCAACGAGGGTTATAGAGTTTGGATATACAAGTTCCGGGATTCGCAATGCAGATGTATTGGGAACTTTAAAGTCCTCATGCCTACAGAATGGATAGTATTATAACAATAGTCCCCCTGTTTCCTTTGTGTCATTCCGCAGGAATCCAGGCTTTAGAGGATGCAAAATGACAGAATAATGTATAAGTTTTTTAGCTCTTGGTATTAGCAGTGTCATGCTGAGCTGAGTCGAAGCATTTTAATTACGATGAGTAATCTTTCTGCTATTGTAATTGTATGGAAGAATTTTGCTTAGACTCCTACGGAGTGACAATGATGTGGGATGGAGGATAAGAATAGATGATGGAAGATGGTTTGGATTTGTTTTTGTTTTGGGATGGGTGCAAAACAAAAAAAATCCTTTATCATCAGATAAAGGATTTTTTAAAAATAAAATAAAAACTGGCGGCGGCCTACTCTCCCGCTTTCGCAGTACCATCGGCG
>NZ_QICI01000082.1 GCF_004119445.1 Chryseobacterium sp. CH21 | reverse complement strand
CTTAAAAGTGCTTCGGGAATAAATTCTAAAACATCTTTAAGTGATATTTTGTGATCTTTAAAAACTGACATAAACAATTGATTATCAGCAATAAAGATACAAAAAATGAAATAATAAAACAAATTAAATGGCTGATAATCAATTAATTAAAATAATAATATTGAATATCTAAAAACAAAAAGTCGGAAGAAAAAATCTTCCGACCATGACTAGATTATTGCCCCTTTTATTTTTTATATTATTTTTTGCTATAATCCTTCATACGTCTGGTCTACCATAAAAGATATTGCTTTCTTAATTTTTTCACGTCCTTCCGGCGTATTCACATCAATACCGCAAAAAACACTCCCATTCAGAGAAGCAAACATATTCAGGTAATACAGCCCGGAAACCATGATTGCCATAATAGAACGGTAAACTTCCATCTTTTCCTTGAAACGGGATTCCATTAATAATTTAAAAATATATTCTCCGTTTTCTTCCTGATTATCAATCAGTTTTTTTAATGACTTTCTGGGTTCAGAAATTGTCCATAAAAGAAGTTTCTGGGCTTCTTTATTGGTGTATACATAATCAAACTGTGAGAGCAGCATATGTCGGATAAATTCTTGTCCTCCATCTTCAAGATTGGGTTTCATCTTTTCTACTTCCTCACTGGTAACTTTTACCCAGAAATCTTGTGTACGAACATATTCGTCCATCAGCCCGTCCATTCCGCCAAAATAGGTGTAGATCATTTTCTTATCTACTCCGGCCGTTGCAGCGATATCATTAATTTTCAATCCTCCATATCCTTTCGTTTTCAGGATTTTTCCAACCGCATCCAAAAACTTTTTCTTACTGCGTTCCTTGTTTCTAATACTTCCTGATGCTGACTTTCTTTCCATGACTAAACATTCAAATTACAAGTTTAAGAAATTTTTTTATCATTTTAGACACCAAACAGTGTCTAATATTAACTATTTGTATATATTTGCACAAACTAAAACCATCTACATATAAAAACACTATCGAGATTGAAAAATTAAAAACTATTCAGATTGTATCGTTAGTTCCCTCAGTTTAAAATATTTCGACATAAAACGACTGAGGTAAAAACACAACCAAACAGTATCATTTTCCATAGTGATGCTGTTTTTTATTTTCTAAAAATAACACCGATCATCAATGCAATACTTTTTATCGATATTTTTTATTGCTCAAATATTTTATCTTTCACAATCTGTCTTTTCACTCTTACAGAAAACCTACTTTAAATTGTTTAATTGTTCAAAATACACCATAAGTCCAATAAAAAGAGGTACAATATTTTTAACCACAAAAAATAAACTGCTTGATAATCAAAATATTAAATATATTTAATGAAAATTTAACACTTTTACACACTTCATAGTGTCTTATTTTATATATTTGTAGAAACTAAAACCATCTATATATTTAAAAACACTTTTAGGTTGAAAAAATAAACAATTTAGGTTGTATTATTTTAGTTCCCTCACTTTAAGAAAATTTCGAATGCGAAACAACTAAGGTAGAAACACAACTCACAAACTAGCCATTAGATTTCTAATGGTTTTGTTTTTTTAAATATCCAATATTTTACCAATACCAACTTATACACTATAGGTTTTCATACGTGTGATGCAACAGAAAAGAAATAGCCTTCTTTATTTTATCTCTTCCTCTGGTACTGTTAACGTCTATTCCACAAAATATACTTCCGTTCATAGCGGCATACATATTCAGATAATACAACCCCGAAACCATGATCGCCATAATAGAACGTACTTCTTCAGCATTCTCTTTAAAATGTGAATCCATCAGCAATTTAAAAATATATTCTCCGTTTTCCTCTTGAGTATCAGTTAATTTTTTAATGCCTTACGGGGCTCTGATAACCGCCATAGAAGTAATTTCTGAGCTTCCTTATGGGTGTAAACATAATCAAACTGAGTCAGCAGCATTTCTTCCATAAAAGATTTACCTCCATCATCTAATTTGGGCTTTATTTTTTCTACTTCTTCAATGGTTACCTTACTCCAATAATCTTGTGACCGGATATATTCATCTATCAAACCATCAAATCCACCAAAATACGAATAGATCATTTTTTTATCTACCCCGGCAGCAGCGGCAATACTACTCACCTTCAAAGCAGTATATCCTTTTGTTCTCAATATTTTTCCAACTGCATCTAAAAACTTTTTTTTACTGCGCTCTTTGTTCCGGATACTTCCTGCCGCCGATTTTCTTTCCATGGTAAACTTTCAATCGTACAAGTTTAAGAATTTTTTTCCAGTTTAGACACTTTTTAGTGTCTAAATGTATATATTTGCAGAAACTAATAACCATTTTATATAAACAGACAATCTAAGTTGTGAGATTAAGAGAGATCAGATTGTACCGTTAGTTCCCTCAGTTTAAATACTTTTGCATCTTATTAACTGAGGAAAAACATTACTCAAACAGCATCGTTACCAAACTAATGGTGCTGTTTTTATAAAGGAAATAAATTATTCAGCTTAATTTATCATAGAAGACGTCATATTTCAATTTTTATAAAATTAAATCTAATTATTTTTAATTTTATTTTTGTTTAAAATACCCTGTATCAAAGGGTTTTATTGATCCCATAAAAACTTTAACATTATTTTTTTGATTTTTTTTACCTTTTAGACACTTTGAAGTGTCTTATTTTGTATATTTGCTCCAAACTAATAACCATTTTACATAGAAGCACTATTGATTTAAGAAAATAAAAACTTTTCGAAAACAAGCAACTAAGGTAAAAACACTAAATGCAACAGTATCGTTAACAGTTTAATGATACTGTTTTTTAAAAATTACAGAAGACTGTATATACCGATGATTCGGTTTTAAAATAGTTGATATGAAAAGAGACTGTCTCACGACAGTCTCTTATATTTTAAAGATGATAGTAAACCTAATCAGCCTTTCGCTTTTTCGTCTGTAAAAAACTGAAACCCTTCTCTTCTTTCAATAAGCTGCATTGGATATACTACCGGATTATACTCACCGTTCAATACTTCATTCAGAGCATGTTTTTTTGATTCTCCAAATGCTACAACAAGAATATTTTCAGCTTTATTAATTAATGGTGCTGTTAATGTGATTCTGAACATTTCCTGAGGCTTAAGGTAGTAAGCAGATACCCATTTTTTCTTTTCATTTAACACTTCTTCACCCGGGAATAAAGAAGCTGTATGACCATCATCTCCCATTCCTAAAAGGATAAAATCAAATACACCCTCATCACCAAGAACATTTCTGATATTTTGTTCATAAGTTTTTGCATAGTCTTCCGGAAGAATTCCATCAGTATACATAGGGAAAATTTGGTTTTTATCTACAGGAACCTGGCTTAGAAGCGTTTCATCCGTCATTCGGAAGTTGCTTTTATCATCATTTAAAGGTACCCAGCGTTCGTCTACCCAAAAGAAATAGACTTTATTCCATTCTATTTGTTGTGCATATTTTGGGGTTGCCAATAATTTGAAAATAGCTTTGGGCGAAGATCCTCCACTCAAAGCAACCACAAAACGGTCATTTTTCTGAATAGATTTTTTTGAAAGGTCAACAAATGCATCTGCAGCCTTTGCGTACAGTTTTTCCAGGTCGTCAAATACTGTAATATTCATTTTTTTCTGTTTAAATTTTTATTATTTTATACCCAGCTGTGCCCTTGTCTTTCAACCAAAGCATTAACGTCTTCCGGACCCCAGCTTCCTGCTTTATAATTCGGGAAAGATAAATCTTTATTATTTTCCCAGGCTTCCTGAATGGTGGTAACAACATCCCATGCTTCTTCCACCTGATCGGAGCGCATAAATAAGGTAAGATCTCCTAAAAGAGCATCCTGTAATAGCGTTTCATATGCTTCAGGAGTATCATCCTGACAAGCAAAATTGTCAAAAATCATTTCTGCAGGTTTCAGATCCAATGTCAGTCCCGGTTTTTTCGTCATAAACTGCAGTCTGATATCCATCATCGGCTGAATATTAATAATCAGCCTGTTAGCGGACAAAAGATGCGGACTGTCTGAGAATGTAGAATGAGGAAGCGGCTTAAACTGGATGGTAATATAAGAGTGCTTTTCTTTCATTTTCTTTCCGGTACGAACATAGAAAGGAACATCCTGCCATCTTTCGTTATCCAGATAAAACTTTATCGCAGCAAATGTTTCTGTATTGGAATCCGAAGCAATTCCGTCTTCCTGGCGATAACCTTTCACTTCCATTCCATTAATGGTACCTTTTCCATATTGACCTCTTACGGCGTAATGATCTACCTGATCCGAAGAAATTCTGCGGATGCATTTCAAAACATCTACTTTACGGTCTCGGATCTCACCAGACTGCAATGAAGCAGGCGGTTCCATAGCCACCATACAAAGGATTTGTAACAAGTGATTCTGAATCATATCCCTCAAAGCTCCCGTTTGTTCATAGAAAGCACCTCTGGTTTCCACTCCTACTTCTTCCGCTACGGTAATCTGTACAGATTCTATATATTTATGCTTCCATAGAGGTTCAAAAATAGAATTTCCGAATCTGAATGCCAATATATTCTGTACGGTTTCTTTTCCAAGATAGTGGTCAATACGATAAATCTGCTCTTCTTCAAATGTTTTTGCCAGAAGACTGTTCAGCTCGATTGCCGACTGCTTATTATGACCAAAAGGCTTTTCAATAATAATACGGTCTTTTTTCGGATCTGAAGCTAAAGATGTCGTTTTAATGTGATTGGAAATTGTAGCAATAAAATTAGGTCCTATTGACAAATAAAATAACCTGTTAGCTCTTATTCCATAAACGGAATCAAAATCCTGAAGCTTCTGCTGTAGATTCTGATAAGAACTCTCTTCATCCAATTGATGCTGAAAGTAAGTGATATGAGCCTGAAAACCAGCCCAGTCTTCAGAAGTCACTTTTTTCCTGGAGAAACTCTCAAGGTTTTCTTTGATATAATTTCTAAAATTTTCGTTGGTATTTTCTGCCCTTCCCAGTGCTACAATATTGAAGCCTTTGGGCATTCTGCCGTCGATATATAAGTTGTAAAATGCCGGAAAAAGTTTTCTTTTTGCCAGATCTCCTGTAGCACCAAAAATAACAATAGATGTTGGCTGCAAGATTCTATTTTGATTCATTTTTTCCGAATTTTAGTTGTTTGCTGTTTGCCAAGAAGTATGAAAAACACCTTCTCTGTCAATACGTTGATAGGTATGAGCTCCGAAATAATCACGCTGAGCCTGGATCAGATTTACAGGAAGGGATTCTGTAGTATATGCATCAAAATATCCTAAAGCAGTCTGAATTCCTAAGCTTGAGATTCCGTTGGTAGCGGCATATCCGGCAGTTTTTCTTAGCGCTTTGATTTTTGATTTTACCAGTTCAGAAATATTCTGGTCAAGGAGAATATTAGAAAGATTAGGGTTTTGAGTATATGCAGAATAGAATTTCTCCAGCAATACAGAACGGATGATACATCCTCCTCTCCATATTTTTACCACATCTTTCAATGGAATTTCAAATCCATATTCTTCAGATGCTTTTACCAGTAAAGATAAACCTTGTGCATAGCTGATTAATGTTGAAAGGAAAAGAGCATCACCCACTTCCTGAATAAACAATTCTGTGTTTTCCGGTTTAGTGATTTCTGTTTCAGAATATATTTTAGAAGCCTGCACTCTCTCTTCTTTATAGGCTGATAAAATTCTTGAGGTTACCGCAATATCAATGGTAGGAATAGAAACTCCTATTTCCATAGCCTGCTCGGAAGTCCATTTTCCGGTTCCTTTCGCTCCTGCTTTATCTAAAATCTGATCCACAAGATAATTTTCCGTGAATGTATCTTTTTGGGTAAAAATATCTCTCGTAATCTCAATCAGGAAAGAATTCATTTCACCATTATTCCAATCTCTGAAAACCTGGTAAAGCTGATCGTTATTTAAACCAGCCCCTCTTTTAAGAAGGTCATACGCTTCACTGATAAGCTGCATAATGGCATATTCAATACCGTTGTGTACCATTTTCACGTAGTTTCCGGCAGATCCTTTGCCCATATAGGCTGTACATGCTTCGTTATCTACTTTTGCGGCAATAGCTTCCAACATAGGCTTCAGAAGCTTGAAAGCTTCAAGATCTCCTCCGGGCATTATACTCGGACCTCTTCTTGCTCCTTTCTCGCCGCCTGACACTCCCATTCCCATAAAATGAAGTTTTTGGGATGCCAGATCAGCAACACGTCTGTTGGTATCTTCAAAATAAGAGTTTCCTGCATCAATCACGATATCTCCTTCATTCAAAAGCGGGGTGATGTTTCCCAGTACTGCATCTACGGGTTTTCCGGCAGGAACCATCAAAATAATTTTCCTTGGGGTTTCTAATGCTGCTACAAAATCTTCCAAAGAGCCTGTACCTTTTACTTTCATTTCCGGAGCAGCTCCATTCTCTAATTCTTTAACTTTCTCCTGATCAAGGTCGAATCCTGCGATTGAAAACCCATTGTCAGCGATATTATAAAGCAGATTCCGCCCCATTACTCCAAGGCCAACCATTCCATAACTATATCTTTCCATTCTATTGGTATTAATATAAATTTTTATTATACAGAGAATAAAATTACGCAAATGCTTATAATGAAAAAAATAAAAGGAAAGAAAAAGTTCTACAAATTCTTGTTTGTCCCTCATTTATAAGCCACTAATATTCACATTTTCACATGATTTTATATTTACAGAATAAAATTCAATCATTATTATGGTAATGATCTATTAAAACTGTCTGTTTTTTGGCATAATTAAACTTATATTTGCCAAAATTTATAAAGTAATGAACTATAAACTTGAACTCAACACTCAGGAGCCTAATTCTAAAATTGTTTTTCATAACGTCAAATTTGATTCGTTCAAGATTAATATAGTTGAAAGATATATCGGGTCCATGAAGGCTCGTCCTACATTATGTGAAGTTTTATTTAAAGTGAGAACTTTAGATGATGTACTTATCAACAGAAGAGACGGTAATATAAGAGTAAAGATTAAGGGTGATGATTTTGAAACCTATCAGAAATTATCCAGAGATCTTAATTCTTATGAATACAAGAACAAACTGATCAATAGAAAGGAGGTTGAAGAAAATTATGTGCACTTCATTCTGAGTTTAGTGATTGCCAATTATCAGCTTAATTAGACTGTTTCGGGTATTGCTCCTTTATTATGTCTTGTAGAGGAGCAATTCTCAAAAAATAGTATCGCACAGGATAAGGCAGGTTTTCAATATTTTGAAAACTGTAAATTATCCGGTAAAATTTTTCGAAAAAATAGAGTTTAAATCAAATTATTCGATATTACGTAGGAGATTGCTTCAATAATATTTTTTACCCCAATTCTTTCAAACAATTTGCTCCTGTGAAACTTTATGGTGCTGGGAGACACAAACAACTGTTCTGCAATTTCTTCTATTGTTAACCCCTGAAGATAGAGTCTTATGATTTCTATTTCCCTTATTTTCAAAGTGATTTTACACTCTTCCGTCCATTTTCCGGTAAAAAGGCTGTACTTCCAATAAGAATCTGATTCATTGGAAACGACCCTGATATTTCCTGCAGTACGGCTAAGAGAATAGGATACTACGCAGGCTACTTTAGAGATTTCACCCTCCTCACAGATTTCTATGGGTGTGATTTTGTGATTTACAAGAACATCTACGCTATTAGCATATTTAACATGGAAATCATAGGTAATGGTATGCATTTTCTTTTCTTCCGGTGAAAGGCACTCGAAGAACTTCATCCCGTTAGTACTTACTCTTTTCAATATTTCCAGATCCTCCTTCTTGGTGTATTTACGGAAAAAACCATAACCCATCTTTTCTACCTCGGCAGCCCGTAGTCCTGAAAAAAGTAAAGGATTTTCTGAAATGAATTCCAGTTTTCTGGTTTTGAGATCTGCAACATACACACAGCCCAAACTTGTTTTCGCTACAGCTTTCAGCACATTAAAGTATTTATTTGCGCTTTTTTCTTCTGTAAGTGGCATATTACCAGATCTTTTCCTGATATATAATGAATTTATTTTATCACTCATATTGTTGACATGATAATTGGGGATACAAAACTATTTTATAAGACTACTTTTTGCAAACATATTCATAATTAAGCTAAATAAAAAATCTATTAAAACTTAATTATAATTAAATTTAAAACTACAAAGTATTTATTTTAATAATAAAAAAATCTGAATTTTATTATTTTATTGAATTTTCAACATCCACAAAAAGGATTTTCCATTATAGCAGAGGTGCAGAAACGGAATAAACAGATAAAAAATATTTATTTTAAAATGAAAACTCTGGTATTATCTCTTCTGAAAGTATTTCTCTAAATATCATTACAACTTAATTCATCAGGCTTTGAGTTAAAACTATACAAAAGTATAGCAATATTAAATTTTTATTAAATTATTTTTACCCAAATCATAATAACAAAATAATATCTAAAAATATCCTAGAAAAATGAAAGAAACTAAAACAAATTAAACTATCTCAAACCTCAATGCAGTCTGATGAATGGTTTTTATCCTCTAAAAAATATAAAACTGTCCACTCATCTGCATATATAAATCTACTCTCACTTACTTACCCCCTACTACTTCTGTTTATTCATTCATCACTTTTATAAAAAGTGTGATGATAACACAGTGCTATACTTTACCATGCTCAGCGTCTCTGTAAACATTAAAAACAGAGGGTATTTTCTATGGATTTATCAATAATTCCAATAGAAGAACTCTGCATATTGGTGTAAAGAAATCTTTAAGCTTATTGGATTATGAATACGAACTTAAAATGAAACTATATGAGAAAAATTCTACCTGTTATTTTATTTTTTCTGATTTTCACTTCCCATGCCAGGGGACAGACCTGCGCTCCTGTTCCGGTACCTTTTTTACAGTCATTCAGTACCGGTGCACTTCCTGCATGCTGGACCAATCAGAATCCTACTTCAACCTCTACAAACGCCAATGTTAAGTGGAAATTTTCAGGGACAGCCGGATACGGGGTTACTGGAAATGGAGGAAAACCTGCAGGAACTTTTGCATGGGTTGATGCCTCAACCCCCTATGCTGATGAACACACTGTAGAACTCATCAGCCCACAGATCAATTTAGCAGGATTAACAAATCCTTATATCAAATTTGAATGGCTGAAAGACCATTTAACCGCCCTTAACGGAACAGTACCCGCTGCTGACAACAACGAGTTAAAACTTTCTGTTAATAACGGTTCCGGATGGGTACAGGTATGGTCCAGCGACACCAATTCCCCAGAATGGAGAACAGTGGGTGTACCTCTGGCAGCAAGCTATGTAGGGGCAACTATTCAGTTAAAATTCACCGTTGATAAAGATGTAGCCGGAAACGGAAATTTCTATGACGATATTCTGCTGGATGAAGTTCAAGTGATTCAGGCTCCAACATGTTTTGAGCCCACAACTTTGCCAGCAAGCAATATTGCACCCGCTTCAGCTACACTCAACTGGACGCCACCGATGGCTCCGGCACCAGCACCAGCTAATGGTTATGAATATTATTACAGTACCAACAGTACTCCTCCTGTAGCAACAACTATTGGTACAGCAAATTCTGGAACCAGTGCCAACATCGGTTCACTTACTTCCGGAGCTACCTATTATTGGTGGGTAAGATCTGTATGTTCTCCTACCGACAAATCACCTTGGGTTGCAGGTGCTGCTTTTACTCCGGGACAGATTGGAGGAGGTACCGCAACACATGCCTTTCTGCCTGTTTATTCCTGTTCAGGCTTCAATTATTCTCAACAAATTTATTTGGCTTCAGAAATTGGAGCTGCTGTGGGAACTAATAATTATATAACTGCTATCCGGTTTTTTGTTTCTACCACAGGAACTACCCAAGCTAATTATAATCAATGGGTAGTCTATATGGGAAATACCACGCAAGTAGACTTTGCCACAACTACAAGCTGGATTCCTTCAGCTTCATTAACGCAGGTATATTCCGGTACTTTGCCAGCCATGACATCAGGTACATGGGTTGAAATCCCTTTAGCCACTCCATTTTTATGGGATGGAACAAGTAATGTGGTCATTGGTGTGGACGAAAATTCTACCGGAACATCTTGTACGGCCAACTGGGGCAGCTATTCTGCTGGGAACAACCGTGGGATGATCTATTACAACAGCACCACCAATCCTGATCCGGCAAGCCCACCTATTGCGACAAACAGATATGCTGTTTTACCAAGAGTACAGTTGACGGGTACCGTATTACCAAGCTGTACCAATACTCCTCCTGCTAATATTGCTGTGAATAATATCACGGCTACCTCAGCCAATATTACCTGGACGGCAACAGCCAATGCAACTTACGTTGTAAGATACAGAATACCGCCCTCGCTTACATGGCAGACCGTGAATGTAACAACCCCTTTCACCAATAGTATAACACTTACCCCGCTGATTGAGCAAACTCAGTATGAAGTACAGATTGCAACCATTTGTGGAACTCAGGGAGCGTTTTCGGCGCCAGTAAGTTTCACAACGCCTGCGCTGACCTATTGTAATGCAGCAACAGCTACCGTTACAAACGGTTATATCAATAATATAACGATGATTGGTACTAATGTACCTTTAACAAGTAACAATTCGGGGGCAACTACTTATACAGATTATTCTTTAGATGCTACCAAAACGATTACTCTTCTGAGAAATTCAGTAAATAATACATTGTCTGTAGGAAGATCTATCATATCTGGCACCTATTCTACCAATGCTTGGATAGATTTTAACGGTGATGGTATTTTTGATAATAACCCTACGACAACTCCAGGCGGGGAAAGAATTATGAATCTTGGTTATTCAAGTACAACTCCTGTTACTGCTACTTTTCCAGTTCCGGCTAATGCTTATTCAGGAACGAGTAAAATAAAAATGCGTGTCATCGTATATTCTGGTACTCCTGCCAATGCCTGTGGACCTTTAACACTTAATGGAGAGGTTGAAGATTATTATGTAAAATTTATAGATCTTCAGCCTTGTACTACTGCTGCGCCAACCAATATTGCAGTAAATAACATTACTCATAATTCAGCTTATGTATCATGGATCCCTGCTTCCAATGCAACTTATATTATCAGATGGAGACAGGGAAGCACAGGAGCGTGGCTTCCAAGTGCTGCAGGACAAACTCTTCCGGCAGGACAAAGCTTTTACACGATTACTGGTCTTGCTGAACAGACCGGATATCAGGTACAAATTGCAACCATTTGTAATGGAACCCAGGGAGCATTCTCTCCAAGTGTAAGTTTTTCAACTACACCTTTAACGTATTGCAATATGACCGGAACCGGTACAAATGATTTTATTTCCAATGTAAAAGTTACTCCTGTCAATTTCCTGGTAATGGATAATACTTCTGTTCAGACGAATTATATCAGCTATACAACACCGGCTACTCTTATTAATCTGGAAATCGGTTCACAGGGAAATCAATTATCAGTTTCTAAAGAATGGGCAGGAACTCAATATTCTGATGCTGTAAATGCGTGGATAGACTGGAACAGAGACGGAGTTTTCACCGATGCTGAAAAAATAATGACCTCTACAGCGAGTACGACAACGCCGATAACAGCAACTTTCGATGTTCCGGCAACAGGAATCTATACAGGTCCATTAACAACAACTATGAGAGTAGTGCTGAAAAGAACCAGTGCTCCTGTTATGTGTGCAGATGCGGCCAATGGTGAAGTGGAAGATTATGCTGTACGATTAAGACCTTGCAGCAATGCAACACCAGGAAATCCGATATTCACCAATATTACCCACAATTCTGTAAATATCAACTGGACTGCAGCAGCCAATAATAATGCTTTTATCTTAGAATACAGGCCTGTTACTACTCCTGCTTCCGCATGGACGACTTTAAACCTATCCGTTCTGGGGGGGAATCCGCCTATAACAATCAATGTATTAACTCCTGCTACAACCTACGAGGTAAGAATTGCAGCAGTTTGTGGCAGTGGCGGAATCGGAGTTTACACTCCTATAAAAACATTTACAACAAGATGTGATCCTACCCCGCCATTTGTAACCATAAGCAATGTAACATCCAACTCTGCTGTGATCACCTGGAACCCGATTGTTCCGAGCGCATCTTATATTTTAAGATGGCGGGAAGTAGGCAGTACTCCTTGGAACACCCCTACAGTTCCTCAGCCACCGGCTAATTCATATATGATTCAGAATCTTGATTCATTCAAAATGTATGAAGTACAGGTAGCCAATATCTGTAACGGTGAAACGACAGCTAATCCGTGGTCTAATCCGAAGGTATTTACAACAGAGAGAATCTGTGAAATTCCTCCTCCGGGATTGATGATTACTCAGATCTTCCCAACAACTGCAGAGGTTGTGTGGGATCCGTTTCCGGGAGCAACTTATATATTGAAGTACAGAAAAGTAGGAATTCCAAGCTGGACTGATGTTGTGGTACCTACCAATACTTACACCATCACAGGTTTACTGGAACTTACGAAATATGAAATGCAGGTGGCTAATATCTGTAACGGAGCCCCGGGAAATTTCACAAAACTGTACTATTTCACCACTCCTACAGTAATCTATTGTCCTATGGCTGCAGCTAATTCTACAACAGAATTTATTTCAAAAGTAACGGTAAAACCTAATGGCAACAAGGAAATGATTAATGAATCTCTGGCTTCTACTTATTCAAACTTCACAGGTAATCCTTTAAAGTTTATTGAATTGACCCAGGGATCAAAAGGTAACCAGATTACTATTGATAAGACTTTAAGCTCAGGAATCAATGCTGGCGTTGCAGTCTGGATCGACTTCAACAGAAACGGAGAATTTGACATCAACGAAAGAATTCTGGCAGACGGACCTAATGGAAACCCAACAGCTAGTACTACTTTCAATGTTCCTGACAATGCCTTCATTAGCATGACAGATTATAAATATGTAGTGATGAGAGTCGCTTTACAGAAGGATGGTATTCCTGTGAACTGTACCAACTTTAAGGATGGTGAAGTGGAAGATTATACGGTAAGAATTTCTAAACAGCCAGTACCGAATTCACTTAACCAGACGGATATTCATATTTATCCCAATCCGGTAAGTTCAGTATTGTATGTAAAAAATATAAGTTTCAAGGCTCAGTATAAAATTTACAGTGCTGCCGGAAGATTAATATCAACAGGGATTATCCTGAACAATGCTATTGATGTCAGCAATCTTATCCACGGAATGTATATGATAGAGATAGAAGATGGAGGAATAATTGTTCAGAAGAAATTTATAAAAGAATCTTAATCTCTTTTGGATATGAAACTTCAATTTTTAGAATCAAAACTTTGTAATTCATGAAAAACATTATATTCAGTTTATTATTTATCTTATTAGCTATTCCTATTTCGGCTCAAAGAGATACGGACCACTGGTTTGCTCCTTATTATGCTTCAACCAGTTATACACAGGCATTATATCTTTCTACGGATTCTACAACCCCTTTTGTAGTTACCGTTAATAGTAATAATATTCCGATTGGCACTGTAACAATTAGTAAAAATGCCCCTCAGATATTTGTTGTCCCCATTGCTGTTATCGCTGCAAATGTTACATCCGATGCTTTCAGTATTATCAATAAAGGATTGCATGTACAGGGGACCAAACCATTCTATTGTTCATTAAGAATTGTAAGTGGTACAACCCATGCTGAGATTATAACAAGTAAAGGGAAAGCCGGAATTGGAAAAGAATTTTATGTGGCCGGAACTCCATCAACAGCAACATCCACTGGCAATAACTTCACAGCGGGGGTATTGGCAACAGAAAATAATACCATAGTCACAGCTACATGGAATGGAAATGTAGCATTCTTCGGTGCGGCACCAGCATCAATCAATACCCATACGTTTACTCTTAATAAAGGTCAGTCTTTTATTTTTGCAGGTGGACCGGGGGCAGGTGGACAAAACCAATCAGCTTTTATTGGAGCCAAAATTGTTTCTAATAAGCCGATTACGCTTACCAACGGAAATGTTAATGGAAATTTTGGAAGCAATACGAGTGCAGGTTCGGATGCTATTCTCGATCAGTCTGTGCCTACGGAAAGACTTGGAAGTACTTTTGCCATGGTAAAAACCAGATCTACCAATGATGATCTGGAAGGAGGCATCATTGTTGGAACTGAAGACCATACCCAAATATTCATCAATGGATCCAACACTCCCATTGCCACCATCAACAGTGGTGATTTTTACAGAATTTCGGGGAGCAATTATGTACAGCAGGGAACTTCGGGTCACTTTAATATGTTTATAACGACTTCAAAAAATGTGTATCTGTATCAGTTGGTTTCAGTGGGAAACAGCAGTGCTACTTGTGGTTACAACTATATCCCACCATTAAACTGTTTCCTGCCTAGAAAAATTGACGAAATCGGAAAGATCAACGAAATGCCAACGGGAGCCGGAACAACAAGTACTGTCCCGAACGGAACCATAGTAAAATTGAATATTCTAACTGAAGCCGGAGCCAATGTAACAGTGAATGGTGTGCAGCCAGCCGCTTCAGAAGGTCCTTTTCCGTTAACGGGTAATAACAGCTGGGTAACTTATGCCATCCCTTCCAGTACAGGAAATGTTACGGTTATTTCTGACAAAGCAGTAACTGCGGGTATTAATGGAGGGTACAGTACTTCCGGATATGGAGGATATTTTGCCGGGTTTTCTTCAATTCCATTAATTGCAAAACAAACGGGAGAATGTATACCGGGTATTGTACTTGAGGTTGATGACAGCTATGATACCTACCAATGGTTTCTGAATGGAAATCCTATCACCGGAGCTAACGCGAATACTTTTACACCATTGGTTTCAGGAAATTATACGGTAAGAATTGCTGTAGGCTCATGTACTCCTGCAATCACTCCGGTATATAAAGTGTATACATGTCTTGAGGAATCTACCAAGACTATGACGGTTTGTGAAGGATATCAGGCTATCGTTCCTGAATTTTCCAATTCTACCCAAAGCTATGTTCCGAGTACCGTAACGATCCTTACACCTCCGGTAAACGGTACAGCAACAGTTGATCCGGCTGGAGTTATTAATTATACCCCCAACTTCGGTTATATGGGGATGGATACCATTGTTTATAAATTCTGTGGGAACAACCCGGATTTTACAGATTGTGAACAGGTAACTTTAACCTTGACTGTTTCTGAAAGCCCAATCGTTAAAGATGCAGCCCTAAGATCATGTTTCGAACCTTCTAATCCGGTACTTGGTAAATTTGATTTAACATCTGCCGGAGTGAATGTACAGCCGGGAACGATTAAACAATATTATCCTTCTCCAACTGATGCCCAAAACGGAACCAATGAAATACTGACTCCTGCCAATTATATTGCTCCTGACGGAGTGGTTTATATTAAGGTAAGCAACGCCAACGGATGTTACAGAATTGCAGAAGTAACGCTTACTGTCATCCCTCCTACTTACTCAGATGTATTAAAGGATCAGATTATCTGTATGGAAAATACCACCACATTGGATGCAGGATCAGGATTTACTTCTTATCTATGGAGTACCGGAGCAACCACACAATCCATTAAGAATGTTGGGGTTGGAACATATTGGGTAGATCTGAAAACCAGAGAATGTACTACCAGACAGACTGTAAAGGTTTATCCTTCAGAAAATCCTGTTATTTCGGATATCAATATCAGTAATAATACCGTTACCCTAAATGTAATTGCTGGAACTGCGCCTTATCAATATTCAATGGACAATGTAAGCTGGCAGAATGAAAATGTATTCACCAATATCCCTCGTGGAAGTCATACTTTTTATGTGAAAGATTCTTACAACTGTACACCGGTAGAAGTAGAAGTTACCGTTCCGAATCTGATCAATATCATCACCCCTAATGGAGATGGAATCAATGATGCACTGGACTACTCTGCATTATCTGATAAGCCTAATTTCACCTTCAGTATTTACGACAGGTATGGAAGCAAAATTCATGAAGGAAGTAAATTGAACGGATACCAATGGGATGGAAGCATAGGCGGCAAAAAGGTTTCTACCGGAAACTACTGGTTTGATATGGGGTGGAATGAGACGAATAAAAAACAGACTCCCATAAAATATACCGGATGGATTATGGTAAAAAACAGAAATTAATATCAACATTTAAATATCAGTTTTAAATATGAAAAAGCTATTATATATACTCTTTGTGATCTTTTCAGGGTTGCTTTTTGCCCAAAAAAACAGTATTACAAAATTTGCAGTCTACAATAATACAGTAGGAACATCCAGTATGTTTGATCTTTACAAAAACAGTATTGAGAAAGCAAATGTTTATAAAACCAAAACCAGTCTCCCTGCTCATTTAAAGAAGTTTGATTATCTGGCTGAAAATGGGTTAATAGAAATCAAACTTAAGAAAAACGCAGGTTACCCTGACAGCTTATCTCTGGAAACGTTGAACGAGCAGAATAATCTTCCAAAAGACAGACCTGTATTTATCGAAGGATATCAGTTTAATGACACCACTACCCTTGTCTATAATGAAATGATTGGCAGCATAGAGGTTATAGATACTCACGGACAGAAAAACATCCATATTTCAACCATAAGAAATTAATGACCAGTTTTGACGGAAATTAATTTAAAAGCAGAGACTATTTCGTTTTGAAATAGTCTCTTTTTTTAGTGGATATTCAATTCCTTTCTGATTTAGATTTTCTGATCTGCCCGTAAAATGAAAACATCAGGTTTTAATCATAAATTCACTAAAATTCAAATACAAAACCAATACTACGTTGCTACTACACCCATCCAAAATTATGTAAAATACCTACATATTACATACTACATAAAGTAAAATAACAACTAAACATCATGTAAATTAAAAAATTAGCAATTACTTTTGAAACGCTGAAAAAACAGAATCCATGCAAAAGTATTTATCATTTCATTCAGCTACAACCACAAAAGATCTGGAAAAAACTTCATAAACTAAGTGTAATAATAAAAAGAGTTAATCATTAGCGTACCGTGTACCTGTAGGAAAAATGTTACTCCCTACAGGTACTTTTTTAAGCCCTGTTCAAATAAACACCATAATCACTAATTATATATTTTTAATCATTCTAGTAGCGTACCTGCAGTATAAGTGGTTTTCTGCAGGTACCTTTTAAAATTTTAATCAAAATAATATATGCTAAAAAAACTATTCTTTCTGATTTTCACTGGTTTTTCAATTTTATCATTTTGCCAATCTGATGAGGTCCTTTTTATTGGAAATAGTGTTACTTATTTCAATGACATGCCTGAAATTTTCAAAAATATATCAGCTTCAAAAGGAAAAAATGTTTCAATAACAACGCATACTCCTGGGGGAACCGGATTTGTTAATCATGTAGATGATCCTGTGCTGTATCAAAAGATAAGATCCAAAAACTACAAATATGTTATCATGCAACCCGGCACGGCTGAATCTGCTGGTCATTCTTATCCAGTTTCAATAACAGCTGAACGGGGCCGTAAGATCAAAGATTCTATCCGTAAGTACAGTCCGTGTTCTAAAATATTTCTTTATGAGATTCCTTATGGAGTACCATCAGCCAATGAATATAACACCTATTTTACTTTCCAGCAGAAAATAAAGGATTCTATTACCAAGATGTCTAACCTGATGCAAGTAGAAATGGTTCCTGCCGGAGAATCTGCAAAACAATATTACAACACCTCTCAGGATCTTGCGCTCCATGGATCTTATAATGATATTCATCCAGGGCCTAAAGGAAGTTATCTTGTGGCAGCCTCTATGTATTCAGCTATTTTTCAGGATCATGTATTCCCATCCACTTTTTATAATGGGATTCCCCAAAACACTGCTGAAAATTTTCAAAATATTGCCGATCTTGTTTTTTTTAATAATCCTGCACAATGGAACAGCAATGCATTTCATCTTCATGCTGACTTTGTTGCAGGAGCTAATGGAACAACTGTTAATTTTACCAATCATTCTGCCAATTTCACTTCAATATTATGGAACTTTGGAGATGGTACTACAAGCTCTTCTTTACATCCGGTTCATCAGTATACTTCTTCAGGGAATTATACAGTTACACTTACCGTCACGAAGAATTCCTGCTCAGAAACATTTACCAAAATAATTAATATAGGATCATTAGGAACTACTGATATTAATGTGCAGCCTGAAGTTACGTTTTATCCTAATCCTGTTACAGAAATCTGTTATATAAAAAGTAAAGAAAAAATAAAAACCATTGTCCTTTATGATATGACACAAAGACAACTTGCTGATTGGAAAAATCTTCATGTGTATAATACAAAAATAGATTTTTCCACTTACAGTAAAGGAGCTTATATCATCAGTATTCTTTATGAAAACAACCGTAAAGAATATATTAAGGTTATTCATAAATAATTAAGTAATTAAAAAAATCAGGCTGTTTCGATTTTGAAACAGCTGATACCATACTAAATTAAACTGAGTTCGGGATAAAAAAAGAAATAAAATTTATAGAAAACAGTAAAAACCCACATATTTAAATTTATAATAATCAAATACTTAAATAAATAATTGCTATAGATTTGAAAAACCCAATTACAAGTATTCTTGTACAAATTGACGATTTTTGTAAAGAGTGTGACATCCAAATGAAAAAATTAAAACAAGCAACAATGTGATTTCCTAATTTTATACTGTGAGAATTTTCCCCAATGATACTTGAATTGATATATAAAATATTCATTATTTTAAATTTAAATTATTGATAAAAAATGTAATCTATTTTTCTTAATTAGAATAATACAAATGTAGATTGGATCAGTGAGCAAAAAATTAAGATCTATTAAAAAAGGAAAGGTTATTCGTAATTTTATACTCAAGTAAGAAATTCACGTTTGTTTACTATTATCTAATATGATTAAGATATCTAGAGACTGAGAATGCTACTGCCTGCTTTCCATCCTTCAAAATATATTTTCCAAATGCTCCATATAGAGAATCATACTCCAGATTTTTAAGAGATTCTTCAATAAATAGTACTTCTTCTTTACCTAAAGGAATATAATTGGGATAGCTATACAAAAAAGATACAGACTTTAAATCTGAACATACCTGAGGGTTATCTCCTGTAAATAATTGCCCCCCTTGCTTTGGTACAAATAAAACGGCTGCACCATCAAAATGTCCGCCACATAATACAATCTTCATCCCTTCCCACAATTCCATTTCACGGCCACTCCATATTTTAATGATAGGATCTTTACGTTGTATCCACATTTTATCTGCTTCATGGATATAAACCGGAGCATTAAAAGCTTTTCCCCATTCCACAATTGTTGAGTAGTAATGGGGATGGGAGATTGCAATAGCCTTAATACCACCTAATTTATTAACTAATTCTATAGTGCTTTCATCAAGATTAGTAATACAGTCCCAAAGAACATTTCCTTTTGGACTAATGACCAAATGGGCACGTTGACCTATTCCCATTTTAGGAACAGTATAAATCGCATAAACATTAGGAGCTACCTTTTCAATAATATTTTTATGAGTTTTTTGTACAACTTCCAATGTTGTCCACTGCTGACCCTTTGGATTGACAAACTGTCTTGAATCCTCGCAAATTACACAATGCTCTTGATTTGCAGATTCATATTGAACACCACATGTAATACAAATTGATCCACTTTTAATTTTCGGCTGATTTGGTTGAGAAGCTGAAACAGCTTTTGGTATAGCAAGTCCAACGCCAGCAAATGCACTTAATTTAATCCAATTTCTTCTATTCATTTTTTAATTATTTTAGTTTTGCAATGAAATATTCAATCATTTCATTATCAGTGATTTAATTGCTTTTTTTTGGAATAAAAAATAATTCTCTAACAAAAATAAAATAAGTAATTACAGAAAAACTTAAGATTTCTTAAGAAAAGTCAGAAAGGTTTTCTTATTTAAGTTGCTCAAATATTCTACTGCAAATCCTAAATAAGAAGCAATCATGTATTGGGAAATCGCTGCTCTATATCGGGATACTTTGTAACATAAGCTTTATATTTATTGAATACATCAATACCGCATTCCCAATAAGTCTTTCTTGCAACAAGACAAAGGCATTTTGGATTTTTAAACGCCAGAATTCAGACAAGGCAGGAATCTCTTTTATAGGAATGAAAAAAAATATCAAATAAATTTTGTTTTTATGACCAATCGGTCATATATTTGTACCACTATTTAGCTTTATCATGGCAAAAGGAGAAGAAACCAGACAATTCATTATAGAAAAAGCAGCCCCTATTTTTAATACAAAGGGGATTGCCGCTACTTCTATGAGTGATATTATGGAGGCTACCAAATTGTCTAAAGGCAGCATGTATGTTCATTTTGAGAACAAGGATGTGCTTGCATGTGCCGCTGTAGAACACAATATGAAAATATTAAGTGAGAAACTTCAAAGAGCTTTGATCCAATATAAAACTTCTAAAGAACAGCTATTCGCTTATATTGATTTTTTAGTGATCCTAACCATCCTCCAGTAGTGGGCGGCTGCCCTTTATTAAATTTTGGGACAGAAGCTGATGATACCAATCCTGTTGTAAAAGAAAAAGTAAACCGTGCTATTAAGCGGGGACAAGAATTGCTTTCAGGCATTATTGAAAAAGGAATTTCCAATAAGGAATTCAGAGCAGACTGGAACTCTGCAGATTTTGCAACGGTTTTGTTTGCAATGCTTGAAGGTGGACATCTAATAGCTAGAATGTCAGGTAATAATGATAGAATGATTGCTATAGGCAACACTCTGAAAAAATGATAGAGGAAAACAGGGTTTAATTTTTTTTACTCAAAATATGACCGATCGGTCATTTAAAATAAAGCTTCATAAAAATAAAATCATAACAATCAATTAAAAAAACAAAACAATGTCAAAAACAGTTTTAATTACAGGCGCATCAAAAGGTTTCGGAAAAGCCTGGGCAGAAGCATTTTTAGCAAAAGGATACAAAGTAGCGGCAACAGCCAGAAATGTAGAAACCCTAAATGATTTAAAAGAAAAATATGGAAATTCTGTATTGACTTTAACTTTAGATGTGGATAAAAGGGAAGAATCTCTAGCTGTGGTTCAGAAAGTTCATCAGCATTTTGGCAGTATAGACATTCTAATCAATAATGCAGGCTATGCTTTAACAGGTGCCATTGAAGAAACGAACGAACAGGAAGCAAGAGCACAATTTGAAACGAATTTCTTTGGAACACTGTGGCTTTCACAAGCTGTACTTCCTATCATGAGGGATCAGAAAAGTGGTCATATCATTCAGGTTTCTTCTATTTTAGGATTGGCAACTTTACCTACTATGGGGCTTTATAATGCTTCCAAGTTTGCATTGGAAGCGTTAAGCGAAACATTGGCAACGGAAGTGAAGGGATTTGGTATTCATGTTACTTTGGTAGAACCTAATGGCTATGCTTCCAATATCTGGCATACAGGAATTAATACCCAAAGCAACCCGGTTTATGATGGTGTTAAAAAGGCTTTCTCAGAAGCTGAAACATCTTTCGGGGAGGTAGAAGCCACAGCACCTGCATTGATCAAACTGGTGGAAACTGAAAATCCTCCTTTACGTTTATTGCTGGGTAAAGTAGCACTTCCGTTTGTAAAACAAAGTTACGAACAGCGACTAAAAGTATGGGAAGAATGGAATGATATATCCGTAGAAGCTCACGGATAATATTCAAAAGAATATAAACCCAAAATACGCTCTGTTTTTATAGAAAAACGGAGCGTATTTTTCTTTTATTAACCTGAATAATTGCACTATATTCCTTGGCTTGTGCTTTACATTGCTTCCTAATTTATACAACTTTCCTGTTTACCCTACACAATGTCTACTTCGCTCATGAATATGACTATCTGAGCAAATTATCAATTTACCAGCTGCTTTTCTGAGTATAATTTTGTCTCATCAAAAATAAAACAGATCAAAAATCTAATATAATAAAGCAATGAAAACAACAATTTCAACCTTATTTTTAGCAGCAGCTTTTACAGTGAATATTCCAGCAATTTCTAAAGCTCAGACTCATCACACAAATGCTGTATCATTACATTCCGATACCAGTATTCGTCCCTTTCACATCAATATTCCTCAATCCCAGCTAGATGAACTTAAAAGACGTATCTCTGAGACCCGTTTTCCGGATAAAGAAACGGTAAAAGATGCTTCTCAGGGAATTCAACTTGCTCAGCTGAAAGAACTGATCACCTATTGGGGCAATGGATACGACTGGAGAAAAGTAGAAACTCAACTGAATGCTCTTCCACAGTTTATAACAAAGATTGACGGCATTGATATTCAGTTTATCCATGTACGTTCTAAAGAGTCCAACGCATTACCTGTGATTCTTACTCATGGCTGGCCAGGTTCTCCACTGGAGTTTATTAATGCGATAGATCCTCTGACAGATCCTGTAAAATACGGGGGAAAAGCAAATGATGCGTTTGACGTGATCATACCAGCAATTCCGGGCTATGGTTTTTCAGAAATACCCACTGAACTGGGCTGGAATCCTGACCGTGTTGCCCGTGCCTGGGATGTACTGATGATGAGACTTGGCTACAAGAAATATGTTTCTGAAGGCGGTGACCATGGTTCTGTCATTTCTGATGCTTTAGCAAAACAGGCTCCTTCAGGACTTTTGGGTATTCATCTAACGATGCCTGCAACAATCCCCGCTGAGCTTGTAAAGCCGATTAATGCAGGAGATCCTGCCCCATCAGGACTTTCCGCCTCTGAAGCACAGGCTTACCATGCAATGAGCTCTTTTTTGGAAGAAACGCAGCTTATGGAGGAATGATGGTAACACGTCCCCAGACAACAGGATATTTACTTTCGGATTCTCCAAGTGCCTTAGCTGCTTTCCTTTATGAGAAAATTGCCGAGTGGAGTGAAAGTGACCTTCATCCTGAAAATATAATTGGCCGTGATGCCATTCTGGATGATATTACGCTTTACTGGCTTACGAATACAGCAGCGTCTTCGTCTCGTTTTTATTGGGAAAATAACAAGAACAATTTTAGTTCTGAAGCACAGAAAACAAAAGACATCAAAGTTCCTGTAGCCATTTCAGTATTTCCTCACGAGATCTATCAGGCTCCGGAAAGCTGGTCTAAGCAAGCCTACCCTACTTTATATTATTATCATAAAGCTCCGAAAGGTGGGCATTTTGCAGCATGGGAACAACCACAGATCTTTACGGAAGAACTTAGAGCGGCATTCAAGGATGTAAGAAAAAAGCTTTAACACAATATATCAACAAATATCATTTAATCTAAATAATAAAAAATTATGGAATCAAATATCATTCAGGAGATAGAAAATACTTCTATAGTAAACATCAGCAAAGTACTTTATTCCGGGAAAGTTGTAGTAACCGGAGGACGTGACGGAAAAGCCAAAAGCAGTGACGGAAAACTTGATATTGAACTGACTTCTCCCGGAGCAAAAGGAAACGGAACAAATCCCGAACAATTATTAGCGGCTGGTTGGTCGGCATGTTTTATCGGAGCTATGCAATTAGAAGCATCTAAAATGAAAATCTCCCTTCCCGCAGAGCTGTCTGTGAATACATCTGTAGATCTGGCAACCAATGAGAGCGGATTTTTCCTGCAGGCTCATTTGGAAATTCATTTACCAGGTTTGCCAATAGATGAAGCGATAAAAGTAGTGGAAACAGCACATGAGACATGCCCTTATTCTAAAGCTACCCGTGGGAATATTAATATAAAAATAGATGTGGTTGTGTAGTTATCAAAATGCTATTATACATTTTGATTAAAAGCCTTCCTTACCTTTTTGGTGAGGGAGGTTTTTATTCTTTAAATGAAGTTAGAATTCAATTCCACATACTATTTACTAAATAACAAAAGCAGAAATTTTGTGTAAAAATCAAAAAAAATAATTCAAATTAACGGGATTTTGAATCTTTTTCAATACATTTGCCGCTTGATTATCTCATTAATTTGAGTTTCATGGTTATTAGTTTTTATCCCCAGGACCACTGGGGATTTTTCATTGACCTCAACTTTATTTATTAAAGCTGTAGAAATCAATCCTGTACACTCATACAATCTGATTATTTGTAATAAATCTGCTTGTTTCAACTTTTTTATACCATTTAAAAAATTTCACCTCAATAAGGCATAAAAAAGCCCATTTCCGGGTTTTCCGAAAATGGGCGCACCACTTGATCATCATCCAAATCACAACTAAACTATGAACAATGAAGCAATAGCTTGAGCATCGCTGCCACTTAAAATTTCGTCATAAGCAGCAGAACCTGCTGCTGCTCCAAATAAAGTTCCTGTGTTATATCCTGCCTGGTTGACATTGTCTTCTCCGGCGTATACAGGATTGGTTGCAGAAGGCATGTTTCCTCCGTTGGCAAGCTCAATCCATCCTTTATTGGCTCTCATTCTTCTTACCTGTGAGGCATGTCTGGCCTCTACGGAGTGAATCTGTAATGCCGCCTGGAGTACCACTTTATTGGACATTACATTTCCGGCCTGTCCTTTATAAGCTCTTACTCCGGTATCTTCAAAAGCCTGAGCGAGAATAAGAAATTGGTTATAATCTGTAAAAGGCATAAAGTTTCCACTCGCTGTAAAGTCAAATGTAGGCTTAGTACCCGGAGTTGTTCCTAAAGAAGTAAGTGTACTTTTCAGAAAGCTGACGTGGGCTGATTCATGTTTTGAGATCTGCATAAAAACAGTTCTGTCTCCGTTAGGAATCAATCCTGGTGTGGATAATCCAATGCTGTAATATTCATTTTCAAGATATTCCAGTACGAGTGCCAGCTGTAGGGCATCTGTCAGGGTACTTTTTAAGGCAGTACCTGTTAATTTTATTTCTGTAGTTTCTGCTTTGGCAGGAGTCGTCATCAGAGCTCCCAACCCAAGAGGTACTGCTGCTGTAGCTGCTTTTTTTCCGAATAATGACATATTCGTAATGGTTTCCAGTCTTGAAGCTTCCGTTGTGAAAAATTTATCGTGGGAAAGCTTATCCAGTAATCTAAGAATATTCATAATGTAATTTTTTAAGGTGAGTGATTAATTAATACCTCTTTCTTTCCAGGTGAAAGGTGTTTTGATGAATGCTCCGGCAGCCATTACGATGTCTTTGGGTTCTTTTGCAAGATCAAGTCCGTTAGCATCTATCACATCATCTCCTGAAAAATCAGCAGATCCGGGATTGATCAAATTTCTGATGGCAGAGGCATGTCTGGCCTCCACAGAGACTATTTTACCGGCAATCACAAGATAAGCAGCGTTAGAAATGTATTTTCCGGCCCCATTATAAGCTGCTACGCCCGTATCTTCCAACGCTTTTGCTGTAGCTAATACTGAACTACGATCATTAAAATTCACATTAGGATACTGAAACTCAAGTTTGGGAAGTACATGGTCTGTAGCACCGCTGATAGCTGCTTTAAAGAAATCTCTGTGAATCACTTCATGATGATAGAGGTCTGTAAAAACTTCTTTTTCAATAGTGGAAATTCCCGAATAAAAATTGTTGACTACTTTGGTATAGAAATCCGCTTCAAGCTGTTCAAGTGCATAGGCATAATTTAATACCCCTACATCTCCTGTTCCCAAATCGTATTTGGATTCTTCTATGATCTGGAAATCATCATCATCATTACATCCAATGATGGTAAGGCCCGCTAAAGCCAATCCTACTCCTCCTAATTTTAAAAAGTTTCTTCTGCTGGTATCAAGGGTTGCTCCCTGATTAGAAACCTGAATTGGTTTTTTCATAATATTAATTTTTTTAGTGTTAGGATAAAAGAAGAAAAACAGCATACTGAAATATGCTGTTTGAAATCTTATAATTTGTTATGGCATTAAAACCGTATCTATTACATGAATCACTCCGTTAGACTGGTTCACATCTGCAATAGTCACTTTCGCACTATTTCCTTTAGCATCTTTAATGTAAAGGTCTTTTCCTTTGGTCCAGAAAGTAAGATCCTCTCCCTGTACTGTTTTCATCATGCTTTTTCCGTTTCCGGCTTTTACAGCAGCCCAAATTTCTTTAGCGCTGTATCTTCCTGGCAGAACATGATAAGTCAATATGCTCGTAAGCGTTGCTTTATTTTCAGGTTTTACAAGGTTTTCAACTGTTCCTTTCGGAAGTTTTGCAAAGGCCGCATCTGTAGGTGCCAGTACAGTAAAAGGTCCTGCACTCTGTAAAGTTTCTACCAAGCCTGCTGCTTTCACTGCTGCGACAAGGGTTTTGTGATCTTTTGAATTGACAGCGTTTTCAATAATGTTTTTGGATGGATACATTGGTGCTCCTCCTACCATTACTGTTTTTTCTTTCATCGTTTGTGCAGTTACCTTCCCGCTGAAAGCAAATGATAAAGCTACCATTGCTAAAACTGTGATTTTTGATTGTGTGTTCATTGTGTTGATTCTTTTAATTAATTATAGTTAATTGTGCTTTTAATGTCATTTACGAGGTTGGTTTTATTTTAGATTGAAAAAAAATAAAATCAATTACAACTAATTGATTTTGAGTTAATTATTTTTTACCCGGAACAAATTCAAGACAGATAGAATTCATACAGAACCGTTTTCCTGTTGGTTTGGGACCATCATCAAAAACATGTCCCAGATGAGAGTCACATCTTCCACACAGTACTTCTGTACGTTCCATATGATATGAGGTATCTTTTCTGTATCTGACACTGTTTTTACGAATAGGCTGATAAAATGAAGGCCATCCGCAGGTCGTTGCAAATTTTGACGTTGAGATGAAAAGAGGATTACCACATACGGCGCAATAATAAGTTCCCTTTTCATCAAATTCATAGTACTTTCCGGTAAAAGCAGTTTCTGTAGCTCCTTCTCTGGCAACCTGATAGAGTTCCGGTTTTAAAATCTTTTTCCATTCAGTATTGCTTACTTTCAAAGTATTTTCTGCAGTGTGGGAGTAATAAGGATTTTTGCTTTTAAAAAGTGAGCTTTGTGCTTTATAAGCTCCGAAAGAGAGTGCCAAGCAGAGGGCAAGTATGGTTTTTGAAACGAAAGTGTTCATATTTAATATTTTTTAATTATTTCTTTAAAATCATGTACGAAATAAAAGTTGTTATAGATTTTTTTGGGAATATGTTTTATTTTGCTACATTTGGATAGAAAAATAAACGCTATTAAAACAACCTATTCGGAAGAAGAACTTATCGTTTTATTAAAAGAAAAAAACGAAAACGGTTTTCATTATCTGTATGACCACTATTCTGGTGCGCTGTACGGAATCATTCTCCGAATCGTTCAATCTAAAGAATATACTGAAGAAGTTATTCAGGATGTCTTTGTTAAAATCTGGAATTCTATCCATCAGTATGATGCTTCCAAAGGGAGATTTTATACGTGGATGATCAATATTGCCAGAAATACAGCTATTGATTATTTAAAATCAAAAGGATTTCAGAACGAACTTAAAAACCAATCACTTCCAGATTTCGTATATAATTCCAAAGAGCTTTCAACCACTAATAATTCTTCCGATTATATCGGATTTAACAACGTGCTGAAAGGTTTGGAGACAGACAAGCAGGAGCTTATAGATCTTGCTTATTATCAGGGATATACCCAAAATGAAATATCCGAAAAACTGAAGATACCGCTGGGAACGGTAAAAACGAAAATGCGAAATGCACTGATGAAATTAAAAGATTTGCTAAAAGATTATCAATAAAATAAATTGAACACTAAAGAATACATATCATCCGGAATTATAGAATCTTATATTCTTGGCCATGCTTCTCCTGAGGAAGCGGGTATTTTGGAGTGTGTGATGAAAAATAATGCTGAAGTAAAAACAGCTTTTGAAGAAGCACAAAAGACTTTGGAACATCTGGCTACAGCTCAGGCTGTAACACCTCCAAGTGATTTGAAATCTAAGATCTGGAATAAAATTCAGCAGGAGCAGATTGTTGAAGAGATAAAACCTGCTCTTTCTATAGATATTCCTGAAAGAAAAGATCTTAAAGAAAACAACATAGAAGGAACAATTATTAAGAAAAACACGAGCTGGAAACCTTATGCAATAGCAGCTTCTGTGTTGTTCCTGATCAGTGTTGCCGGAAATTTATTCATGATGAATACGCAGTCATCTGATAAAAAACAAATGACTTTACTGGCTGCAGAGGCAAAACAGCAGAATCAGCAAATGAAAAGAATGAATCAGAAGCTTGATATGTTCTCTAATCCTGATATGCAGATGGTAATGCTAAAAGGCGTAGAAAAGCATACAGATGCAAAAGCAATGGTTTTCTGGGATAAAAAAACAAAAGAAGTGTATCTGAATGCTGAAAAGCTGCCAAAAGCTCCTGAAGGAATGCAATACCAGCTTTGGGCTATCCAACACGGAAAACCTGTAAGTGCAGGAATGTATACCGAAGAAAAAGACAGTAGTATTGCTTTAGCGAATATATCAAATGCTCAGGCGTTTGCCATTACGCTCGAAAAAGAAGGCGGAAGCAAAGTACCTACAATGGAAAATATGTTTGTAATGGGAGCTATTTAAAATACTCCCATTATTAATTTCCAAAGTTCACAAAATGCGGAACATCTGTTGCAAAATTATTCATTGGTAAAAGATTGTTTCTGTTACTGTTAAAATCAAAAACCGAATTATTATCAAAAGGAACACGAGGATAATAAGTAAACGAAATTTGAATCCTGTTGAACACCAGGTATGGGTTATTAATTAACACTCCAATTCCAATTTTCGTATTTGCCTTTGTTTTAAATAGTTTATCGTCTGGCATACCCAGCCATCCCACTGCAGCGGTAAGATAAGGACTGAAATGGAAATTCTTCCATGTTTTGTTCACAAACATCTGAAGCTGATATCTTAAAACCAATTTCTTAGTTCCGATATAATCCGAATTGTACACAGGAAATTCATCTGCAGAAGAAAGATTAATTCTGTCTTTATAAGAATAATTATGCTGTGGATTTCCCAATGCTAAAGTAGGTGAAAAGAAATGTCTTGCTTTGGCAAATTTCCAATCCATAAGATTCGTAAAATAGGTTGCATCAAATCGGAAAGATTCCCTATTCTGACTGTCTTCATTAAAAAATCTTCCAAACTGCCCTTTCACTGTAAAATAGCCCAACTTTGTAAAAGTACCATACGATGCAGAAATCCCTACATACGGATTCACTTCTTTATTTCTTGACAAGCCTCCTGCAATAACATTCACAGAATTACCGTAAGCTATATCTTCAGGAAGATCATACTGGAAAATATTCCTCTGAACCGAAAACTTTCTTTGAATAAACCCTACAGACATCAGAAAGCTGTTGTAAGAGCTAAAGTATTTATACTGATCAATTCCGGGGCTGTCTTTGTACTGATAATTTTGAAACCTCCCTATGATGGCAATATTGCTGGATACTTTTTCGCTTGGATCTGATGAAACGGGAATCTGATACCCTCCCCATAAATCCTGGTTGTAGACTTTAATCTGAACTTCCGGAAAAGTAGTATCAGTTTCGTTGGGAAGTAAAACATGCCGCATAAAATATTCGAAAGTGAAACCACCTGCCCATTTCGTCAAAGGTGAGAAAAAGTCTCTTCTTACATTAAAATTGATTCTTTCATTTTTATAAAAATCCCTTTCCCCAAGAAGCTGAGCATTAATATAAGTTCCGAAAAGGTTATAAGCCGTATAGCTTCCTAAAAGATAATTCTGATGCTCTTTGGAATCATTTCTGTAAAGGAAATCGAAGGTATGACCTAATCCCAATACATTTTCTTCAGTAACTCCCAAACCGATCTTACTTCCTGAATAGCTGAGTCTCGGTTTCAGACTCCAGGAATCAAGAACTTTTACCACTACATCAATAGAATCTTTGCTGGAAGTACTGTCTGAAACACTGATATTCACTCTGTTTATAAAAGGCATGGTTCTCAGCAAACGTTCAGATTCATAAAGTTTCTGCGCATTGTATTCTTCTCCTTCCTTAAAAAGCAGATAATTATCAACTGTAGATTTTTTGGTACTGGCATGAAGATGATCTGCAACCCAATCATACCATCTTGATCTTTCTTTACTATCTTTAGAATTGTATCCAAAAGGATCTATGGTTTCTATCCTGATATTTCTGATATGCTTTTTGTTGTAAGCCTCCTGTGAAAGTTTCTCTGTTCTGGAACCTACAGAAGTGGAATCCGGTTCTCTACGGAATATAAAGCGGTGAATGAATTTAGTCACTTTTCTCTTATCCGAAAACTCTTCTATTTTGTAGTACAGCGAGTCTTTCTTCTCCTGCGCATTTAAAAAGGAAAAACCACTTAAAAAGAAAATCAGAGTTACAGTCGTTCTAGTCATTAGTCATCAAAATTCAATTCAGTTTGTAGTATCAATTTATACGCCAATAAGGCTTTAAGGCCTACCACATCTAGAAAATTTTTCTATGTATAGCTTATTTTATTTACTATTTTAATCTCTAGAGTAAAATCATAGCTAAAAATAATGACCATGATTTATAAAAATTCCATCTAAAGCTTAAAAAAGAAATACACCACTGCTGCCCATTCTTTTTGAATACCTCTGGCATAGCCTATCGTACTACGGCTTGCATTTTCAACAGTTCCGTCATCTTTGATATAGCCTAAAGTAGAGCGACTGCTGTTTTCTACCGTTCCATCTTTCTTTACATACCCTACTGTAGAATGACTGCTATTTTCAATAGTTCCATCATTTTTAATATAACCAATGGTTGAACGACTACTGTTTTCAATAGTACCATCGCTTTTGATATACCCTATCGTTGCTCTGCTGCTGTTTTCGATGGTTCCGTCACTTTTGATATAGCCAATAGTACTTCGGCTGCTGGATTCTATTGTTTGTGCTTTTGTAAAGACCACATTTGTAACCATAATCGCAAAAAATATTATTTTTTTCATTTCTTATATTTTATATAGTGAAGCTATTTAAACTTAGTCACAAAAGTTTTTGTTTCTTAAACACTTTAGTACACAGAATAAAATCAAAGTTTTTAAAAACTTATGTGAACTTATTTTGCATCAGGATATCCTCTGAAGCTCACTTAAGTGTTTCAATCTTTTGTGGTTTAATAAAAAAGGGAAAGCAGCTTTACTATTTAAATCTAAGTTATGATTCTCTTTCCAAAAAGAAAAGAATTAATTCTGAAATAAAATAATAACCCGCGAGATTCAAAACACCCAATGAAATACCCTGTTTGGTATTATTTACTTGTAATTACTTCTATGAGCGGTCTCAAAAACTAATTTAAATCATACAATGAGCGTAGTCAATACAATATTTTTATATTATTTTTACTCATTATAAATAAAAATAGTACATGAAAAAAATCGTATTTGCGGGAATGGCTGTTATAGGAGGATTTTTAACAGCAAATGCACAGTGCAAACCAGTAGCTGCTCTTGTAGAAAACTTTGATGCCTGGAAAGATATCAATAAATGCTGGACCGCTCAACCCGGAAAAGCCATGTTGTATGCAAGTGATAAAAAAATTATCTTTTACTCCATGAGCAACCCTGGGGAAAATATGTATCTGGTGACTCCGGAAATCAAAGCCGGAACTTATACTCTTTCTCTTGACCTTTCGGATAATGGAGGCGAAACAACATTAGAGCTTTTCTCAGTAAGCAGCCCGGCTGATCCAAAGACTTATGTTTCCATTACTAAACCTTCAAAAATAACAGGAGAGAAAAAAACTTTTACGATCTCTTTGAAAAAGGATTCTCATTTGGGGCTGAAAGTTTTACTAAATGGTGTACATCAGGCTGTTTATTTAGATAATTTGTCTCTGCAAGCAAAGAAATAGATCAACTGAGAAGTTAGTACTTCTCCAATCAGCTGTGCTATTGTACTTCTTAAATGTATTTTGATTATCAATGTTTAAGAAGTACAACAAGCTTATTTTGATCTCTTTTTTCCTAAAACTTTGCAACTTAAAACTTGAATAAATCTACAATCAAGTTCTATGCATATCCTCTATACATTCTCGGTTTCATACACTAAGAATATATCATTTAGTTTCCGGTCTTACTGTGCCATTTCTAGAGATACTGTTTCCTTTCATTATACGTATAAGCCATTAAAGCGCCCCCAATAACAGCATAATGTACTCCGTAATACTGATTATATTTTATTTAATAAGCTGACACCAAAAATAATATCCTAGAGTATAAATATTTTCATATATTGCAACTTAATTGCATTAATTAATTTGATCTAAACTCTGCTTGAAGATAGTCAATTCAATTACAGAATTTTTTTTCAATCATATGTAAATAAATATACATTCAGTAAATGAGTAATAAAATACTTCAAAGGATAAATCAATACTTCAAAGGACAGCATTACCCGTTTTTCCGACAGTTTGACACCATGGACTGTGGGCCTACATGCCTTAAAATGATTACCACTTATTATGGAAAAGAATTATCCTTAAATCATTTAAGAGATCTGTGTGATGTCCGCAGTCAGGGCACCTCTGTATCAGGCTTAAAATATGCAGCAGAACAGCTTGGATTCAAAACATTAGCAGCAGAAATAAACCAGAAAGTATTGCTGGAAAAAGCTCCGCTGCCTTGTATACTTCATTGGGATCATAACCACTTTGTTGTTTTATGGCATCTTACTGAAAGACATGCTTATGTGGGAAATCCGGCCCTTGGAAAAACGATGCGTTACTCCCTCAACGATTTTCTTGGCCACTGGAAATTACCCGGAGAAGACGACAAAGGAATTGCCTTCTTTCTAGAAACTACAGAAGTTTTTGATCAGGTAGAAGATTTACCAGACCCTCCAATCAGTCTGTTTTCTTTATTAAAACGAATAGATCATCATTATAAAAACATATCCTTTATTATAGGGACACTTTTGGCCGCTACACTTTTAACATTAGCCATTCCGCTGCTTACTCAGGCTGTTGTGGATAAAGCGATTACCCGAAAAGATATTGGAATATTATCTCTGATCTGCATTGGTCAACTTCTCTTGTTTACCGGAAGGATCTTTATAGATTTTCTACGCAGCAGATTACTTTTTAAGGTAGGAATGAGTATTAGTATTAAACTAATCTATGAATTTATAGATAAGCTGATGCAGCTTAAGCTTTCCTTCTTCGAATACAGAAGCAGCGGAGATAATCTGCAAAGAATTTATGATAATCAGAGGATTGAAGAGTTTCTTACAAAACACTGTGTCAGCGCGGGGCTTTCCGCTATAATTCTTGTTGTAAATGGCGGATTATTATGCTACTACAACTGGAAACTTTTCCTGTTATTTTTATCGGCCGGTATTATCAGTGTGCTATGGACTAATTTTTTTGAAGAAAAAAGAAGACGTCTGGATCAGCGTACATTCAGCTTGCTGGCCAATACCCAACGCCATCAGATAGAAACTTTTGAGGCGATGACGGAAATAAAACTGACTGGCGCAGAAATGGAAAAAAACCAGCTTTGGAAAGCAATGCAGGAAGAAACCTACACGGTTAAGATGGAAAGTCTGAAGCTAGATCAGCGAATACAGGGAGTTGCCCTGTTTATCAATGAAGCAGCCGGAGTATCAACAACATTTCTAACCGCTTCTCTGGTCATCAGCGGAAATCTGTCACTTGGAGCTATGCTTTCAATTACGTATATGTATGGAGCATTAAACGGTACAATCAATCAGCTATCAGATTTTATCCGCTCTATGCAGAATGCAAAGTTCAGTCTGCAGCGTATCTCAGAAGTGGAATATGAACCCACGGAAGATGCCTATTCAAGTCAAGTGCTATCCAAAGGGAATCCTGGTACAATAGAATTAAAGAACGTTTATTTCCGTTATGGCAAGTTATCTCCTGAAGTATTAAAGAACATTAATCTGACTATACCCGCAGGAAAAGTAACCGCCATCGTAGGAATGAGCGGAAGCGGAAAAACAACACTTCTCAAGCTCCTGCTTAAGTTTTTCCCGGCTACGCAAGGGATGATTAGTTTCTGTGGGCAAGATCTCGAAATGATCACCACAAAAAGTTTACGCAGAAATTGTGGAGCCGTCATGCAGGACTCATTTATTTTCACAGACACAATAGCCGGCAATATCTGGATCGGAAACTCAGAGAAAGATATGCAAAGAGTAAAAAACGCATGTAAAATGGTCAATATGAAAGACTATATAGAAAGCCTGCCCTTTTCTTACGAAACTTTAATCGGAACAGATGGAACCGGACTTAGTGAAGGACAGAAACAACGTTTGCTCATAGCACGCCTTATTTACAGACAACCTGATTATATATTTCTGGATGAAGCTACCAACTCACTGGATGCCAACAATGAAAGACTAATTGTTGAAAATCTGAATAGCTTCTTCATGGGCCGAACTGTGGTTATTGTAGCGCACAGACTAAGCACCGTGGTACATGCCGATAATATCATTGTCATGGATAAAGGATGTATTGTTGAACAAGGAACTCATGAGACTTTAACAAGGTCAAAAGGAGCCTATTTTAATTTAGTTAAAAATCAATTAGAACTAGGAAAATAATAAAAAAATGAGCCTGAATATTTTACCCTATATTTTCACCCGATTTGCCGCATTACCTGTACAAAGCCTGAATACACTCGTTATTCCTGATGCTCAACATCAGTTGGAAACCTGGCAGAAGATTACTGAACTTCAAAAGATAAGTAATGAAAATTTATGCGACCAATTATATCTTCTTATTGAAAAAAGTACTGATAATCTGCAACAAAAGCAGTTGCTCAATCTAAAACGTTCAATCTACAACAGCCGGCAGAATGCTTTAACTCTGATTGAAAAGATACAGCCGGAAACATTTGAGCTTTTTAAAGAATATTGGCATGAATGGCAGCATGCAAATGCTACTTATAAAGAGTTTTTGGAGCTATGGGAAGTAAAGTTCCAAAATTATCAATCATCATCCAGGCAGGAGATTCAAAAACTTATCGGAGAATATCCTTTCAAAAACGGAGTTTTACTTTCAAGCAAAGATCTGTATGAGCAGCTGGATGGTTTTGCTCTTATGCCTGCTACTCCTAATAAATATAGTGAACGCATTGAATTCAGCATTCTTCGTTATCTGACGCGAATGACCTATAAAACCTCACCCTTCAGTACATTTACTTATTTAGGTCTTACAAAAACGGAATCAGATAACAGTTCTAAGCCGTCTTCACTTCCAACTATCCTGAATTGCAAAATAAGGTTAAACAATAAACTGCTGAAAAGAATAAAAAAACTGATGGAACAACATCCTGCTCTGCAAAATCTATTATTGGTAAATACCAATAGCAGCATAGCAGAAACGGAGGATCGTTTCACTTTCCTGATGAACTGCGCCAATATTGAAGTTTTTCAGGAAATTCAGGCCAGTGGAATCAATCAATACATCAAAGAACTCATTGATCATTCGGAAGAAAGCTTGCCATTATCTTCTTTAGCAAAACTACTTTCGTCACAAATTGATGCAGCACTTCCGGAATTACAAAATTATTTACTAAAACTTGTTGATGTCGGTTTTTTAGAGCTGACTCTGGAATGTTCTGAAATTGATCCTGACTGGGACAGCCATCTTCTGATATTTCTTGGTAAACATAAAGAAATCAACCCGTCTGCCCATCAACTTCATCAACTTGTTCTTATTTTACATGAAGCAAAAAAAGAATTCGGTACCGCCGAAATATCTCACCGAGAAGCCCTTCTCCGTAAGACTTCTGAAATTTTTGATCGTGTGATTTCTGACCTCGAGAATCAGGCAGGTATTGTGAAACTGCCCAAAGAAGAAATGCAGACACTAGTTGACGACATTCTTCAACGATACAAAAATGGAGAGGGCTTTGAAAAACTCCCTTATCTGCCTACAGATTACCGCCAGGAAGGTTTTATTTATGAAGATGTCTACACCACTGCCACTCATATCATTGACAAAACGCTGATTCAGGAATATGGACAATTACTGTCTGACCTTAGTAACCGCTTGTCTGCTTTTGATATCAGAGGAAATGAAAAAAATAGCATGACTGATTTCTTCAGATCCAGATATGATCATAATCAATATATTCCTCTGGTTACATTCTATCATGAATACTACCGTTATAAAAATGAAAATGAATCCAAACCAGATATCATCCAAAAAGATATCGAGAATTCCTGGGCTGATACTTTTTGGGAAAATCTTCATCATAAACTGGAAAATCCGGATGAGATAAAGATCTGTCAAAAGAATCTGGATGTTCTTCCTATATCAAAACATCAGGCTCCTGCCGGATCTGCTTTTATACAGTTGGCTGATGACTCGTCAGGAGGAAAAGCAAAAGCTGTTGTCAATGGACTTATGCAGGGAATGGGCAAAATGAGCGGTAGATTTCTTCATTTATTTGATGATGAAGTTTCGGAAACACACAGAGATTATAACAATCGTCTGTTTCCGGATCAGATACTCATTGAGCTTAATGATGATTCCAGTTTTAATGCCAATATTCATCCTCCTTTGCTGGATCATGAAGTAAAAATGCCATCATCGAACACCCAAATGAAAAAATCACAGCAGATTCCGTTGAACCAAATATCTGTTGGCTACCATTCAGATAATAATTCACTATGCCTGATAGAAACTTTTTCAAGGAAAGAGATCTATGCATTTGATCTGTGTCTGGAAACCATCACAAACAGATCGAATCTTTATCAGCTTATGTCATTATTTAATCCTTGCATCTATGTCAGCTATCATCCGTTGATTCAGATCATCGATCGTAATTTTTCTAAGCAGTATAACAAGATGCCTATTCAGATTTTCCCCAGAATTGTGTATGAAGATCTGCTTATTCTTCGACGAAAAGGATGGCTTATCAATTTAGCAGCTATTCCTGTGCAGGGAAAAGATGAAGGTGACGGTATTTATTTTTTGCGTTTTAATCTATGGCTTTCAGAAAATGGATTGCCTTCTTCCCTCTTCCTTTACCTGCAGTCTTCCTATATCCCTGAAGATGATTCAGTTGATCAACCGACAGGATACAGGGATGATTATAAACCTCAGTTTATAGATTTCCGGCAGCCATTACTTTTTAATCTTTTCAAGAAACTTCTGAAGAGGGCCTCTTCTTATATCTATGTGGAAGAAACCTTACCTACAGTGGACAATTCGCGTAACAGAGTGGCTGAACATTTGATCCAATGGTATAATTTTTAAATCGATGAAAAAAACTGGGACACTTACTATTTGTACCACAAAGGTAATGCAGACGAGATATTAAAAGAAATCGTACATCCTGCTGTTGAAAATATACAATATTCATTGAAGAAAACGGTAAAATTCTTTTTTATCCGGTATTTCGAAAATGGATATCATATCCGTTTAAGACTTCTTTTATCTTCCAAAGAGTCTCCATTATTTATTTCTCTGCTTACTCATTGTATATCAGATTACGAATTCAGCCACGATACAAAAATTGTTCTGAAAAAAGACCAATATATTCCGGAAACAGAGAGGTATGGCAATTCAGAAACTATCATGTATGCGGAAGATCAATTTTATGCATCATCACGATTCGTTCTTCATCAACTTACAGAAAATACTTCTTTGACTGCCTCTGAGAGATACTCTTTTGCAATGAATACTCATCTGGCATTTTTTAAAGGAATGAAGCTCTCTCAAGAATACACGCTGCAATTATGTGACGAATTTGTGGAAAGCTGGCTTCCAATACCGGCCTCCTCTGATTCTCATGAACAAGATGAAAACAAAAAAAATCTCTTTGCTGTTTTTCAGCAGCAATTTGACCTTTACAAGGATTCCTTATACCAAAATGCAATCAACTTCTGGAATTTACCTGACACTTCTAAAGATCCTTTTACCTTACAGTTTATGGAAACCAACAGAGAAGTAAGCCAAAAATATATAGACTCTAATCTGCCTGCTGAAGCTGTAACTGAAGCCTTACTTAGTTTTATTCACATGACCAATAACCGCATAGGAATTGTCAACGCCGAAGAATCTTATCTTCTTTTTTTAGTCAGACAAACGATCAATTTAATTAAGAATTATGAACACCCATCAAGAGCTTAATGAACTGGAAATAGGATTGAATGAAATAAGTGAATTTCTTCTGTCTAAAATTCAACAGGATCAAAACGGATTGTACTGGAATACCATCAGTTATGACCCCAGTACCGAAGCATTTTCTTTTGCATTCAATCCTTCACTTTGGAACGGAACCGGCGGTATTGGCTGGCTTTTCCTTATATTGTTTGAAAACACAGGAAAACACGAATTCCTTGAAGGAGCTGAAAAGTCTTTTTCCAAAATATACCATTTCTCTATTCATCACGACATCTCCGGAGTCAGCCTCTATGACGGGATATGTGGCAGCATTTATTTTAGCTTAGAATTATTTCGGGTTACGGGTAAAAAGGTATATCTAAAGCAGGCTTCAGAACTTTATGAACGATATAGAAATAAAATACTGGCTGAGCAGACAGAAGATATTCTGATTGGGATATCCGGAATATTGATTGCTCTTACCCTGCTTTATCATTATACCCAAAACCAAAATTTACCTGATGATATAAAGAAATTGGCTACCCATCTTCTCCAGAAATCGTTGATTGCAGAAGCTGGAATTAAATGGGGAAGTAACGCTCTTTCAGTAGATTCTTTATGTGGTTTTTCACACGGAAACTCTGGTATTGGTTTCTCTTTACTGCAGCTTGGGAAATATTTTGATCATCAGGAATTTATATGGTTGGCTGAACAGGCATTCTTGTATGAAAGCTTGTATTATAATCCTATACAAAATAATTGGATGGATTTACGATGGGAAAATTCAAAAAAAGAACTTCCCAACCTGTTTGACTGGACTAAAGAGACTTTTCTTCCGGAAGATTTCGACCTCAACTCCTGGGCACACGGAGCCTGCGGCATCGGAATCGCAAGAATTAAAGCATTCAAAATAACGGGTGATCTTTCCTACAAAAAAGATTGTATCAATGCATTTGAAAGGTGTAAAAAAGACATTAAAACAAGATCTAAACGCAATCATATTCTTTTTAGCGGTTATGGCGGGCTGGCGGATTTTCTCATTCAGTATCATGAAACTTTTGGTGATCAGGAAGCCTTGGAACTTGCCACGGAAATCGTTCAGGAAGGGTTACAAAGAAGCAGAGAATCCGGACATTCTGAATGGGGAGTTCAAAATGGTGAAGATTTAGGGCTAATGACGGGTACAGCTGGTATTGCTCTTTCGTTACTTATGATTAAAAAAACAAAACTTTTAACTCCATCCTTCATCCGGAGCTTCCCAATCCTGATATTTCTGGGGTAAATAATAGCATTCTTAAAGGTGTTAAGATTAAGGAAACATTTTTTAGAAGTCATTATTCTCAAACGCTTAAAATACTGGAATCTTTTACTCAGCTCCATGATTCAATATTTGACGCGCAAGATCTGTATGGTTTTAGTGATTCTTTATTGAATATCATAGAACGTCTGTCCCCAAAGAATAGGATATATGCTTCCGATATTTATTCATTGGAAACAGCAAAAATGCAATTTCTGAAAGAGCATAAAGGTACTTTGTGTTTTCAGACACGGCTAACAATGTTACAAAATGATCTGGATCATATTTTAGAAAATAATGAAGCTGACTTTTCAGAGCTACAATTGATCCGAAATCCTTTTATTTATATTCATGAATCACAATGGAACTGGAAAGACAAAAGCAGCAAAGATTCCGATGCTGAAGTATATTACAATGTTTTTTACAGCACAGATAAGGAGACCTTCCACCTTATTATGGATCCAATTTCAGCCATGATCCTTAAACAATTGAAAAAACCTCTAAGTATTAAAGATCTTGTGAAGCAGTTTGAGTATTCTCCGCAAGAAAAAGAAATTATAGAAAGAAAACTAACGGAACAAGTTCAAGAGCTGCTCAAATCATTTTTTATAAGAGTCAATAAAATTATTTGATTTTTACACAGGAGAAATGGACTTCACTCGTCCTGTATATTACTAAAAAAGCTGCCTTTAAATAAAGGCAGCCCTAAAATTATTTCTTCAATAATTAATTAACACTGAACTGTTCCACAAACGTGAAGTCTGTCCTGTGTTTTGATTGTGTGTGTTGGGTGGTCATGATCTCCCGCAGCAGAAATTCCTAACCCTCCCTGAAGTTTTTTAGACAAATCTTTGTCCAAAGCAGTTACGAAGCTTTCGATCTTTAGATCTTCAATTTTAAGCTTCATTTTTTTGTTGTTTTCCATAATAAAACATTTTTTTAATTTGGCCTACTGTTTAAGGGTTTCGGCTATCCCTCTTTTGTAAAGATAAACATTTTATCGCAACAAAGTTGCATTAAAATGTTAAAATTTCATTCCTATCTGTAATTTATAATTAAAGGGGTTACTTTCTTTATACATCCAGTTTTGCCCCACCACCGCACTCCAATCAGCATTGTACCTGTCTGTTACATTTCCATCCGTTATATACCGTCTGTTGGTAAGATTATCTAATATGCCTCTCACAAACCATTTCTTATGCTGATACATAATACTGGCATCTAATTTTATAAAATCCGGTATGCGGACTCCGGGTACATCTGTTTCTCTCAGCAAAGCAGCTGTTTGCCCGATAGCCAATGAGAGTCCCTGAAGTTTTCCTTTCTGAAATCTGTACATCACCCACGAATTGATCTGATGTCTTGGAACACTTGAAAATCTCTTACCTACAAGTTCCGGTGCATTAGGATCTTTCGAATACACAGAATTGATATAAGAATAATTGGCGGTCAATGTAATGTTAGGATAGATTGATCCGATGATGTCTATCTCTATCCCTTTATTTCTAACCTGATTAAGCTGAGTCATCAAACCTGTTGCAGGATTCTGAGAAAATGAATTATTCCTTATAATACGATAAGCACTTACGGAGGTGGATAATAGTCCGCCAAACCAGTCTTTCTTTATCCCAAATTCAGTATTGTAACTTTCCAGCGGTTTCCATTCTTTGCCCTGCGGATCTGTTCCTGCCATAGGATCAAAGCTTTGATCATAAGAAAAGAAAGCGGCAAAATCCTTTTGAATAAGGTAAGTTACCCCCACTCTTGGGCTGAAGGCATAATGTTTATAAACCTTGCTGTCGCCTTCAGGTGAATAAGGACCTTTCAGATATCGGTTACGTTTATTTTTGCTATATCGAAAACCAGCATCAATAAATACACGATTCCATAATTTGAAATTATTGTAGAGATAGACTCCTATTGTTTTGTCTTCCGATACTGTATAATCAATCTGATCTTCAGCTTCTGGTTGAATCAATAAGTCTCTGTTGATCCCATAATTCATCTGATTTCGGTTAAAAACAAACTCATTGGCTCCCTGAATATGCTCCGTATCACTTTTACTACTATTAAAATCAACCCCTGTTAGTACGGTATGAACAATATCTTTGGTCATATCATAACTTCCGCTCAAAAATAATTGGGTATTATAAGTCAGGTATTTCTGTTTATTTCTAAAGCTTGAACGTAATGCATTTCCATCATCATCAAACATTGGCGGAGTATAGCTTGCTGTTCCTCCCAAAAGGCTCCATTGATCCAAAGGTGTACTTTTAATGGATGACTGAGAGACTATCTTCCATCGATCATTGAAGTTATGGTTAATGACGAATCTTCCGTAATGCTCATCCAGTTTTGATACTGGAAGATTGGGGTCTCCCTGATAATTGGCTCTCCAAGGATGCTTCTGAACACTGTTTTCATTTTCATACTGAATAAAATTACTTGATTCGAGGGCTCTCCCCTGAATCATGTTCCATTCTGCAAGAAGGAAAGTATTTTTGCTGAAATTATATTGAATAACGGGTGCTACAACAAATTTTCGCCTTTTCGCATAATCAAAATAATAGCCCTGAGATTCATAAGCCGCATTGAACCTAAACGAAAAACCTTTCTCTTTTACCGTACTCCCCAAATCAACAGAAGCTCTGTAAAATCCAAAACTTCCGGCAGTAATATTGGCTTCTCTTATTCTACGGGGGCTTTTGGTATTGATATTTAAAGATCCTCCACCTGTTCCCATTGAATTGATGAATCCTGCAGGTCCTTTTATAACATCTACCTGCTCTATCAAGGCAACATCTTCCTGTGAAAGACCTCCGGCAAAAGAAGGCAGTCCATTTCTGAAGGTACTTACAGGATTAAATCCACGAATCTGGGCATTAAAAGTTCCTGAAAAAACATTGCCGGCTCCGGTAGCATCACTGATATACACTCCACTTACATTTCGAAGGACATCCTGTACATCAAATGCTCCCTGAAGATTCAGCAAGTCACTTTTTATACTTATAATATTCTGAGGAATTTCTAACAGCCTGTCTTTTCTCTTTAGATTTCCGGAAAGACTATCTGTTTTGATCTGCTTCATTGCCGTTAATATGACTTCATCAATATATTTTTCAGAAACAGAATCCTTTTTTTCCTGTCCGGAAACTAAGGAAAATGATCCATAAAGTGCTATTGTTACCAGAAGGTAATTTCTCTTCATTATTTTTTGTTTTTTATTGTTGTATTTTCTTTATCAGGAATAAACCTCCTATGCAAAGTCCTATGCTTATAAGCCATAAATTCAATAGGCCATATATAAACTCCGATATTTTTACCGGATGGTATTTTACTTTGAACTCTGGTAATGTTTTAAGAGCTTCAGGAGAAAATGAGGACAATATTCTTTTGCCATTATGCATAGAAAAAACTCTGTCGTAAAAGCAGGTTTGCCATATACGTTGAAAATCTTTAATATCCTGTTTATATCTCAGGTAATCTATCCTGCTGGTATGAGCTAAAAGAGTAAATAAGTGTTCTGTATTTTGAACAGGATTATATTTGATTAAACTATAAGCTGTCTGATTAGCTTTATTATCACCTTGCCATAAAGAATCAACCACAGCTTTCATGCGTTTCTGCTTTATCTGGTAGTATCCTGCAAAGAAAGCATCATTCTGATTATCTATAGTATCTGACGGAGTGTAAGCCAATTTGTATTTCGGATAATCATTGTAAAAACTGTCTGTGACAAGCTTTGGATTCATCGCCCATACTTCATCACTGATTAGCCTGTCTTTTTCTTCAAGATCCAAAAGTTTAAGCTCAGAAGGGTTTTTCAGTTGTGCTGTCTTATTAATTACCAACGGCAGCAGAAACAATAAAAAAATCCAGAGTGCAAGGCACGAAAAGAGGTTGAATACACTATTCCTGTCCAATGAAATCATTATAAAGCACAGAGAAATCCAAAAAATACAGTAGGAAAGTAATAAAAAGAGCCAAAGAAAAGCATCCAAAACCGATGGATGTCCGGATGGAGAAAGCAACATTCCGAGAACATTTAAAAATACCGCAGCCGAAAAAACTAAACTTAAGCGAAATACTAGCTTAATCAATAATACACGTTTTAAGGTTCCGCCCTGAACAATCAGAAGACGGCTTATCCCTTTTTCTTTTTCCGAGGAAAGAATATTGTATACCAGAACTATAATAAGTAAAGGAATTAAGTATAAATTGACATACAGAAGATCCAGACGTCCCTCAAAAAGAATAGCGGGATTGGTTATTTCCCTGTCAACTGCAGCATAATCTGTATAATAATTAACTTTTTCCGTAACAGGAGTTACATCTTTTATTCCTGCCGCCAAACCTGTCAGTGGATAAGGATAATCATAAGCTATCCTCGGATATCGATAATCTATTACGTAGGGGTTGCCTGCGTTTTCTGCCTGTTTCTTTTTCTCAAGAGTTAAAGTATCATTAAAAGCTTTCAATGTCGTATGATAATCTTTCACAGATTCTTTCTTTGCTTCGTTAATAGCTTCCAACTTTTTATTTGTCAAAGCATTACCGGAATAAACAGCGTACCCTCCTATTACAAAAAACAGAAAAAACAAAATCCAAACTGTTGGCTGTCGAAAAATATGTTTCCATTCATAGAACAACAACATTCCTTTATCTTTCATATTTTAAAAATAATTTCGGTTAATGATCAGTCTGAAAGAGAGCATCAATATCAAAGTCCAAAAGAACAGCGACAGAACAGCAATCGGATGATTACGAATAACAGATCCGGCAGTAGGATATTGGTAAGAGAAATCGGGTAAATTGCTATAAAAAAAACGATTATCTACTTTTGTTTTCCCGGAAACAGCGATTTCAAGCTCTCTTTTATTCAGTCTGTCCATCATTGTATTTCTGTATTCTTCTGCTTTATTGAAAAAATCAATATGATGCTGTACATCCGTTCCGGCAAATGCCATAGACAGCTGGCGGATTGCTATAAATGGATTAATAATTCCCATATAATCCATAAACTCCTGCTGTTGATTAAATCTATCCTCCACTTTCTTAGAATAAAAAGCATTTACTTTATTTTCATAAGCTTCGGCCTGAATAAGATCAAGGGCAAAACGGACTTTTTCCGGCAATTTTTCAATACTGGCTGCATTGTACTGACTGAGATGTCTTTTCAGATAGGATTCAGATCGGGATGTATAACCGCCATCATTTCCAAGCCCTTTATCAAAACCTGTTTTAATATTATGCTCAAATTCATGATAGGATGACAAAGGATAAAAGTTATCAGCTGCTGAAGTAGCAAGTTTAGGGATTAGCAAAACGCAAAGAACCCACACTGTAATATTTGCAAGTAATGAAGACCAGGATGAACGGCTCAAAGCTGAAATCAACAGGACTCCGCCTGAAATAATCAGAAAGTACACGGCGTATAAAACAATCCAATATCCTGCTCTTATCAAATGATCAACAGGTTCTCCTTCAAAAATAAGCCCGGCAAACATGATTACCAGTGGCGGAACAATAAATAACAGAACTGCTGTGTAAAGTGCCATGAATTTTCCTGCCAGTAATTGCCCAAATGAAGCTCCCTGTACAGATAACATCTTTAGAAATCCTTTTTCACGCTCGGAAGAAACAGAAGAAAAGCCTAATCCGATAATAATCAACGGCATAAACCATTGAAAAAAAAAGGCTGTATTCAGATCGGGCCTTCTCATAAATGCTTCCAGATCACGCAGTCTGTAGGAATGCATTTGCGGTCTTTTATGAGCTTCTACTCTATATTGGTTTTCAGAATACACATTAGTACCCGATTCTAAAAGGGAAAGGTAGCTTATGGGTTTAAAAAGAAAGGTTCCCCAATGGGCAGCACTATGATTATTTCGGTTCTGATCTTTCCATTCGCTATCTATTATTTCTTTAGCGTGTTTATTCTTCACCGATGCTGCGGCAAGCTGTACATAATTACCTGTCCAGACTCCCAATAAAACAAACGTATAAAAGAAGATAAATAACTTTAGTCCATTTTCCTGAAATGCTTTGAATTCATGTTTAGCGACTAAAAGTGTTCGTTTTAATTTACTCATTCATTTACTTTTGATCATTTTTATAACAGGCAATACTTTTCATTTCAAAACCACTTCTGTATAATCTCACAATGAAGTTTCTAAAAGAACAATCCTTATTGCAACTTTGTAGCAAAAATAAAAATACTTTTCACATAATGCATCATTGTTGCAATATTTTTTTTTAAGTTTTATTCTTGTATATAATCGAGATAAATTTTTTCCAACTCATTGGCTGTTACATCTAAAGCAGGTATTTCCTTCACCAGCAATCCGTTTTTAAGAATTCCTATACAGCTTGAAGTTTCTTTTACCCGGAAAATATCATGGGAAGCCATTAGAACCGTTGCTCCGTTTTCTGCCAATTTTTTTAGTAAAGCAGAGAGTTCATTGCTTGCTGAAGGATCGAGACCGCTTGAAGGCTCATCCAAAAGGTATACTTTCGCTTTTTTGGCATAGGCAATGGCAATTCCAACCTTCTGTCTCATCCCTTTGGAGTAGGTTTCTGTTTTTTTATTTTGAGAATCTGTCTGCAATCCACAATCTGAAAGAATATCAGAAAGTTCTGTTGTACTGTATTCTTTTCCTGCCAGTTTGCAGAAATAGTAGAGATTTTCAATTCCCGTTAAATAAGGATAGAGATTCACGTTTTCAGGAATATAGCCTATCACTTTTCTGGCTTCCTTTACATTGGTACTTATATCGATATTGTCGAGAAGTATTACTCCTGAATCTGGTTTCAAAAATCCCAGCAGCATATTCAATGTAGTAGATTTTCCTGCGCCATTCGGACCGAGTAATCCATATATTTCTCCTTTCTCTATGGATAAGGAAAGCTTATCTACAGCCACTTTTCCCTTATAAGATTTACTTGTATTTTCAATCTTGATCATAATTTTTAATGTATTTGATTTAGATCTTCAAAAATTACCTTAATGCAATATTGTTTCAAAAATAAAGATTATTTTCATTATTGCAACAAAATTGCTTTAATTATACTAAAATTTAATTCTAGGGTTGTAGCCATAGGATGAGATAGCGGGAAAGGAAATCATAAAGTACACTTATGAATATGGAACCAAACCATTGAATATTTATAGAATAATAAATTATTCCCCTCAAAATCTCAGGATTCCCATTGTATGGAAAGAGAAAATCCAAATACTTATAGCCATCAATATAAAAATGAGACTATAAACACATCGGATATTGCTTTGCTTTTCTTGAATAATAAGAAATAAAACCCCAAAACAATACTTTTAAATACACTTTACCACTCTTGATATAAAAACTTTTGTTATGATAACAAATAGTTCCTTTAGGTTTAAAGTCTGGAGACTTTGTGCAGCGGGGTTCAGAGTCTACCAGCCTATAACAGGATATAAAAAACGTATCCAGATCTATATGTATAATAGACCGTTCCATTTCACAAAATTGGATATATTTTTAACCAAAAATCACAAAACAAAAGCCTTTATACAACAGAACTTGATGCATGAAAAAGTCATCCACAAAAAAACCTCCCATAGGTATTGGGAGGTTAAAAGCAAATAATGAAATACGTTTATTTAGCATAAAAAAATACACCTTCGTACGTCCACCCATTACCTCCACCGCCTAATTCATTCCAATTAGTTGTATATAAATGTCCATGTTTTGAGGGTCTATAATACCTGTAAACAGGTGTCCCATCAGGACCATAAGCATATCCTATTAATTCTTTTTGCTGATAACCTTGTGCCGCAACGGCAGGAATATCATGGGCGAAAATTATTACATTATCTCCATTGCCCGGGTGAACCATGCTGTAAAGTGGATCAATATGACCTAAACCAGACTCTCCTGCTAAAATAAATGCCGTTCCTTCATCTCTCCATCCAAGTGCCGGAAATCCAGGCGGCAATTGATTAGGTGAACCAAAGTAATGCTTCATTAAAGTATTACTGTAATAACGCGTGATAACTTTTTCCCAAGTTTTGGAAGCTTCACCTCCTTTAACTAAAGTAGATTTATTGATATTTTTGGTATCATATTCCCCCTGAATATCTGATTCTTCTCTTACGCATGATAATAATGTTAGAGCACAAGCTGAAGCGAAAAGTAATTTTCTCATAGTTATAATAATTTTTAGTTGGACGCAATTATACGAAAATCATTATTATATATCCAATAATAGTGACTAATTAGTAATAAAAAATCCCCAGATCTCTCCGAGGACACAAACTAATAACCATGAAAACTCAATTAAACTTGAGCTGTATCTTCATATACGACAGAAATTTAAATACGGTTTTATTGGAGCCAAATAAAAAACCTCCCGAGCAACCAGGAGGAGAAAGTAAAAAATGAATTATACATTAAATGATGTAGGTTAAATAAAAACTCTCTTAAAAACTTAAAGTATCATTAACAACACACATACCAATTACATCACTATTTGATGAAATCGGTCTTTTTGTGGTACATTTTGTTTTAGTCAATAAATAAAAATCCCCGGCAATTCCGAGGCCATTAAAAAAAACTTGACGTGTATTTATCGTTTAAAAAACTCAGTAAATATGCGGGGGTACTGTAGTAATAACTCTACAGGAAACCGTAATAATTGATTATCAACCAATTGTAGTTTTAATGAAAATAATAATTATGGAAAAAAGAATAATTTCCCAATCCCATCAGATGAAGAATGAATTAGATGATGATTATACTTTATTTGATGATGGAACTGTACTTCATGAGTATGATCACAGTAAATATCCTGGACAATACAATCTAAAAGAAACGCTTAATGCATTGGACTTGAAAGATGAAATTAAACAGCGCTTAATTAGAGGCATACCTGACGAAGACATCGAATTAGCTAAGCAGTTGTTAGGTATATAAATAATCCCCACTTTTAGGTGGTAAGGTTTTTCGGGATAAGGTCACAAAACATCCATCATATAATCAAAATCATCCATTTTTAATAGCTACCGAAAATTCCAACTTTGCAGCAGACAAAATTGATATGTTAAACTAAAAAATTATACAAATGTCTGTTTCTGATTTATTTAAACCCCTTACATTCCTTCACGGTTCGCCGATGAAAAATCGTTTTATGATGGCACCTTTAACCAGTCAGCAAAGTGATTTTGACGGTACAGCTTCCCAATACGACCAATTCTGGATGGAACAATTGGCACAGAGTGGTTACGGATTAATCCAAACCAGTGCTTCTACTGTGGAAGCGGGAGCCATTGCTTTTGAGCGGCAGTTGGGAATTCACAGCGACAAACACTTGCCGGGATTGACGAAAATGGCAACTGCGATTCGTGAAGGTGGCGCTTTGTCTGCCGTGCAACTTCACCATGCGGGACACCGAGCCGTTCCTTCTTTGGGAGGCATTCCGGCTCCGGCTTCGGACAAAACTCTAAAAGGTATCAAAGCGATTTCTACGGAAGAAGTTGAAAGAATTCGTGACAGTTTTATTGAGGCAGCAAAAAGAGCAAAGCTAGCAGGGTTTGATGGTGTTTCTGTTCACGGTGCTTTTGGTTGGATTTTATCTGAATTTTTATCTCCCAATCTGAATGACAGAACTGATCAATACGGCGGAAGTGTAGAAAACAGAGCGAGATTTACAATTGAAGTGATTGAAGGCATCCGTAAAGCCTGTGGAAATGATTTTCAGATTGGATGGCGATTGTCGATTGAACGGTATGGACTTCGTTTGGAAGAGTTACGTGAAATTACGGCGGAAATTTTTAATAAGGAATTGATTGATTATTTGGATTTGGCACTTTGGGATTCGGCACAGCTTGTACGTGAAGGCAGTTTTCAGGGCAAAACAATGTTGAGTGTTTTCACAGAACTTCCCCGAAAAGGCGTTCGTCTGGGGGCTGCTGGAAAAATAATGAGTGCACAGCGAGCCGGAGAATTGCTGGATGAAGGTTGTGATTTTGTATTAATTGCACGAGCCGGAATTCTTCAAAGGGATTTTCCGCTTCAAGTGAAAGCTAATCCGAATTATGACAGCCTGAAATTGCCTGTGACGGCTGATTTTCTTCGGGAAGGTGGATTGAGTGAACGTTTTATTGAAACGATGAGAGGCTGGCAGACTTTTGTGAAGCCAGGCTCTTAGAATTCAATAGTTTAGATTTTAAAATCAGGCGAACTTTTTAATTAGAGTTCGTTTTTTTGCTTTTGCGAAATTCTATTTTTCAACTTTCAGATTTTACCTGCTCTTGAATGGTTGACGGAGACCCTAGCCCCGATAGGAACGGCATCCTTTTTTGTTGCGGGTGGAGCGAAGCGGAAGCCGTGACAAAAAAGATATAGTGGATAGCGGAATTAAGCTCCTAAAAAATCTCCATTACAAAGTAGAAATCATCCATTCTTTAGCGACCGTTATTCCCACATCTTTGCAATGTAAATTAATTTTTTATACAATGAAAAAAACAGCAATTATTATTCTTTCTGACCCAAAAGCTGGTACGGAAGAAGCTTTGGGAAGAGTATTTAACGCTTTGGCATCAGCTTATGAATTTAAACACGCTGGTGAAGAGGTGAAAATTATTTTTCAGGGAACGGGAATCAGATGGCCGGAACAATTGGAGAAGGCCGGCCACCCTGTTCATGGGCTTTACAATGAGGTGAAAGATTATGTGCACGGCCTTTCGAAAGGTTGTGTGGCGGTATTTGGGACTGAAGTTTCCGGATATGAATTATTGAATGAAAATGAAGTTCCGGGAACACCTGGTTTGCCAAGTTTCCTAAACCTGCGAAATGAAGGTTATGATATTTTGATTTTCTAATCTTGTTTTGAAACTGCTCTTTGAAATTTTTCGGAGAGCAGTTTTGTTTAAAAATTATAATTAAATTGCATATAAAATGTTGTCACAATCGGTCTACACGCTCGTGAATGAGCAAAACGGAAATCTGGCTTTCAAGCTTTTTGAGTTTGATAACAACAGCTATTTTGACCATATTCAGCGGAATAATTATTTTACATTAATCCTGATTACTTCGGGAGAGGGCGTTGCTACGGTTGATCTTTGCGACTATAATTTCAAGGAAAATACGTTATTTGCATTCTATCCTTATCAGCCGTTTATGTTGAAATCTGAAAAACCGATTATGGGAATTTCGATACAGTTTCATCACGATTTTTTCTGTATTTACAGGCATCACAAAGAAATTGCAGCGAATGGGATTTTGTTTAATAATGTTTATCAGCAACCCTTTATTCATTTAAATGAATTCAGTAAAAGTTCGATTCTGAATTTGATTAACGGCATTGCCAATGAGCTTAAAAATGATGCTTTCAGGAAAGATGAAGTTTTGATTTCTTATCTAAAAATTCTGTTGGTGACTGCCACTAGAATCAAGTTGGAACAGCAAACAATTCAAAATTCAGAAACGGTAAATATTAAGCAACAGTTTTTGATACAAAATCTGAAAAATGCGATTGAAGATCATTTCCGTACCAAACATTCGGCGAGTGATTATGCGGATTTACTAAATCAGACTCCGGCTTCACTGGCGAGAATTACCAAAAATCATTTTAATAAAACACTTTCGGATTTGATTACAGAAAGAATCATTATTGAAGCTAAACGTGAACTGTATCTTACGGATAAAACAATCAAAGAAATCGCCTATGAATTGGGTTATGAAGATGAATATTATTTCAGCAGGCTTTTTAAAAACAAAACGGATATTTCGCCTCAGATTTACCGAAATACTATTGGCTTTAATCGAGGTGCAGAATCTTAATTAAATTAAAAATGGACAGCTATAAAAAATATATGCTTGAATGCATTAAACTCGCAAAACAGGCATTGGCAAATGGAAATCCGCCCGTAGGATCTCTTTTGGTTTTTGAAAATAAAATTATTGGAAGAGGCATAGAATCAGGAAAATCCAGTGGAGATATTACGCAGCACGCGGAAATTTTAGCAGTGAAAGATGCTTTGGCGAATGGATATCGGGATGTTTTGGAAAAATCTGTTATGTTTTCAACTCACGAGCCTTGTATTATGTGTTCTTATCTGATCAGACATCATCAGATTTCAAAATTGATTTTGGGAGTTTCAGTTCCTTTTGTGGGCGGACAGTCTTCAGAATTTAAAATTTTAGAAACTGAAAATGTTCCTAAATGGGGAAATAAACCGGAAATTGAAATGGGAATTTTGCGGGAGGAATGTGAGATTTTAAATGAGGAGTTTAAGGATTATCTTTTGAAACATTTCCAACATTAAAGTTTTAAAACTGATAGCAACTCAACAATAATTTTTGCCGTCGCTCCCCAAACTTTATGGCCTTCAACTTTATAATAAGGAGTGGTCACCATATCTCCGGGAATATTTATTTCACCAAAACCTAAATTATTAGAATCTGAAAAATAATCTAGTTTTAAGTCAAAAATCTGCTGCACTTCACGGGAATCGGGTTTGAAATTTGGTCGATGTGGAAGATAACCAACTACAGGCAACACACTGAAATCGCTAGGACCGATATAAATTTTGGTAATCGTTCCTAAAATTTTAACTTCATCTGGTTCAATTCCAATTTCTTCTTTGGCTTCACGAAGTGCCGTCTGGATAAGATTTTCATCTGTTTCTTCAAATCTTCCTCCCGGAAAACCAATCTCATTCGAATGAAAACCATCGTAAGAATTTCTTAAAATCAAAGGAAAATAAATTTCATCATTGATTGGATACAAAAGCATTAAAACAGCGCTTTTCCGAGTTTTCTCTGTGGGTTTTAAAGTCAGATATTCTGCAGAAAGAGCTTCCATTATCTGGTGTGCTTTTTCTCTCGGAAGTTTTTTCTGAAGATTACTTTGAAGCTTCTCAATCAAATCAAAAAAAGTTTGCTGTTTCATAATTGTTGCTGCAACTGTTTCGGTGTGTTTCTGTATTTCTGTTTAAATGATGCTATAAAATGGGCGGGAGTTTCAAAACCAACTTCATAAGCGATTTCTGTAACGTTCTTTTCTGAATTTTTTAATAATTCGTAAGACTCTTCCAATCGGCGTTGCAAAATCCACTTTCCTGGATTTGTTTTAAAAGTTTGTACAAATTTTCGCTTAAACGTTGACAAACTACATTTGGCAAGAAAAGCATATTGTTCTAGAGAAATATTTTCTTTGTAATTGTTCTGCATTAATGTAACTAAATCAGGATTCTGATGATGATCAAAACTGCGCAATCGTTTTTCAAAATGATACCCATTGGGAGCTGAAATGAGAATCTGAAATAATTCTCTGATTTTAAAGGGAAGTAAAACCTGCAAACGTTCTTTATCCTGATTTAACTCGAAATATGATTTAAACTGAGCAATCAACGAATTCATTAATTCATCTTCTTCCAACAAAGCAACATCGCCGTTCAGACAGTCTTCAACTTGTATCTTAGAGGTATTTTTACAGTCGAAAATGGTATCAATTTGGGACTGAAGCCACACATCAGAAAAAAAGATAATAATTGATTCATAACCTATTTCTTCATCATTAATTTTATCGGAAACAAGATAAGAACCCTTTTTCATAAAAAAACCGGAACCAGCCGGAACAATTCTCTTCATTCCGCATCCCAAAATCTCTTTTGCACCTTGCAGAACGATGCTAATCATATTCATATGAACACACATATTGGCTCTGATGATTTCCTGATGAGTTTGATAATGCATTACCTGGATATCATCATTCCACGATAAAACCTTGGGATTTTCTTTGATAATTTTGCTGCAATTGAGATTGTTCATTGTTCAATAATTTTCTTGCTGTGACCTTCAAAATTGATAAATTAAAAACTGATAAAAAATGGACAGTTTTTACTTCGTAATGGACAAAATTTTATTAAACCCAAAAAGAGATGCATTATCACACATCTCTTCTTATTAATTTGAATTAGTCCTTATTTCAATTCATTACTAAATTGAGCAACATTTGCATCTTCTTTCTCAGAATTAAAACGATCCAAAAAATCAAGATACAATGGTATACTTCTTTCTACCCATTCCTGTGTCGGCTCGAAGGTCATTCCGTAGTAAGCAAAAAGCGGCTGGTAATCAGCTTTAATCCAGTCAAACATTGCTTCATAAGGACGGGTAAGATCTTCAAGATTAAATTTCAATGGCGTTCCGCGCTGTAAATGTTCTTCTTTTAATCCTAAAGAAATCGCAAGAGCCACTTTCTTTCCTCCAAACTTAAAACCACTTGAGCTTCCATAAGCCCAACCGTAAGTAAGAACTTCATCAAACCATTTTTTCAATAAGGCAGGACCATAATACCAGTAATATGGAAACTGGAAAATAATATGATCGTGCTCCTCCACCAATTTTTGTTCGGCTGCAATATCAAATTTCTGATCTGGGTAAACTTTATGTAATTGATGGATATGAAACTTCTCAGGGTATTTCTCTAATTCTTGTAACCACAATTTATTAATCACTGAGTTTTCAATATCAGGATGCGTGATGATAATTAATGTCTTTTTCATTTTAAATTTTAGGTATTTAATTAAGTTTTGATAAGACAAAATTAGGTCAGAATTTGAAGTGTTTATTTCATTAAAAGTTCAAAAAATATCGTGGAAAGTTCAGAGCTTATTGATTATTGAAATCTGTAATTGCTATTGAAAACAACTGCTGCAGCCTTCTAAGTTGAGACATTCTGAATTGTTTTAAAATGGATGATTTTCACATTAGAATAAATAAAAATTTTAGACATCTATAATATTTGGATGTACCGAAAATATAATATTACTTGATAAAAAAAACAAATCTGATACATTAAAATATATGACGACCATATTTTAGGTAACAATATACTTAAATGTACCAAGAGAGTCTTAGTAATTTGTAAGAGGTATTATTACTAAAAATTATTAGTTTTTTATTTCGAACCTCAATTTACTAAAACATTAAAAAAGATTAATCTGGCTTATTCCGGAATCAAAAAAAATGGCTCAATTTAGATTAAATTGGAGCCATTTGGACATTTGTGACCGCAGAAGGATTCGAACCCTCACTGTCGGAGCCGAAATCCGAAGTTCTATCCATTAAACTATGCAGCCGTATTCATAAATAATGAAGTAATTAATAATACACATTCAATGATTACTAATTACTCATTGTTTATTACTTATGTTTTAGAAAGTAATTTTCACTCCTCCCAGAATCTGTGCACCCAGGACTTTATATCCTTTGTACGTCTGGTATTTTGAGCTCAGAAGATTATTTCCGAGTGCGAAAATACTGAAATTTTTGTGAATTTTATACTCTGCAGAAAGATTTAAATCTGCATAGCCACCTACTTTATCATTGGTGTTCTCTGTAGACTGATAGATTACATTCGGAGCACCTACTCCTTCAATCGCATAAGAGTTTGTCGTTCTGTCACTTGCAAAGATTCCTTTGAATCCTAACAATAACTTCTTGTCAAGCATGGTATATTTCGCCCCGATGCTCGCATTGAATAAAGGAACGTTATAAATATTGTCATAATTCTTTAGATCATACTTTGTAAACCTTAACTCTCCATCTATAATAAGGTTGGCCAATGGGAAATACTGTACACTACCTTTGATATCGCTTACATTTCCGTCATCATACACGGCAGAGAATGTATTGGCAAAATTGTAGGCAGAACGATTAACAGATGTATTATCGAAAAGACCGTTGGCATTAAAGAACATAATATCTCTCATCTTTCCATACCCTGCAGAGAAGTCGTATTTCAACGTTTCATCAATATCACCTCTCAATCCTACATAAAAATGATATTTCGTCTCTGTTGGCTTTAAAAACTGGTCAGAAAGGATGAATGGATTTGTCTGCAGCATATCTCCATACGTATTCAGCTTCAAACCTCCATCTACCCCTCCGTAAAATTTAAATTCTTTAGCCGCTGCAAACTGGAATTCTGCCTGCGGGAACCAATAGGTTTTATTGTTTTTCTGCTGAGAAACCAGTTCCGCTGAGTTTTTAGCATTCAGGAAAGAGAATGAAGATCCTAATGTTAAGTAAGAATCTCCTTTTCTGAACGTCACTTTCGGAGTCAGGCTGGTATTGAAGAAATTGGAAGAGTTTTTATCTACCATTTCAAAATCAGTTTTAACAGCTTCTAAACCTACTCCCAAATCAGCATTCAGGTTGATTCCTGATTTTCCTAATTCAACAGCATGTTTGGAAAAATTGGCAAGGATGGAAACCTGGTTTTCCGAAGCATCAAAATGATCCTTCAGGAATGATGATTTTACCCTTACATCATTTAAGATTTCATTAGAATAAAAATCATAGTATCCGTTTACTTTAAACTGATTTACTTTTTGCTTCAGATCAAGCTCTCCGGTAGGCTGCATGGCATAGATTCCATAATAGTTATAACTGTCTAGACCATATTCAGCATTAAGGTTAAACTTCCCTTTTTCACCATAAGAGTTTAAGAAAGCTCCGATATTAGCCGAAGTCTGCCCGGATTTCCAGTCGTAATCTTTTTTAAGACCATTCGTAGACAAAACATGAACATCTGCTCCTACTTCAAGCTTGTTTTGAAGGGTTTTTGAAACGTTTCCGTCTACCAGAATTTTCCCGTAATTACCCATACCAAACTGGAAATAGTTATTCTGAGCCGTTCCGTCAAATTTTGGAGCCACATCTTCCCCCTGAATGGTTGAAGTTTTGAAATCGGAAACAGCAGGGACATCCGTGATATTGTACTTCACAGGAGTCTGTGATTTCTCTTCCGGCGGATAATTTTTGATGGTTTCCACAGAAGTTTTCTTCTTCTCGATCTTCTTCACTTCCGGCTCTCTTTTTTTGTTAAGAACCAGTTTTTCTTCCTTGATCTGGGAAAACGCCACCGACGAAACCCCTAAAAATAATATGGATAATATTTGAATCTTCTTGTTCATATTTTCTTTATTTGAAAAAATATATAACGGGTTTTTATTTATTGGAAGCCATATAACTGCCTAATAAAGCTTTGCCCGACTGTTTTGAAAAAGTTCTCCCCAGTCTGAATATATTAAACAGCCAAAGGCTTTGATAAACTTGTAATTTGTATTGATAATTTTTCGTTGTACTGTTCTCAGCTACATCATAACTGTAAGAAATATCATACGGAAATCCTGAAGGCAATAACCCCACTGTGAGCATACTTCCAATCATTGGGTTTCCACAAGAAGGAGTACGTGTCATCATCGGATGCAGTGTTATTTTAGCTGCATGGATGCTGTCTTCTACAATTTCATAAATATTGGAGTGTTTTAAAATTTTAAATTCTTTCTCAAGATCCTTATTCACCACAAAAGCTTTTTGCTTTTTGAAATCAGCTTTTGCATGGTTATACTCCTTTGGATATGCACTGTACGAAGGAATGCAGCTCCAGAGAGAAGTAGAAATTAAAAGAGAATATATGGCAATTTTAAACACCTTCATTTCTTATTTCTTAATCTGCTTTTTAACTTCTTTAGCTTCAGCAACGATTTCAGGGAAATCCTTGTAGTTGGCAATGATCTGATCACAGGTATAACTTGCCTGATAGTTATCTTTCAGACCGATATAGTTTTTCGCCATCAATACTAAGGCTTTTGCTCCCCAGAATTCTTCAGATGCATAGTTATTGGCTAGCTTAAAGATCGTTTCATTAGATGACTTGAAAGCTTTTCCTTTATTCTGATAATACGCTTTAGCATACAAAGCTTCCGCAGCTACTGATGTATTGGATGATTTTTCAAGAGAAACATAAGCTGTCTGTGCATCCTTATCTTTTCCTGAGTTCATCAGACTTCTTGCTTTGATCACTTTCGCTGTTTCAATAACTGCTGCTGAGTTTTTAGAATTAGCAATCACTGCATTGGCTAATTTTTCCGCTTCAGAGAAATTATTTTCTTCTGCATACAGTTTCATCAACTCTACATTCGCATAGTTTTTAATGCTGATGTTGGAAGAGTTTTTAATTCCCTCAAGATACTTTTTAGCTTCTGCATTATTCCCTTGTGCAATAAAGATTTGAGCTAAACGAGTTTGTGCATCATCCTGGTAATCGTTCTGAATTCCAGCTACTTCCTGAAGCACAAGTAAAGCTTTAGTTGAATTATTAGTCTGATAGTAACTTTCTCCCAATTCATACTTCGCCTGGTACAATCCCTCTCCTGTCGGATTCTGTGTCAGATACTTTTCGTAGTAAGAAATTGCATTTTTATAATCCTTCTTTGCGAACAATTGCTTACCTGTAGATAAGTTGATTTCATCTATTTCAGCAGCATCTACATTTACACCAATATTTCTTGCAAAAGTTTCATACCCTGAAACATCTCCGTTTTTCGTAAAGATTGGTTTTGCAGCCTGAACTACTTTCTGAGCATAAGCTGTATTCTTATACTGCTCACCCAAAGATCTCAGTTCAGAAAGTGCTTTATCATTCTGATTCTGGTCGATATAATTTTGTGCTCTGTAAATAGAAGCGTTAGCAATCAGATCCTTGTCAGAAGATCCTTTAATTACTTTTCCGAAATAATCGTTGGAGTTCGCAAAATCATCCTGAGCAGCATAGGCTGTTCCTATTTCGTATTGAGCATCATCGTAATATTCGGAATCCGGATATTTTGATAAAAGGTTTTTAAGGTTAGTAATCTTCGCCTGTGTATCTCCTTTGAATCCTAAAGCCATTGCTTTTTGGTACAAAGTATAATCCGTAGCATCTTCATTTTTATCATAAATGGCAATCGCTTCGTTCAGATCATTGTTGGCATAATGAATATCTGCAAGACGAAGTTCTGCATCATTTTTAAATTCCGGTTTCGGATTGGCAAGATATTGTTTGAAATACGTAGCAGCCTGGTCAAATTTCTTGGATTTAAAATAAGCATATCCTAAATCATACGGAAGCTGCTGTTTTTCAGGGAAGCTTTCATCAAGAAGTTTTTCATAACGAACAATGGCAGACGGGTAATTTCCTTTCTGGTAATATACCTGTGCCAGCCAGTACAAAGCTCTGCTGTTGAATTCTTTATTGATATTGAAACCAAGGCTTCTCAAGAAATATTTCTCCGCTTCATCGTAGTTTCCTTTGTTGAATTCTTCAGTCCCCAATAAATAAGAAACTTCCTGATCTACTTTGTTGATCTCTGGAGTTGAACTCTGTAATCTGTCAATCGCATTCAGCGTTTCTTTATAGTTTCCGGAATACAGATAGGATTTCACCAATAAAGATCTCATCTCTGTAGCATTGGCTCCATTCTGATTTTCGTTGATATAACTTTGGATGACCGCAGAAGGGCTTTCAAACGGATTACCAATATCATAACTTAATTTAGCATACTGCTCATGAGCCAGCTTTTTCACTTTCGCATCATAATCCATCTGATAAGAAGAACGGAATGCAGAAAGTGCTTCCTGCTTTTTATCAACTGCCAGATAAGCATTTCCTAACTGGTAGTAAGCATTTTGTGCTAAAGCTGAATTACTGTTTAGAAGCTGATTATAATAAGAAACTGCTTCATCGTATTTTTTAAGCTGTGCAGCTACAAATCCCATCTCATACAAATCGTTTTCTGATGGATTCTGCTGTACGCTCAGATAATCTTTTAAATGGGGGTAAGCTGAGTTATAGTCATTCTTCATGAAATAACTCTCCCCAATGATCTTATGAACTTCCGCTTTATAAGAATCTGAAATATTTTCGTTTAACAGAGCTTTTCCTTCTGTAATTGCCTGATCATAGTTCTTGTCATTATAATACATCTGTACATAATAAGGACGAACCAGCTTTGAGAATTTATCCTGATCTTTTATGGAGTCAAAATACTGGAACGCTTTATCATTTTGTCTGCTGCTGTAATACAAATGTCCCAGCATGTAAGCGATATCACCTTTTTGAGACTGATCTGCTGTTTTATAAGCTTCTTCCAGAGCATCGGTAGCTCCTTTGGAATCACCCGTCATGAATTTTGCATATCCAAGCTTCAGAATATACTGGGTATTTTCCTCTTTTGAAAGTTGATACTGGTTCACCTTTTTCAAGGTTTCAAGTGCTTTGTCAAAATCTTTTTTTGCTAAATAGTAATCTGCCAGCGGAAGATTAGCCTGAGCAAAATAAGCAGAATTAGGATATTCTTTCATGAAAGCCGTTAACCCTTCTTCAGCATGATTTTTCTGAAGAATCACACCGATTACATTATCAAAAAACTGCGCAGCTTCCTTCTTCGAACGTGACAAATTCTGATTGTAGAAATATTGTCTTGCATATTCGTATTGAGAAGCGTTGTAGATTTTAGTCTGATAAAGATTTTCGGCTAGATTGAACCTGTAATTTTCTTTCTGGGTAAAATATTGGGACTGTTGAGCATCGGAGATTCCGAAATAAATTACTGCAGCCGCTAAAAGTATTTTTTTTGATTTCATTCTTCTTGATATAAGAAAATTAGTCTAAATAAGTTAACGAAAATATTAAAAACTTATTGTTTAAGCAAGCTTTAACAGCGTTAATGGATGTTAATACTTATTTCATAACCATGAAAATTTTCTCACTATACAATGATAAAATTTACTACTTTCGTCTGATAAAATGTAAACAATTTTAATTAACGGTTATCAAAAACGTATTTAAATTGGATACTTTTTCAACAACAGCTAAAAACATACCATAAACACACCATTCCATGAAATTTAAGATTCTTTTAGCATTAATTTTTGTAAACCTCATGCAGGCCCAAAAATTTCACTTTCCAAAGACAGCTGTAAATGACTCTCTTCTATTGGAAAAACAGATACCCGGACTTGCCATGCAAGTGATTCCTCAACTTCAGTCTGCCAAGTACAAACCAGAAAACACCGTTGATCTTATGGACAATCTTTTCCGTTTGCAGATGGTGGCTCAGGATTATAAAAATTCTTTGGCTTCTCTTTCCGAAAACCGTAAGCTTTTTGCCGATAACAATATGGGAGACTATAGATATATCGGATTTGAACTGTATGCTCTTGCAAAAATGGAGCAAAAAGAAAACAATACCACCTTTTCCAATGCCCTTCAGAAAGTCTTTAATAAAAAGTATGAAAGCCTTTCCGAAAAAACGATTCCCAGACTAGGAATTGCTCTTGATGGAGATGTAAAAGAATCCAGAAAGCAGTTAAAAAAAGTACTGGATAAACAAAAAGACAAAGACAGTATTGATTACAGAACTGCTCTTGCTCTATGCAAAAGCTATTTGAGTTATAAAACCTATTCCGGTATAAAACCTCAGGTAATGCAGCTCCGGGCTTCAAAAGATAAAGAAAGATTCATTATTGAAACCAAAGATCTTACCATAAAAAACGGAGCTACCTTAACGATTACTATTGTTCGGAAAAAGGGAAATACTTCCCCACTTCCTGTTATTCTTACCAGCAATATTTATGCAGGTTCATTTGATGAATTCTTCGGAAAAAGAGCCGCTACTTATAATTATGTAGGAGCTGTTGTCAATACACGAGGTAAGAGAAACAGTAACAATGTAAATAATCCTTTTGAACATGAATCGGAAGATATCTATGAAGTTATCGACTGGGTAAGCAAACAGCCTTGGTGTAACGGAAAAGTAGGAATGATCGGCGGAAGCTACTTAGGTTTCAGTCAATGGGCATCCGTAAAAAAATTACATCCGGCATTAAAGACGATTGTTCCACAGGTTGCAGTAGGTATCGGGATTGATTATCCTGCTCAGAATAACATCTTCATGAGCTATATGCTGCAGTGGATACAGTACGTGACCAATAACAAATTAACAGATGAAGCAGATTTTGCCAATGCTGTAAAGTGGGATTCTATTTATACAAAATGGTATAAAAGCGGGAAATCATTCAGATCTTTAGACGCAATAAGTGGAAAACCAAGCAAAATATTCCAGCGATGGCTGGATCATCCGGGATATGATGAGTACTGGCAGAAAATGGTTCCTTACAAAGAGGATTTTTCTAAAATCAATATTCCTATCCTGACGACAACGGGATATTATGATGATGATCAGATTGGTGCACTGTATTATTTTAAACAACATCATCTCTACAATAAAAATGCAGATCATTATCTGGTCATAGGCCCATATAATCATGGAGGAGCGCAAAGTTTCGGATTTACTTACGTGAATGGAAATCCTATTGATCCGGTAGCCAGAATAAGTATTGATGACCTTGCTTTCTCATGGTTTGATTATATTCTTAAAGGAGGTCCAAAACCGGAAATTTTAAAAGACAAAATCAATTTTCAGGTGATGAATACCAATACCTGGAAGCATGTGGCTGATCTTGATAAAATGCATACTTCCACCGTGAAATTTTACCTTCAGGACAAAAAAATATATCATCTGTATTCAATAAACCGGAAAACAAGACTTTCACAAAACAAACCGTTGATTTAAAAAACAGGGATCAGAAAGACATTTACTACAAAGTCAGCAAAAAGGACAGCATAAAAATGACAAATTCTATTGCTTTCGAAAGTGAAGTGCTTGACAAGGATATGATCATCAGCGGAAATCTGTCCGGAGTTTTCAATATTGCCATCAATAAAAAGGATTTTGATACGGATACTTACCTGTACCAAATTCAGCCGGATGGAAAATCTTCGTTACTATCCACTCATATCGTGAGAGCCAGCTATGCGAAGAACAATGAAAAACGACAGCTTCTTGAACCGAATAAGCTGGAACAAATCCCAATTAACAATTCCTATTTTATGAGTAGAAAGATAGAGAAAGGAAGTAAACTCCTTTTATTGGTGGGAGTGAATAAAACACCTTACTGGCAGGTTAATTATGGTTCCGGTAAAGATGTAAGTGATGAAACGATCAAGGATTCCGGAGAGCCGATGGAGATCAAATGGTATAATGACAGCTACGTGGAAATCCCTGTTTACAAAGATTAAAACCTTCTGTTTAAGTTAGTTTCAGCAGACTTCACACAACAAAAACAGCAATGAGATTATTTCATCCTTTAATGATAAAAATTCTTAATTTAGTCATCTAAAAATAACCACCTGAGTAATGAATGATCAACAACACATTCTGATGTGATACTTTTTCAGCAGCAGCTCAAAACACACTATTAATGAAATTTAAAATACTCGTAGCATTAGTTTTTGTCAATCTAATGCAAGCTCAGAAGTTTTACTTTCCAAAAACAGCAACAACAGATTCTGTAATTTTGGAAAAACAAATTCCGGAACTCGCTCTAAAGGTGATTACTGAACATCAATCTCCTAAAAACAAACCGAAATCTACCGTCACATTTTTAGATAACCTGTTTCGTTTACAGCTTGCCGCAAAAGATTACAAAAGTTCTATTACAAGCTTAAATGATTATCGTAAAGAATACGCAGATCACAATATGGCGGGGAACAAATCTCTTGCTTATGAAATCTACAGCATGGCCAAACTGATGGAAAAGGATAAAAAAACATCTTTTTCCAATGCTCTTCAAACGGCCTTTACAACAAAATATGAAAGTTTCTCGGATCCACTGACTGCCAAAATAGGAACCATTTTGGATGGTGATGTAAGGGAATATAAAAAATCTCTGAAAACAGCACTTGACAAGCAAAAAGATAAGGACACTATAGATTATGCTTCTGCTCTGGCTTTATGTAAAAATTATGTCAATTATAAAACCTATTCCAGCATTAAGCCTCAGGTTATGCAGCTGTTCAAAGTAAAGGAGCAGGAAAAATTCATTATTGAAACCAAGAACCTTACCTTAAAAAACGGAACAAAACTTACGATTACGATTGTACGAAAAAAAGAGAATAAATCTCCCCTGCCTGTTATTCTTACCAATAATATTTATGCCGGGGAGCTTGTAGATGCAGGAATGGGGAAAAGAGCAGCCGTCTACAATTATGTAGGAGCTGTGGTTAATACCCGTGGAAAAAGGGACAGTAATGATCCCAATAATCCATTTGAAGACGAAGCACAGGATCTTTATGAAGTCATAGACTGGGTAAGCAAACAACCATGGAGCAATGGTAAAGTAGGAATGATAGGCGGAAGCTATTTAGGATTCAGCCAATGGGCAGCGGTCAAAAAACTGCATCCGGCTTTGAAAACAATTGTACCTCAGGTATCGGTAGGAATCGGGATAGATTACCCTGCTCAAAACAATGTATTCATGAGCTATATGATGCAGTGGATCCGATATGTCACTAATAATAAGCTGACCGATGAAGCCACCTTCACCAATTATCCAAAATGGGATTCTATCAATACTGCATGGTATAAAAGCGGAAGGTCATTCAGAGCTCTGGATTCCCTTAGCGGAAAGCCTAATAAAATTTTTCAAAGATGGTTGGATCATCCCGGTTATGACAAATACTGGCAGAAAATGGTTCCTTATAAAAATGATTTTGCCAAAATAAACATTCCAGTTTTAACGACTACCGGCTATTATGATGCTGATCAGATTGGAGCAATGTATTATTATAAACAACATCACCAATACAACAAAAACCCTAACCATTATCTAGTTATAGGGCCTTATGATCATGCAGGAGCTCAAAGCTATGGGTACAATTATGTCTATGGTACCGGAAGTACCCTCATAGATCCTGTAGCCAGAATAAGTATTGATGAACTTGCTTTTTCATGGTTCGATTATATTCTGAAAGATGGAAAAAAACCGGAACTTCTAAAGGATAAAGTCAATTTTCAGATCATGAGCAGCAATACATGGAAACACGTTTCCAGCCTTGATAAAATGCACTCGTCTACTCTTAAATTTTATCTTCAGGATCGTAAAAACGGTTCTTTAGTTTTTGAGAAACCCAAAACAGAACAATTTACCCAACAGACCATTGACTTCAAAGACAGAAATCCGAAATACCTTTATCATAAAGTAAGCGAACAGGATAGTGTATATGTAACCAATTCTGTTTATTTTGAAAGTGAAGTTCTGGACAGAGATATTATATTAAGCGGAAATTTATCCGGAGTATTCAACGTTTCCATTAATAAGAAAGATTTTGACCCTAGTACTTCATTATATCAGGTACAGCCGGATGGTAAGACGTTTTTATTATCTACACATCTTACAAGAGCCAGCTTTGCAAAAGACAATTCCAAACGTCAACTTCTTAAGCCTGGTAAAAAGGAGCAGATCCCGATCAAAAATTCATTTTTTATGAGCAAAAAAATAGAAAAAGGAAGTAAACTGATAGTATTGGTAGGGGCTAATAAAAATAAAAACTGGCAGGTCAATTATGGTTCAGGAAAAGATGTAAGTGATGAAACATTAAAAGATGCTGGTGAACCTCTGGAGATAAAATGGTATAATGACAGCTATGTGGAAATCCCTGTTTATAAAGATTAAAGCCTTTTGTTTGAGCATTTTTACCCAAATGTTCTTAACAACTGTTAACATCAAAATAAAAAATCATTACATTTGCTTTTTTTCAAATCAAATATAGTTATTGAATGAGTCAACTTTTTAGAAGAAAAATCTATTCAGATACAGATACTTCAACGGGACTTTTAAGAGTCTTAGGTGTATGGGACATTGTATTTTTTGGTATAGCGGCCATTATTGGAGCTGGAAGTTTCAGCAGTTTGGGAGAAGCCGTTTTCAGAGGTGGTCCCGGTGTTATTCTACTATATTTGATTTGCGGTTTTGCCTGTGGATTTACCGCTTTATGCTACGCTGAGTTTGCCAGCAGAATTCCTACTGCAGGCTCTGCATACACCTATGCTTATGCCAGTTTTGGAGAATTGATTGCCTGGGTAATTGGATGGGCTCTGATCATGGAATATTCTTTCGGGAATATCTATGTAGCCTTTTCCTGGTCAGATTATTTCACGAGTTTCTTAGGCCGTCTCGGAATGCATATCCCTGACTATCTGACGTGCAGCTATACTGAAGCTAGAAAAGCAGTTCAATACGGTTCTGAAAATAAAGAACTTTTAAATGCATGGAATACCGCTCCGTTAATCGGAAGTTTGAAATTCATTGTAGATATTCCGGCATTGGTTATCAATGGGTTAATCACATGGCTTTGCTATGTAGGAGTAAAAGAAAGTAAAAACTTCAATAACTCTCTGGTTATCTTAAAATTGGGAGTAATTCTATTAGTTATCCTGGTTGGCTTTGCTTATATCAATACTGAAAACTGGACACCGATAAGCCCTACAACAGGAACACCATCCTTCATGCCAAATGGTTTTGCAGGGGTAATGAGTGCTGTATCGGGAGTATTTTTCGCCTATATTGGGTTTGATGCTCTAAGTGTACTTTCCGAAGAGACTAAAGATCCTCAGAAAACCTTACCAAAAGGAATGATCATCTCCCTTGTATTATGTACTGTAATCTATATTGCATTAACGCTTGTATTAACGGGAATGGTAGATTACAAGAAATTTGATGGTGTAGGAGATCCGCTTTCATTCATATTTGAAAAAACAAATGCCAATGTAGCCTGGATGGAATTAGTAGTTTCTTTCGTAGCCATTGTAGCTATTACAACCGTATTATTGGTTTTCCAGATGGGACAGCCGAGAATCTGGTATGCTATGAGCCGTGACGGACTGATGCCTGCAAGGTTTCAAAAGGTACATCCTAAATACAAAACACCTTCTTATGCAACTATTGTTACCGGTATTGTGGTAGGTATTCCCATCCTGTTTACAGATAAAACATTCATCCTTGATTTTACAAGTATCGGAACTATTTTTGCCTTTGTATTGGTATGCGCTGGAGTACTTATGCTTCCTGCTAAAGAAAAGATTAAGGGCAGATTTCACCTTCCTTATGTGAATGGTAAAATCATTTTCCCTGTTATTTTCATTGGTAGTTTGCTGGTTTTCTATAAATGGCAGCCGGAATTTTTTGACAACCTGCTGAACTGGTCAGATCCTAAAGAGGGGGAATTCAGAGCTTCTATTTTCTTCTTTATTATTATCAACCTGATCCTATGTGTTGTTACTTTTATCAAGAACTTATCACTAATTCCATTGATTGGATTAAGTTCATGTCTGTATCTTCTTACAGGAATGAGCCATGAGAACTGGTTCTGGTTCGGAATGTGGTTCCTGATCGGTATGGTTATTTATTTCTGCTACGGATACAAAAACAGTAAGCTTGGAAAAGAATTAAAAGACAGCTAAATAAGCACTAAATAAAATTGCGGAAAGGCAAAATAGCAAAGAGGTTAAACCTGATGGAGAGACTGATTGGCTATTTTGCCTTTTTGCTTTTTTACCCATTCATGAAAATCGGCAGAATTATTGCTTTAACTTCAATAGAATCAATAAACTAGATCGCCATGGCCGAAAGAATCAAAACATACAAAGAGTTTTACCAGTTCTATCTTACCGAACACAGTAAAACAGGAACCCGTATATTCCATTTTATCGGAACATTTCTCGTATTTTTCGTGATATGGTATGTTATCAGCTCCGGAAAGGAAAGGTTTCTTTGGTACATCCCGATTGTAGGCTATGGATTTGCATGGTTCAGTCATGCTGTGATTGAAAGAAATAAACCGGCTACTTTTAAATATCCTTTGTGGTCTCTGATTTCGGATTTCAGATTGTTTTTTGAACTTTTGATCGGTAAACAGAAGTTCTTTACATCTAATAATCAGCCTCAGAACCAGGAATAGCTTTAGGACTTTTCTCGCTTTTTTGATCAAAAAGCATTCCTTGTAATAATACTTGCACCTTTGCATACTCTAAATGAACTTGTCATTTTTTTGTTGGATAATCGCAAAGGCGCAAGAACTTCATGATTTGCGTATATTTTAAGACGCAAGAAAATCTGAGATTTTCAGCAAAGATTATGCGATCTCAAGTTTATCGGAGATAAAATCTTTGCGCCTTAAAAGCATTCCCTGTAATAATAGTTTCGTCTTTGCGTTTTCCAACCCTATATTTCTATTGAGATTGTTTCACCTTTGGTTCGCAATGACTAGAAATCTGTAGAATTCTGTTCGTTTCTATGAAGCTTCTTCCCTATCAAATATCCTAATGAAGGCAGAATAAATGATAATACAACCGGAACCACCAATGCCAAGCCTGAACCTTCAAGAATAATCGTTAAAGGGAAAAGATATCCATTATATACTATAAGTGCCAGTGAAAAAAGAAAACTATCACTATTACTGTTAGAAAGGATATTAAAATGACCTCCAAACTGATCAAACAAACCGGAACAAGAAAATAAAAATACGTTCACAAAAAACATCCACAGAACAGTTCTGTAAATCATTCCTTTTTTGCATTCAGATATCCTGCGAAAATCAGAAGAAGAGATAAAACTCCTGAAACAAAAAAGTCTGCACCTGAAACATCTGTTTCACCTCCAGTTCGTCCAAAGAAATACATGGCATACAAAACAATATTCAGGAGATAGATTGCCGTTACATAATTCATACATCAAAAATTTTACTGTTTATCATCAGAAACGATGAGCATTGAATATTATTAAGATAGAAGGGTTTCGGCGGGCGGCAGAGCCGCCCGCCGAAACCCTAAACCTTAAATTTTAAACTTTGAATTTAAAACCCAGATTCTATTTAAACTTTTTCTTAAAACTGAATTTAAGCATATTCATCAGTCCAGGTTCAATAATATCAATCCCAAGTCCAAAATTACTGTCAGCAACAGTATGATGATCTGTCCTGAAATTTTCAAACTCACTTTGCGGAATTTCAAGATTAACCAAAGGATTGTATTCTATAGATACACTTGCTCCGTTTTTGTTTATTTTTTTACGGCTTTTATAGTCAAAATATGGATTAGCTATTGTACTTTCCTGAATGGTATATTTTTCTTCAGTATCAATTTTCTGATCTGTATTCAGGTTGATTTCATATTTCTCACTGTCGAAATTATGCCAGAACGGTAAATCTTTATGAATGAAATCTCTTGCACCTGCCTTTATCACATTTCGGTCAAAGTACATCAGAAAACGATTTTTCTGTGGATCTACAAAATAAGGATTCTCAACAATAGCAGTATAGCGGATCTTTACTTCATTTAATCTTTTATCATCACTTATCACATCAATTGCAGCATCTTTGAATACATTTCGGACATCTGTGCCATTCCTGTCCCCTGAATAATTAAGGGCATAAAAAAGGAAGCCATTCCAGCTGTCTATGATTTCTCTTTTATTGGTACTTTTAAAATACCTTCTCATGGCATTGGCTCTGTTTCCTTTGTAAGTAGTTGACAAAGTAAGTTTTCCGGTATTGCCTTGTGCGTTCAGATCTACTTTTTCATCAATACAGAAATAAGGATATTTATAAGATTTTCTTACCTGAAGCACCTGATCTTTTTTCACTTCCAGATAATGCATAAAATAGATAAACCCTCTGTTTTCGATCAGTCCGAATTCATCACGGATGGTAGCATCTATGAAATATTCTTCGCCTTTATAGTTTACTTTCACCACCACATGATTGAAGTTCAATAATGATGGCAAATAATATTTAATATAATAATCTGTGTTAAAATTCACGAGTACTACAGAAGCATCTACCCCTATATAATCAAGGATTACTTTTAACAAAACTGATTTTGCCTTACAGTCTCCCTGCTTGTTTTCATACGTTACAGAGGGTTCCTGTGGCTTATGTCCATTCATTTCATCAGCGTTAAAGATATAATAGACATGATTCTGAACATATTCTATTGCAAACTGGAGCTTTTCATCCAGATCAGCAATAGCATCCAGTTTTTCAATCAGATTCGGAGCGAAATCCTGTAAAGAAGATTTATTGAAAATCTCATCATAGAGAGGTACAATATAATTAGAAAGGTCTATCCAGTTACTTTCTGTAGCAAAATCTATATAAGGGAAAATTTCACGTCCGGAATCTACGGGATTGATATAATTTTGTTCTTCAATAACAAACCTTTCTCCTTTTTTAAGGTGATTGATTTCGGGCTCAAGAACACTGCCCTGTTCATCTCTGAAAAATGTTTTTTTGTAAGCAATAGTCTGCTCCCGTTCGTTGATAAAAGTAAATTTAAAACTACCGTAAGCCCAGTAATTATCCGGACTTACCCAAACGTATTTTGAGAATTCCTTTCTTAAAAAATCCCGGTCTGTAAATTCTTTGATTCTTGAATCTTCCAGAATCAGAACATCATACAGTCTAAGATCTTTAATTGTAATATTGATTTTCTTATTACTGCTCAAAACTCCTCCACTGCTCTGGTTTTCACTGTCAAGGACTTTTATTTTCGTATCCGGAATCTTATCAATCAGTACTCCATCTCTCAATACACTGATTCTGTGAATCTGATAGACTTCATTTTCCTCTACAATGACATCAGAAACAGAAGCTCTTTCCAGATTTCCGGGTTCGTTCAGCGTATATGCCATGCATACATATTCGCTGTTTTCCGTATTGCTTGTATAGTATTTTTTATCTAAAAAGTAGCAGTAATCGCGGCCTTCATCAATTTGTCTTTTGGCGAATTCGGAGTCTTTGATCAGGCTTTTTATTTCTTCGTCCCCGATATTTCCTGCCCACATTTCAGGTTTTTGAATCCTGTAATTTTCAACTTGCATTTGATTTTCCATATTTATTGTAAGAATTATATTTTGTGTTTAGTTTTTAAGAAATTCAAATTAAATGATTAAAAAAATAAAAAGCAATAGCAGAAGTACTACAAATTCATCTAACTAATTTCGGCATGGTAATTGCGAGGTATGGGGAAAAAATCAAGTTTTATGAAAAGTATAGCAACAATTCTAAAAGGGGCAGCTCCCGCATTAGCATTATTCGCAATGACGCAATGTACAACCACAGCCAATGCATCTGCAGGTGATGAAAAAACATTCATCGTAGGACCACAAACAGCAGATTGTACAGGTGTAGCTCCTATGAAATGTCTGCAGGTAAAAGAAAACGTTTCCGGAAACTGGACGAATTTCTACAGCAATATCGAAGGATTTACTTATGAACCGGGGTATGAATATGTTTTAAAGGTAAAAACGGAAAAAATTGCCAATCCACCAGCTGATGCATCTTCCATAAAATACACCTTAGTAAAACAGGTTTCTAAGACAAAAAAGAAAGAACTGGCAGCCAATGAAAAAACCATTATCATAGGACCTCAAACCGTAGAGTGTTCTGCCGGAGCCGGCCGTATGCAATGCATGCAGGTAAAAGAAAGTGCTGCTGCAGACTGGACGAATTTCTACAGCAAAATTGAAGGTTTTACTTATGAGCCAGGTTACGAATATGTTTTAAAAGTAAAAACAGAAAAAATCGCTAATCCACCAGCTGATGCTTCTTCAATCAAATACACGCTGATCGAACAGGTTTCTAAAACGAAGAAATAATTAATAAAAAAGTTCCTGAAAATTTCAGGAACTTTTTTTATGTTGGAAGTTGGAAGAATGAAGTCATAAGTTACTTTTAGTCAATCCGGAAAAGTTAATCATTATATATTCATTTTCCTTTCTATCTTAATACCCGCTTTCTTTTTTAGGAGGATCAGGATATTTCCCTTTACTAGCCTCTCCTAAGGTATTTGCAGTTGTCATAGCCACTACAAGATCATTCAGCATTCCGCTTGCGGCAGTAGGTGAATTGGGAAGAAGTACAAGATTACTTCTGCTGCTCGCTCCTACCGAATGTAAAGTATCATAATGCTGGGTCACTACAATAAGTGCTGATGCTTCGTGAGAATTGATATCTACGTTATTCAACATTCTTACAGACTCTTCAAGTCCTTTAGCAATTTCTCTTCTTTGATCAGCAATCCCCTGCCCTTGCAATTTTTTAGATTCTGCTTCTGCTTTTGCAACAGCTACAATACGAATTCTCTGTGCTTCGGATTCATATTCTGCAGCTGTTTTTTCTCTTTCTGCAGCATTGATTCTGTTCATGGCATGTTTTACCTGCTCATCCGGATCAATATCTGTTACCAAAGCTTTGATAATGTCATATCCATAACTGTTCATAGCTTCCTGAAGTTCACTCTTCACAGCAATTGCTACATCATCTTTTCTTACAAAAACATCATCCAGTTTCAGCTTTGGCACCTCAGCTCTTACCACATCAAAAACAAATGAAGTAATTTGATTTTCAGGATTTTCCAAACGATAATAAGCATCTCCAACCTGACTTCTGATTACCTGATACTGAACAGAGATTTTCATTTTGATAAAAACGTTGTCTAATGTTTTGGTGTCAATCATTACATCCAGCTGCTGAATTCTTAAATTCAGTCTTTTTGCAATCTGATCTATGATTGGCAGTTTAAGATGAAGACCGGAATGTTTTACAGCCCGAAACTTTCCAAAGCGTTCAATAATAGCCGCTGTTTCCTGCTTAACCACAAAAAACGAAGCAAATAAAATGATAAGCCCGAAGAAAATAACGGGCGCTAAATATATACCCATAGTTTTAATTTTTTTAATATGTCGTCACAAATCCTGTTTTGTTAAAAACATTATTGTTCGTGTTTGCTTAAATATAAGAAAATAAATGTAAAACCGGAAATATAATCCACAGAAAATCAATGCTGAAACGGCTAAATTATTTTTTAAAATTAAAATTATTCTTAAAAACTCTTACTTTTGAATATTCATTACACATCATGACCGATTCTAAAGAAATATTAAAAGATCATATCTCAAAATTCACTTCCCTTACGGAGGAGCAGCTGGATTACGTTTTTGGACATTTTAATCTGATCAGTTTAAAGAAAGGGCAAAGCCTGATCTCGGAAGGTGATTTTGTGAACCATGAATATTTTGTTATTGAGGGTTGTCTAAAAGCTTTTTATCTTAACGACAACATGAAAATGCTTATTCTCCAGTTCGCCATGCCTACCTGGTGGGTGACAGATTTCGATGCGCTTTACAGCAAAACAAGAGCTACCATTAATGTAGACTGTATTACAAACGCCACAATCTTGTCTATTTCCAATGAAGACAGAGAAAAGATCTGTAATGAAATTCATGAAGTGGAACATTTTTTCAGATGGAGAACCAACAAAGGCTATGTAGCAGCCCAGAAACGACTGCTTTCTTTCATGAATAATGATGCTAAATTCCGCTATGAAGAACTTCTATCCATGTATCCCCAACTCTACAATCTGGTTCCCAAACATCTGATCGCATCTTATCTGGGAGTCACCAGAGAAACGTTGAGCAGACTTCATCAATAATCTGCCTCTTTAAAACCTCTTCTATTTTGTGAGGTACATCACGTAACTTTTTCTTTCGATCGGCTGAACTTTGTGTCAATATTTAAACCTAATAAAAATGGACACAAAAAATTTTAAAGTCAATAAAGAAAATAGCACCATCGAATGGATCGGAAGAAAAGTAACCGGAGCTCATAACGGTACAATTGGTGTAAAAGAAGGAAACTTTACCTTCGGAGAAGGAAAACCTGTATCCGGAAAATTTATCATTGATACCCGTAGTATTAGAATCCTTGATATTGAGGACACAGAAACAAATACTCAATTTGCCAATCATCTGGCTTCTGATGATTTTTTAATTCTGAACAGTTTCCTGAAGCTTATTTCGAAATCACACATGTCGAACCGGGTGATGAAAATCTTTATTATGTAAAAGGAGATCTTACTATAAAGGGGATTACCCATCCTATCGATACAAGTTTTCACATTGTAAAAACAGAAAACGCTGCTGTTTTAGATACTAAAATCGTAGTTGACAGAACGAAATTCAATATCAGATTCAGATCTTCTAATTTCTTTACCAATCTTGGTGACACGCTGATCTACAACAATTTTGATCTTAATATCCATCTTGTTTCAGAGGCTTATTAATATCATTCAAATATCAATTAATCTTAAAAATTTACCATCATGCCATTCATCAAAGTAGATGTGCTTCGCGAAGATCTTAACCGCGAAACGAAACAACAATTAATCAAAAAAATAAGTGAAGCTATTACCTCAGTTTTGAATAAAGATCCTCATTTAACGCATATTGTCATCAACGAAATTGAAGATGATAACTGGGGATATGCCGGAGAACAGGTTTCAGTGTTAAAAGAACAAGGATTTTCAACAGAAAAAAAATAAATCAGTTATGAAAAAACAAACCGTAATAATAACAGGAGCATCTTCAGGAATAGGATTGGAAACAGCCCGTTATTTCTTAGACAGAGGCGATAATGTGATCATTAATTCACAAACAGTATCCAAACTTGAAGAAGTGTATCATGAATTAGGAGCCGGAGAACATCTGGCAATGGTTGCCGGAAATGTTTCTGACAAAGCAACAGGAGAAGGACTGGTAAAAACAGCTTTAGAAAGATTTGGAACTGTTGATGTCCTTATCAATAATGCAGGAATCTATGAGAACAAAGCATTTCTGGACGTTACTGAAGACTATCTGGACCGTTTTTTAACCACCAATTTAAAAGGAACATTCTTTACTACACAGGCTGTTATTCCTCAGATGATCAAACAAAAAGACGGTGTGGTAATCAATGTAGGAACGCCATTGGTATATCATGCGATTGCAGAATCTCCTTCTACTGCACCGATTTCCAGCAAAGGAGCAATTCATGCACTGACTTTACAGCTTGCTGCAGAGTTTGGAAAAGATAATATCAGAGTGAATACCGTTGCTCCGGGACTAATCAGAACTCCGATGCATGGTGCAGACCTTGATAATAATGTAGGACTTCACCTGATCAAGCGTATTGGAGAGCCGGAAGAAGTTGCGCAGATGATTCATGCGATTGCCAAGAATAAATTAATTTCCGGAGCCATCATCAATGTTGACGGAGGTATGGGTGCGGGACACCATTTATCATGAAACTATCATTAATTATAGCATGGCTGCTCAGCTTTCCGTTGAGCGGCCATGCACAAAATCTAAAGGATATGAAAACCAATCAGACCTCAGAAACTAAAATAAGAAATGTCATAGAGAATTATTATTTCAAAGGAATCTATGAAGGAGATACAGAACTTCTTACCAAAATTTTTTATAAAGACGCTTTACTTTTCGGAGACGTCAATGGAGTTCCCTATTTCAAAACTGCAAAGCAATATATTGAAGGGGTTGGAAACCGTGTAAGTCCGGAAAAATCAGGAAAGGAATTTAAAGCTGAAATTATTTCAATTGACATCATTAATTCGATTGCTGTTGCGAAATTAAACGTCAAAATGTATGATTTTAATTATTATAATTTCATAACTTTCAATTATATCGATGGGAAATGGATGATCGTTAACAAGACGTTGACCCATGTACAACCTTAATTCAGATTTTTAATAAAAACCAGTACCATCATGTGGAATAAAAATAGAATTACGGAATTATTAGGAATTGAATATCCTATTCTGCAAGGTCCTTTTGGCGGAGGTCTTTCTACTGTTGAACTGACAACAACCGTGAGTAACCTTGGCGGGTTGGGAGGTTTCGGAGCGTATACATTATCACCGCAGGAAATCTATGACACTCACAAAGCGATACAATCCAAAACGGACAAACCTTACAATCTTAATCTCTGGGTAAGTGATCACGATATCATTGACGAAGAACATACAAAAGAGCAATATCAAAAGGCGGTTGAGACTTTCCAACCTTATTTTGATCTTTTGCAAACGGATATTCCTGCACCACCACCCTCTTTTGAATCAAGATTTCAAAACCAGCTGGATGTTGTTTTTGATATAAAACCTAAAGTTTTCAGCTTCATGTTTGGACTATTGGATGAAAATATCATTGAAGATCTTCAGCGTAACGGAACTATTGTGTTGGGAAATGCGACAACGCTTGATGAAGCGATTTCTCTAGAAAACACAGGCGTGGATGTTATAGTTGCTTCCGGTTTTGAAAGCGGGGGACACAGACCTTCGTTTCTGGATCAGGCAGAACTTTCTACTACGGGAACTTTTGCTTTGATCCAATTAATTAAAGACCGTGTAAAAATCCCTGTAGTGGCTGCCGGAGGTATTGCCAACGGTCGTGGAATTGCCGGTGCCTTCACACTGGGAGCTGATGCTGTACAGATCGGAACAGCATTTCTGGCGACTGAAGAATCCGGAGCTTTACCGATACACAAAGAGTTTTTGTTTTCTGATGCAGCTAAATCCACCACGCTTTCCAGAACGTATACCGGAAGATTAGGACGTGGAATTACAACAAAAATCACAAGAGATGTATTGACTGCAACGGACAAAACATTGCCTTTTCCTTTGCAGACTCATTTTATGGGAGCATTGAGAAAAGCTGCTTTGGAACAGCAAAAGAATGATCTGGTATTCTTCTGGTCCGGTCAGATTGCTCCGCTTTTAAAGCATAAAAAAGCCTCCACTTTAATGAAATCATTAATAGAAGAGGCTTCTGAATTATTACAATAAATAGAATCTACACGGTCATTCCGATGTCTATTCCTTTAATTTTTCTATATAAATCGGTAGCGTAATTATCGGTCATTCCTGAAACGAAGTCAATGACTCCCAGCACTTTCTGATAATCAGTTCCGTCATTGTAAATAAATTGCTTTGGAATTAATTTCAAAGCTTTTACATCATAGGATTTTCTTTGATCATCAGGCTTTAGGATGGAAGGAATAAAATGATCCAGCAATTCATACATTACATTATACCCGGCATTTTCAATCTCAACAACAGCTTTATGATTGTAAATTTTTTCTACCGAGAAACTTTCAATATCCTGTAATGCTTTATTTTCTTTTTTATAAATATCAAGTAAGCCGTTGCCAAGATTTCCTTCAAGAATCGTCTCAAAGTTATGCTTGTACATCGCAATTGACTTATTGATTAATGCATTAATTACTTTTGCTCTCAAATAAGAAATCTGTTCGTTTTCATTGGAAATAGAACTAAGCTTTGTCTCGATTCTCTGAACATCATCCGTTTCAGATTTTACCAGCTCGAAAAACAGATTTTTACAGTCTGCAGTGGAAACAATACCCAATCTGTGGGCATCTTCCATATCTATGATGTTGTAGCAGATATCGTCAGCCGCTTCTACCAGCCATACAAAAGGGTGTCTTTTGAAAATGTGCGGTTCTTCACTTTCAGAAATAAGCTGGGTTCCTTTGGCAATTTCCAGGAATATATCTTTTTCATTCTGGAAAAACCCGAATTTCTTTCTGTGAATGATTCCTTTTTTCTTTGCAACCGCTTCGCACGGGTATTTTGCAATACTTGCCAATGTAGAAAACGTCAGCTGAATACCTCCTGCATCTTTCCCTTGTTGCTGCTGTGCCAGTACTCTTATGGCGTTTGCATTTCCTTCAAAATTCACCAGATCCGCCCACTCTTTTTCATTGAACTTTGATTTCAGATCTTTTTCATTTCTTTCAAAATAGCTGGCAATGGCATCTTCACCAGAATGTCCAAATGCAGGATTTCCCACATCATGACATAAGCACGCTGCAGCAATTACATTTCCTAAATTATAGAGATAAAAATTCTTTGAATCTTCAGTCAGTTCATTTTTAAAATCTTCAGCAATAAATTCACCGATAATGCTTCCTAAACTTCTTCCTACGGATGATACCTCCAAAGAATGCGTAAGTCTGTTGTGTACAAAAACACTTCCGGGAAGAGGAAAAACCTGCGTCTTATTCTGCAGTCTTCTGAAGGCAGAAGAGAAGATAATTCTGTCGAAATCCCTTTGAAAATCAGTTCGTGAAGCCTTTGTCTGTGGATTGTTTCCTGTACGTTGATTGGTGAAAATCTGGTTTAAATTCATCATTTTTCAAAATTACTCCAAATTTTAATTGTACGGAATAGTATTTAGATTTTTATTAAACAGATCTGTCATTCAAAAAATCTATTATAGTAAACGTTTTTTAGGGATCGGAAAACTTGAGTAAATATTCTACTTTTGATACAACTAATACAATTGAAGAATATTTTTGATTCTTCTTTCAAATTTTAAATTATAACTATGACAGACAACACATGGCTCAACAGGTGGGACGAAAGGTACAGCAGCGAAGAGTTTGCGTATGGAACCGAACCTAACAATTATCTAAGAGAACAATTATTACAATTAACTCCCGGAAAAATACTTTTCCCTGCAGAAGGCGAAGGTCGGAATGCTGTTTTGCGGCCACAAAGGATGGCAGGTTTCTGCTTTCGATATCAGTGCCAATGGAAGAAGTAAAGCGTTGCAGCTGGCTGAGCAACAACAAACTACTATTGATTATCAGGTGGGAGAACTTTCCACTTTACATTATCAGAAAGAACAGTTTGATGCGATTGCTCTTATTTATGCTCATTTTCCGGGGGCTATTAAATCATCAATTCATCAGATGCTGAATCAATATCTTCGTAAAGGAGGTTTTGTTATTTTCGAAGCTTTCAGTAAAAACCATCTTGAATATATTACAAAGAACGAAAAAGTAGGCGGTCCAAAGGATATTGAATCGTTATTCTCTATTGAAGAAATCAAAGCTGATTTTCCGGATTATGACATTATTGAATTAGAAGAAACAGAAATTGAACTGAATGAAGGATTATTCCACAATGGGACGGGTTCTGTGATTCGTTTTGTGGGGCAAAAGCTGGTCTGAATATATTGTGAATAGGTTTATTTTGGGATAGAACATCAGATTTTATCCAATTATGGAATATTATTTGAATCATTTATCTCAAAATAAACGTATGCCTGAAGGTCCCTCCATCATATTAATGAAAGAAAACCTGCAGCCATTTGCTGGCCAGCAAGTGACAGAAATTTCCGGAAATGCCCAATTTGAAAAAGAGGTCTTCATGGGTCAAACTCTTTTGGAAATCCGGACTTTTGGAAAGCAGACTTACCTTGTTTTTGAAAAAGCAGCCATTCGTATCCACTTATTAATGTTTGGTTCTTACAGCATTAATGAGCAGACTAAACCGGATAAAAGTTTACGATTAGCTTTATTCTTTTCTACCGGAAGCATCTATTTTTACACCTGTTCTGTAAAAACTGTGGACCTTGAATTTCTTTCTGCAATTGACTGGGAGGCTGATATCATGAGTAATCAGTGGAATCCTAAAAAAGCTGAAGAGAAATTAAAATCTAATCCGAAAATGATGGTCTGTGATGCATTGATGAATCAGGATATTTTTTCGGGTGTTGGAAATATTATTAAAAATGAAGTTCTTTTCCGAATTGGCGTTCAGCCTGAAAGTTTACTGGGTAATCTTCCTCCCAAAAAGAGAAAGGAACTCATTGCTGAAGCCAGAAATTACAGTTTTGATTTTCTAAAATGGAAAAGAGAATTTGTTTTGAAAAAGCACTGGCTGGTTCATACGAAATCTATGTGTCCTATATGTGGACAAAAGCTTACTAAAAAACAGACGGGTGTAGGAAAAAGGAGAAGTTTCTTTTGTGAAAGAGACCAGAAACTTTATTAAATGAACTGCTATTTCTAAGTTTTGGCTAAAGCTCATTTCTATTGAATTATTATATTTTCTCCCACTGATTGCACAGATTGACACAGATTTTTTGATTGCTTGGATGGCATTTATTATTGCTCATTACTCATTACCTATTACTTATATTCTAATCTGAATTCAAGAGTCCTCCGGCAAATTTTGTGAAAAACTCGGATCTGTATACTTCTCCAAGAGGAATTTCTGAGTCATCAATGTATATATTATGATTATCAAATGAATCTATATAGTTCATATTCACAACGTAGGATTTACTTACTCTGATAAAGGTTTCACCAGATATCTTCTGATGAATGGTTTTTAAATTCATTGCCGTGATCAGCTTCTGCTGCTTTGTGTGAATCACCACATAGTCTTTAAGCCCTTCTATAAACTTAATATCTGAAAAGCTGATCTTATAAAACCTTCGCTCTGCTTTGATGAATAAAAAGTCTGCTGTATTAGATTCTACCGTATTTTTCACGGTATCTTTAGACAATAGTTCGGTGTAAAGTATTGCTTTTTCGATTGCTTTCTCCAGTCTTTGGGGATCTATAGGTTTCAGGAGATAATCAACAGCTTCCAGTTCATAGCTTTTCAATGCATATTGAGAATAGGCAGTGGTAAAAATAATCAGGGATTTTTTGGGAAGCATTTCTGCAAATTCAAGACCTGTCACCATGGGCATTTCTATATCAAGGAAAATAAGGTCCACATCATTATCTTTAAGAAACTCTAAAGCTGAAGGTGCATTGGAAAATTCCCCAAGGATACCCATACTTGAAATTTCAGCGATCAGCGATCTCATTTCGGATCTTGCCAAAGGTTCATCATCTATTATTATACAATTCATCAAACGGGAATTTTTAAATTTACACTATATTCTTTATCATCGGATTCTATCTTCAGATCAAATGTATCACTGTAGAGAAGCTCAAGCCTTCTTGTAATATTGGCCAGCCCGAGTCCGCTGCTTTTTTTATCTGAAACACTATAATCCACACTCCTTGAATTCACGCACACAAAATAAAGCTGTTTATTCTCGATATTGATTTCTATTTTCACATAAGATTCTTTTCCACTGAGATCTACACTGTGTTTCACAGCATTTTCTACAAAAGTGGTAAAAAGATTGGGTGGAATAAAAGTACTGTTAACGATTCTTTTATCAACCTCTGTATGAATATCAAAAGAGAAATTATCACGTCTTATCTTTTCAAGATTTAAAAAGTTGGACAGAAAATCAATTTCTGAAGTCAGTAACGTTTTTTCTTCACTGTTTTCATAAAGCTGATATCTGAGAAACTCGGAAAGCTTTACAATCACCACCGAAGCTTTGGCAGGATCTGTTCTGATGAGCGCTTTTACATTATTCAGCATATTAAACAGAAAATGTGGATTGATCTGATTTCTCAGTTCATTAAGCTCCATACTCATCGTAAGATTGCTCAGCTCATTGATCCTTTTATTATCACTAATCCATTTCTGCAGAAGTTTTATGGTTGTTGTGGTCAGAATAATGGGAATACACATCAGCACACCTTCATAGATGCCTCCTCTCTCATTATCTTTGGGAATATATTGTGTCCTAAAATCTTCAAAAAGATGTCTGAAACTATATCCAATGAAATTGAGCCCCATGATTCCCATCAGAACAAGCAAGGCGAGATAAGTAACATATTTTGTTTTAAAGAAAAACCGTGGAACCAATACATATATATTAATGTAAACCATGGCAATCAGGACCGTATAAACAAAGAATAAAACATAATACTGATAGATCCCTGCATACCAATGCCAAAACCTCGCACTGTAGATTAAGAAGAAAAAGAAAATCAGGAACAGCAGATGTCTTCGGAATCCATACTTCGCTTCCACCAAAAAATCCATTACAAAGGTTTCTTCAAATTTCCACGGACTGTATTTCATGTGATAGACTCATTTAAGGGTTAACAAAAATAGACAATAACGTAAATTACAACTATTTTATTATACAAAACCTGCATTTTTTTATACCAATGAACAGCTTCCCGGATTTTGTATAAAATACCAGCCGTTTCGTATAAAAACAAATTCATGCGCTGCTTTTCTCTATTCCTTTGTACGGTAAAATGAACCCATATGGAATTAACCGCTTTTCACGAACTGACTCAGGAAATATCACTAGAATGTTTTTTTATGACAGAATCTCAACAGGAAGAAAAAGTAATACAGCTCATAGATTTACATCATTTCGTAGAATGTTTTGATCCAAAAATGAAAATTCTCAGCTACCTGCATCATCCTATTAATATTGTGGAACAGGGCGGAGATAAAAAAGGAATTCTGTTTTGTGATCTTAAGCATTCCGCGGTACCTGACAGCAATGCTTCTGAGGAGTTCAGAAGAAGATACAGCCTTTCAGAACTCTGGTTTGTTTTTGTAGAAGAAACTTTTGTGGCGGATACTTCCAGCTATACGGATACTATTATTGAAAACAGTCTGGATATCTTCTATGACAAGATTTTCACATTCAGTTTTTTCCAATCTGTAATTCAATCTTTAAAATAAACTGCCCATGAAAACATTGAGAAGAATGCTTGTACCACTGGCAATCCTCCCTTTTAAAAACATTATTTATGCTCAGAAAAAGGACAGCATTCCGTTGAAAGTACGTGCTTTTTTTGCTGATAAAATTCCGCAATCACGAAATTTCAATCTTGAATATACATTCGTTACCCCATCTTCTTTCTCTTCACAACTTCAGGGAAAGGAGCTGCCGGATAACAAGATGAAAAGTTTTCAGCAAGTGAAAGCGGATGCCAATATTTACTTTATCAAGAACAGAAGCTGGCTTTTGAGTACAGCTCTGAGCTACCGCTACACTTCCATCGGAAATGAAAATTCTGTCATCCCCGGAATTGAAAGTGAAGAAAACTTCCATTATCATTCGGAAGCCATCAACCTTAGCTATTTTTCAAGATTATTTAAAAAGACCGCCATATATTCTGCAAGTATTTCTACAGATGGAAGTGATCAGCATTTTGAACGCATCAGAGGATTGGTTACAGCTTCATTGATTTTAAAAGCAACTCCAAAAACAAAAATGAGTCTCGGGTTGGCTGGTATTATTGACCCAAGTGCCCAAATTCCTCTGCTGCCTGTCTTCACGTATGAAAACAGGTTCAATAACGGATGGGTACTGGATATCCTGCTTCCGAAAAAAGTATTGGTAAGAAAAGATATTGCTGCAAACGGAAGGTTATCTTTAGGAACGGAGATGGATAATACTTCTTTTTATACGTACCGAAATAATAATACGTATGAATTCCGGCAGGTTGCTCTCAATTCAGGGGCAATCTATGAGCACAATCTTGGGGGAAATTTCATCGGAACTTTTAAAACAGGGCTCAGAGCCAATATTAATTCCAGGGCATTTAACAAGCAGGAATCCTTTAATGATTATATATGGAAAGGAACTTACAAACCTTCAGTTTATTTCAATGTCGGTATTTCCTATAACCCTTTTGAAAGACGAAAAATAAAATAAGATCACTCGGTCATTCAATTTTAAAGTTTTCTAACTCATTATCAGGATCTGAAAGAAAATATTAAAAAAAAATTAAAATTTCTACCTATTGGGATTTAACCATTCATCCAAAATACAATCAAAACTTCAGAAAACACAAATTAAGAGTATTCTCATTCATGAAAAATCTTATTACCACTTATGCGAATGGTTTATGAAAATGATTTCGGGATTTTCCTCTAAGAATAGAATAAAATTGAATATGGCAGTACCTAAACAGATATTTCAGACTTTTATCACTAAAAAACTTCCTCTGATTACGCGTTATCATATCTGGAATATGAAAAGAAAGAATCCGGAATACAAGTATTATTTTTATGATGATCAGGATATAGAAAAGTTTCTCACGGAAGAATTTCCGCCCCAATATATTGAAACGTATCGTAAACTGAGAATCGGTGCTTCAAAAGCAGATTTTTTCAGATATGCTGTTTTATATAAGAAAGGAGGTGTATATCTGGATATCGACAGTAGTATTACCAAACCATTCAGACAATTGATTAAGGATAATGATGAAGCTGTGATCAGTGTAGAAAGACACGAAAATCTGTACGTTCAATGGGCACTTATATTCAATAAAAATCATCCTTTTCTTAAGAAAACATTAGAGCTGATGATGGATAATATAAACACCCACCGTTATCCACATAATATACATGCTACTACAGGTCCTACCGTATTCAGTAATGGAATAAGAGAATCATTAGAGGAAAATCCGACAATTCCCTTTACATTATTTAGCGGCATTGAGTTCCGCGGCTATTTAAAGTTCAAATATAAACTGGGAAAGTTTTTCTTATACAAAACAAGATCTCAGCATTGGAAACAGATGCAAAAGCATGAGGAGATTATTTTTTAATGCGTTCCCATTTTTGAAAATACATTAATAATAATCACTCCAAGAACAATCAGAACAATACCAATAATCGCAGACAGATCAGGAACCTGTTTGAATGCTATTACCCCAATCATCGTTATAAAGACAATGCCTACTCCCGACCAGATAGCGTAGGTAATGCCTACCGGAATCTGGCGAAGCGTAAGACTCAGAAAATAAAATGCACAGGCATATCCTATAACGGTTACTACAGACGGCCATAGTTTGGAGAATTCTTCAGATTTCTTGAGGAAAGTGGTAGCGATGATCTCAAATAGGATAGCCAAAGCAAGAAAAATGTAACTGCGTCCCATAAATTTATTCTTTATACAAAAGTAACGAAAGCACATCGGTACTTCCAAAAAGGAAGTGAATATGATCATCTCATTATTCTCAAGAATCCAGATACTCCTATCCTTTCTGATACTTTTTGAAAAAGCCGATTTTTTATCCTCAATAATTTAATTTTACAATATGCAGGTGCTTAAATTGCTTTAAGCATCTTATTTTCAATTACATTGATTATTTAAACGAGTAAAAAAACAAGTCAGTATATCAACTTAATTTTCTGCCATGACATAAAATCAATATTTCTCCATGTCATGAAATGTGACAGGTGACAAAAATTCCGAGGGAAAAATCAGGATGAAAAATAAGTTTTCTTAACATAAAAATCCATTTCAGGCGAAAATTAAAGTTCACAAAATACACTTTACACCACTATTATGCTAAGCATTATTTATTATTTGTTTTATCAAGTCCAATATAGAAGTCAGGAAACGGTTACCGTTTTAATAAAATTTTACAGAGAGAACAATAAAAGTATTAATAAATTTTCAATAATGCATTAATTTAATGTAAACAAAATTTCACCAACAAATGAACACAAACCACCGTAATACACTGACATACATCATAAATATTTACTTTGGCACATGATTTGAAAGTAGTAATATTGCAATTGAAAGATTGATAAAAAAAGTCAAATAATTAAAAATAATACAAAATGGTAACTTATATCGGTATCTTAACAGGTTTAGTGGTAATCACTTCATATTTCGCAACAGTAAGAAGAGAAAGAAACTAATTTTAAAATAAAACAAGCCTATAGAATATCTATACTAATTATATTGTTTTATGTTTTTAGTCTGAGAGATCAGATTGCTCTTTTACCATCGGGTAAAAGGGCCCAAAAACATAAGCAGAAAGATCTTAGTTTCATAACAAATTTTAATATCCAAATGAGAAAAGCCGGTCGCAAGTCTGGCTTTTCTTTTTTTATTGAACTTTTTCCCGGCAGAGTTTTTTTGACCACAGATCCCGCAGATTTTCACAGATTATCAATACCAACTTTCTCCCATCATCCATCATCCATCATCCATCATTTATCATTTATAATTAGTTTTACGTTGGACCATGCGTTTATTATCATTCAGGATTTCTTCCGGCATTCAATAAAGCTTTATCTTTGCTTATTCAATAATCCTTTTAAACGTCATTATGAATCTGTACAACCTCATTATTCAGGATAAAGAACAGGTAAGCCTTAACGAGGTGTTTCTCAATACAAACAACAGGGATCAGCTTGTACAGCTTATCAAGGAACATAACTACATCAAAGAACTGCAGGAATACGGTCTTCCGGTTAATAATAAGATTTTGCTCCAGGGAAGTTCAGGATGTGGAAAAACAATGACCGCAAAAGCTATTGCTAACGCTTTAGGAAAAAACATTATGATCCTGGATCTGAGCAATATTGTTTCATCACGAATCGGCGAAACATCTCAAAACATCAAAATGATCTTTGATAAAGCAGGACGTGAAAGATCTGTCCTTTTTCTTGATGAATTGGATCAGATCGGAAAAGCAAGAGGAAGTGATGATAAAGATGTAGGCGAAATGAGAAGACTGGTTAATACTCTGATTCAACTGATTGATTATTATCCTGAACACGCACTTTTGCTTTGCGCCACCAATCATCCTGAGATTATTGATACAGCCATTTTAAGACGTTTCCAGTTGAAAATCAATTACGAAATGCCTTCTGACGAAACTCTGGATACGTTTTACGATCAATTGCTGGCAAAGTTTCCTGAAGAGATGAGAACAGTTGAAAGAAAATATTCTATTTCTTTTGCCGAAGCTAAAGATTATGCTTTAACGGCTGTAAAGGCAGCTTTAATTAACAAACTGGAAGCTAAGGAAATCATTCCATCATGAAAGAAGATATTCTCCACAACCTCACGATCATCCAAGAAAGGATAAAAAATGCCTGTGTAAAGTCCGGAAGGAATACTGATGAAGTGAAGCTATTACTGGCAACAAAAACCGTTTCTGCAGAACGAATCAAAATCGCACTGGACTACGGACAGACCTTAATTGCTGAGAACAAAGTCCAGGAATTGAAGGAGAAATATGAAGATCTGATAAAGATTCCTCATGAAAATCATTTTATCGGCCATCTTCAAACCAACAAAATCAAAGACATTCTAAAGTATAATGTTTCATGCATCCAGTCTCTGGATCGACTGGATCTGGCTGAGAAACTTCATCAAAGGCTTTTAGCTGAAAATAAAACGATAGATGTTTTAATTCAGGTGAATACTTCCAATGAAGAAAGTAAATTTGGAGTTGATCCCAATGAAGCCATTGAACTTATCAAAAAGGTTTCCCACTACTCTACTTTGAAGATAAAAGGCTTAATGACGATTGGTTTATTCAGTGCCGAAACCGAGAGAGTAAGAGCATGCTTTAAAATCATGAAAAACCTTCAGCAAGACATTATCCACGAAAATATTCCCAACGTAACAATGACAGAGCTTTCTATGGGCATGAGTGGCGATCTGGAAACAGCCATTGAAGAAGGCGCTACGATTGTACGGGTTGGGACAGCTGTTTTTGGAGCGAGAATCTATCCGGATAGTTATTATTGGGATGAAGGAAAAGCTTAAATTGCCTGCCAAAGCATCCTACATAAAAATCAAATTCACAGGCTCATTATAAAACTTTCCATAGTCTATAAATCCGGTATACTTTTTGATGTAAACATTTCATAACCAAATAAATGCATTTATGAATAAAAAATTACTATCGGCATGTCTCTTCATGACATTATTATTCTTTTTTTCATGTGAAAAAGAAAACCCACAGATAAAAAGTGGAATTTCAATTGAAACTATTTCAATTATTACCTGCGTTACAATGGGCTTGGCAATTTTGCTGGCTTATACCGTTAAAAGAAGATAACAAACCAGAATTTAAATACTAAGGCACCTCTTAATTTTTGGGAGGTGGTTTTTTGTTATTTATTTCAAATAAATGATGAAAATTTCATTAAAATCTAATAAATTGTCTTATTCTTATTTATAATCCAATGAAAACACCTCTATTATCAATTCTTTCTTTCATGGCTCTTAGCTGTACCCAAAAGAATGAAAAAAAATTCGGGCAGGTTTCAGATTATCCGGCAATTAAGGATTCAGCGTTGTTTATCAGAAATCTTAGGCAGACCTTTGATCTTGTTATTCATGAAAGTCCGGAACAACAGGAAGGTGAAAAAATAACGGCATTCAAAAAGGTAAAAATAAATGGTTCTGATCAGGATTATTATTTTATTGAATATGACTGGAAAACGGGACCCACTTCAGGATATCCCTGGAAAAACCAAATAATACTAACTTCCGACGGAAAGCTGGTTAAAACTTTGTTTGCTCAACGATATGAATTTATAAAGATCTTCCCCAAACAAAATCCTTTTTTACTGGCGACATTAGTAACAGGCCATGGAAACGGAGGTCATGAAATTTACAAAATAACGGCAGACTCTTTAGTAAATATCTATGATGGAAATGTAAAAACTTATGATACTGATGAGGACAACAAAGTTTATGAACCTCATGAATTACAATTAAAAATAAAAGATGATAATAATGATGGATTCAATGACATTGCTTTCACGGGAAAACTCGTATTGATCCAAGGGCGAACACCGGATGGATTCTGGTATGATAATACAACAATAGATGGCAGGAAAATCAATTATTCTGTTGACAATCCTTACAAAAAAATTCCTGTAGAATATATTTTTTTATGATCAAAAAACGGGACATTTTAAGCCAAAAGGAGATTATAGAGAGAAATACAAATCATTTGATTAGTAGTGTAATATTGATTTTACGCAGCTTGAGATTGCTTCGCTTTGCTCGCAATGACTATGAATAAAACAAAAATCCCTCTCATTACTGAAAGGGATTTTTTATATCTAAAAACTAAGAATTACATATAAGCTTCAATAGGCTCACAAGTACATACTAAGTTTCTATCTCCGTATGCTTCATCTACTCTTGATACAGAAGCGAAGAATTTGTGGTCTCTTACCCACTCTAACGGATAGGCTGCCTTTTCTCTGCTGTATGGTTTATCCCAAGAATCAGAGATTACCAGTTGTTCTGTGTGAGGAGCGTTTTTCAATACGTTGTTTGCAGCATCTGCTTCTCCATTAGCAATTTCATCAATTTCTTTTTTGATAGAAATCAATGCTTCTGCAAAACGATCAATTTCAGACTTACTTTCAGATTCTGTAGGCTCAATCATCAATGTACCTGCAACCGGGAAAGAAACCGTAGGAGCATGGAAACCATAATCCATTAATCTCTTCGCCACATCAGCCACTTCAATTCCTAAAGATTTGAACTGACGGAAATCTACGATACATTCGTGAGCTACTCTTCCGTTTTCGTTTGAATATAAGATTGGGAAATGCTCTGCTAAAATTTCTTTCAGGTAATTAGCATTCATGATAGCGTGTCCTGTAGCCTTTTTAAGACCTTCTGTTCCTAACATTTTAATATAAGAATAAGAAATGTTTAGGATCAATCCTGAACCGTAAGGTGCTGCAGAAATACCTTCAATAGCTTCTTTAGATCCGATTCTGATATTCGCGTTAGAAGGAAGGAAAGGGACTAAGTGTTTAGCAACACAGATTGGACCTACTCCAGGACCTCCTCCTCCGTGAGGAATTGCGAAAGTTTTGTGAAGGTTAAGGTGACAAACGTCAGCTCCGATGTTTCCAGGACTTGTAAATCCTACCTGAGCGTTCATGTTAGCCCCATCCATATATACTTGTCCTCCGTGTTCGTGGATAAGGTTGGTAATTTCTTTGATATTAGCATCAAAGAATCCGTAAGTTGAAGGATAAGTGATCATTACAGCAGATAAGTTTGCTGAATGAAGTTCTGTTTTAGCTTTAAGATCTTCGAAGTCGATTTCCCCGTTTTCAAGGTTTTTCACCACTACGATTTTCATTCCTGCCATTGCAGCAGAAGCCGGGTTTGTTCCGTGTGCAGACTGAGGAATCAATACTACATTTCTGTGGTGGTCTCCTCTTGAAATATGGTATTCTCTGATCACCATTAATCCTGCATACTCTCCCTGTGCTCCTGAGTTTGGCTGAAGAGAAGTTCCTGCAAAACCTGTAATTTCTGCCAAGTCTTTCTCTAATTCACGGATCATTTCCTGATATCCTTCAGCCTGATTAACAGGTACAAATGGGTGAACTGCACCCCAGTTTTCCCATGAAAGCGGTAACATTTGAGTTGCTGCGTTCAGTTTCATCGTACAAGATCCTAAAGAAATCATTGAATGAGTCAATGATAAATCTTTTCTCTCAAGACGCTTGATGTAACGCATCAATTCTGTTTCCGTATGGTATTTGTTGAATACAGACTCTGTAAGAATTTCGTCTTTTCTTAAGTTTTCTTCTGGAATACTGTACCCTTCTTTGATTTCTAATTTGAAAGTCTGCTTGTCTTTAAACTGAGCAAAAGAAGCCATTAGATAATTTAATTTCTCTAATGTTGTGCTTTCGTTGATCGCAATACTTACTACGCCTTCTGTGAAATAGTTTAAGTTTAGCCTGTGATCAAGCATCAATCTTACTAATCTTGCTTTCTCTTCTTCAGGCATAGTCATCTTTACCGTATCGAAGATAGGTTCTTCTACTACCTGATAACCTAATGCCTTAAGACCGTTTTTCAAAGCGTTTGCTTTAAAGTGGATCTGATCTGCGATATAATTTAATCCTTTTGGACCGTGATAAACGGCATACATACCCGCCATTACTGCCAATAGAACCTGAGCTGTACAGATGTTTGAAGTAGCTTTTTCTCTTTTGATGTGCTGCTCTCTTGTCTGTAATGCCATTCTTAATGCACGTCTTCCGTACATATCCTGAGAAACCCCGATGATTCTTCCCGGAATATCTCTTTTATAATCTTCTCTACAAGCAAAGAAAGCTGCGTGAGGACCTCCATACCCTAATGGAATACCAAACCTTTGGGTAGTACCTACCGCACAGTCAGCACCCATTTCCGCTGGAGACTTTAGCTTCACCAAAGCCATCGGATCACAAGCAACGGCAACCTGAAGATCAAGTTTTTTGTATTCTACAATATCTTCAGTATAATCCAGAACGATTCCGTTTTTACCAGGATATTGTAATAAAACTCCATAATAAGAACCATCAAACTGGTGTGCTTTATGATCTCCTACTATGATTTCAATTTCTAATCCTTCAGCTTTTGTTTTTAAAACAGAAACTGTTTGAGGAAGTACAAGGTCTGAAATAAAGAATTTATTAGCTCCTGCTTTTTTCTGATCCTTTGTTCTGTTATTGAAGAACATGTGCATTGCTTCAGCTGCAGCAGTAGACTCATCCAAAAGTGATGCATTGGCTAACGCAAAACCTGTAAGATCACATACTACAGTCTGGAAGTTAAGAAGAGCTTCAAGTCTACCCTGTGCAATTTCTGCCTGATATGGTGTATAAGCAGTATACCAACTAGGGTTTTCAAAAATATTTCTTTGGATTGCTGAAGGCAAAAGCGTATTATGGTATCCAAAACCAATATAACTCGTATAATCAGTATTTTTTGATGCCAATTCTTTTGAATGGTTCAACATTTCGTATTCAGAAAGTGGTTCCGAGATCTCAAGATCTTTCTCTAAACGGATAGAAGATGGGATGGTTTGAGAAATTAACTCTTCGATACTAGAAACGCCAAGTTTTTCCAACATCGCCTGCTTATCGGCTTCATTAAGGGAAATGTGACGGCTCACAAACTGTTCTGTATTCATTTTTATTTATTAGATTTTGTTTGTAAAAAAGATTCGTAAAATTACGATTTTTTAAGCGATTTCACAACATAGAAAAAAGGGAGACATTTTCTTAAAAATTCTTAAAATTCCGGAATAAAGTCTTTTTAAATGTTAAAAAATAAATTTTATTATTTCACTGTTTAATGAATTTAATTTCAGAAAAATTAGTTTTTAAAGAATATTCATTTTATTTTCTATCTATTTTTTCACCTTCCATCTTCTAAATACCCTTTAAAAAGATTAAATTTTTCACTTAAGCCATTTCAAGCAGCATTTGTACATTCGTATAAACAATCACGATAAGGTGAGAAAAGCTTATCATACACTATGAAAATTTTTAAAATTAATCACTGATCAATTCAATTTCCCATGAGAACATAATTTATATATCACGTCAATAGATGACACAGATGATGAGAAAAAAAATGAGCAGGCATATTATGCCCGCACGGATTACTATTGTTTTGATTTTATTACAGACAAAGGCAAATGCCCAAATGGCTATCGCGAATACTGAACCAGATGCTTCCGGAAGAAAATGGTCTGCTTATTTAAAAGGATTTGTACAAACTGATGTTATGTTGAATTTTCAGGAAATTGGAGCTAAAGATGGGATCGTTGCTCCTTCGATTGCACTTCCGCAGCACAATTCAATGTCCAGTTATTTCAGTGTAAGACAATCCCAAATGGGACTAGGTCTTAAGCAGACTGACAAAATGGTGGGTCACCGGTTTCTGCTTATGTAGAAATTGATTTATACGGATCTAACGGAACGACTTCTCCAAGATTAAGACATGCCTATGTTCAATGGAAAAAATGGTTAACAGGCCAAACCTGGAGTAATTTTAGTGATGGAGAAATTTTCCCTAATATATTAGATTTTAATGGTGCTAATGGTGCAATGCTCAATCGGTCTATTCAAGTACGTTACACCGAAAAGCTTTCTGATAAAGAAACTTTATCTTTCTCGCTGGAGGATCCGGGTAAGATAAACATGATTATCCCTACAACCCGTCCTGAATGGAAGAGAAAGAGCCTTATCCCGATTGTCACAGGGATGTACAGATATGGAAATACCAGAAATTATTTTAAAATAGGAGGAACTTTATCCCCTGTTAATTATGAAAATCAGGAAAATAGCTATACGAAGATGGGATTTGGAGGAATAGTTTCTTTCAGAAAATATATATCGAACCTTGATGATTTCAGATTTCAGGTTTCTTATGGAAAAGGAATTGCAAGAAATAACATTGTTTTGAGCGGAGAAGGTTATGACGCTGTCTTTGATCCGCAGCGCAATACAGCAGAAACTTTAAGCCTTTTCAATATAGCAGGAATCTATGAGCACTGGTGGTCTCCTAAATGGAGCTCAGTGGTATATTACAGCTATTCACAGGTCGGGTCCAATCCTTCAGTTACAAATAGTTTGATGAAGCATTTTCAGAATGCAGCTATCAATCTTATTTATCAACCTTATAAAAATCTGAGAATGGGTGTGGAGGGGAATTATGCAACGACTGAAAATTTCGAAGGGATAAAAAGTGATGCATTCAGAATACAATTCTCAACTTCATTTTCATTTAAATAAAGCCCCTATTGCAGGCTAATTTTCAGGTCTGCAATTTTTTATGAAATTTTATTAATTATATTTATTCTAAATTAATATATTTGCAGCATGAATATGATTGTCCCATTTAAAGTTCCGCCTTTGGCGCCTTACTCATTCAATAACGAAGAGATGTTCTGTGAAAAGAAGTCTTGCTGCAAAAAGTTCAAGAAAGGAAAAAGATGTAAAAAGTGCCCTGGAAGAAAGAAAATGGCATAATCAGCTGAAATTTCTGATCAGCATATAAATAGCAATTGCTATAATGATAATACCCCAGATCAGCATCATTATTTTAGGCTGACCTGTTTTATTGATTCTTGTTCTCGGTTGTGGTTTAAACATTTCTTCTACTGAATTTTTGAACTTTTCAGAATCATTTTCAAAAACTTCTGTAATGGTTATTCCCTGAACTACGGTTTTGTGCAAAAGTGAATTGGTCACATGAAGCAGAAGCTGGAATTTTCCGTCTTTAAATTCTGTGATTTTAAAGATTCTCTCCCCATAAGGCTTTTCTAATCCGAAAGGCAATACCTTCACCACATCGGCATTACTCGTCTGCCAGTTGATGATAATCTCCTCCCCTTTTTTCGCATGAATTTTGTTTGCTGTAAAAGTTTTGATTGCAGGCGGAATATTATATCTGAAACTTCGCTGATGATTTTCAAGATTTTGATCATAAGCACGTCTTCTGACAGAGTCACTCAAGGTTTCATAAGCTTCCTGAATCTCACGGAATCGGTCTGCAAAAAATCATCATTGTCGTTTTTATCGGGATGATATTTTAAAGACAGTTTCCGATACGCTTTTTTGACGTCTTCTTCAGAAGCATCCTGGGATATACCGAGAAAATAGTAGTAATCTTTCATTGAGCATGACAAAAATAAGGATTTATTTTTCTTTGTGTTTGATATTTCTAACAAAAGTTTTTTTGAAAAATAGGGTTTAAAAAGTCATTTCGAATCAAAGGTGAAGCAATCTCGATATGATTTATAAAACCGCTATTTGGAAAACGCAAGGGCGCTAAAGTTTTTTTCAAACTGTATATTTTTAAGGCGCAAGGATTTTATCTCCAATAAAATTGTACTTCTCAACAAATACTGCGAATTGAATGAGTTCAACAGTACCTTTGTCATTCCGAGCATAACGAGGAATCTCAACTTTAATTTCTGCCCGCAGATTTCACGGATTACGCAGATCATTTCGCAGCAACTTCAATCATAAGAACTAAACGGTAATAGTCCAACCAGCATCTATTCACTGGAAATCCAATCCTTCGTGGGAGCAATCCAATCGTTAAGCGCTTTAAATAGAAAACCGTGATGTAAACCTGTGTTAAGCTCTATCTCTTTAAAATCTTTAATGTTGGATCTGATCAACCTCTGTTCCTTTGATAAAAGCACATGTCCCTCATCCGACTTCTCTGTAATGGAAAGAATTCTCCCGTACAGCTTAAAGTTTTTATCTTTTTCCAAAGAATCATCTTTAAAACTGGCTCCGATAAACACAAATTTCAATTGTGAATTTTTCTCATAAAAAGATACATATTGTGCAATATATCCTCCCTGAGATGTTCCCACAATGGTAATCCTTCCAGCCGGAATTCCTTTTTTCATGAGGCTGTCAATCTGCTTCTTCACCTTTTTAGCATACACCGATGGATCTGGATCTGATTTTCTTTTCTCTGAAATAACAATGGTATTTTTATTTCTTAGTTTATTAAGAATTGCTTCATATTCTGCTACTCCATATTTTGGATGCTTTTCTTCAAATGAATGGTCTTCCAAGAATTTATTATGCAAAAAGAAAATATACTGTTTTTGCTCCGACTTCTGGCCAAACATCATCATCGAGAAAAAAGAAAATACTACAGCGAAAATATTCTTAAACTTCATCATAACCGGAAATAGCTTTAAGTAATAAAGAAACAAATGTAGTGTAAAAAACATTTTTAATACCTTTTTTAAACAAAAAATTCCGGCGCGGGAAGCTTTGCTTCCCGCGCCGGAATGTAACAATTTCAATTTAGTTTTTACTTTTCTTATGCTTCGCAGGTATTATCCTTTTTGCAGCATCTTGAATGGAATTCTTTTTTGAATTTCCCTTTCAGCTCCTGATAGTCTTCATCATTCATTTCTCTGATCTTATCTGCCAGTCCGAAAGGTGACTTTTCTTTGATTCCATATTCATCAAAAATACCTTTGATAAATCTTTTTCTTTGTATTGCTTTTTTAGCGATTAAGGCTACACCTACTACGGCTAGTGCTCCAAGAGCTCCTTTTAATGCTGAATTTTTCATTTTTTCAAAATTTTAAATTTTACTACTTCTTGTTTTTTATAGAGACGAATGAATTTCAATTTTACTTTACTACTTCTTAAAATTTTCAAACTATTCGTTATTTCTGTTGAAGAATCCACCTGAACATTTATTTCTCCATACTTCTTTGAATTTCTCTCTTTCTTCAGGCGACCAGCTTTCCATTTTTTCTCTCATTTTTCTTTCCTTGAAGTCTTTCATTCCTTTACCGAAATGAAAACCTCCAAAAAGAATCTTGCTTAGGATCAGTATTCCCATTGCCTGCCAGAAACTAATGGTTTTTACTCCTAAAATCTCCGGAAGAAGGCAATTCCAAAGCAGCATTACAATCCATGTAACTGCGGCTAAAATTAATGGCGGACATAACAATAAAAAAATCCAACCCTTTTTGTGTTTATGATTCATAATTTCTTTTTCTAACTTTTTAAATCTTCGTATAGCTTTCTCAGCCTGTTTCTCAAGTGCTTCACAGCATAGTTTTTTCTACTGATGATGGTTTTGATGTTTTCTCCCTGTTCATCGGCGATCTCCTGGAGTGTTTTGTCGTTGAGTTCATTTTCTACGTACACCAGCCTTTGTTTCTCGGGAAGTTCATCAAGTGCTTCAAACAGTTTTTTCCAGATCTCATCCTGAAACATTTTCACTTCAGGGCCTGCACTCTCATCCAGCAAAAGAATATCCTTGATAGAAAAACTGCCGTCTTCATCTTCATACACAAAATCTTCAAGATTCTCTGTTTTCTTTTTACGATAACGGTCTGTGATTTTATTCGCCGTTACTCTGTACAACCACCCACCAACATTTACGATCTCCGAAATATTCGTGAGGCTACTGAACTGATACCACACTTCCTGAAGAATATCTTCCGCATCCTCCGTATTTTTTACTTTCGGACGGATATAAGACATCAGCTTCCCTCCGTAGTTGGAAACGGTCTGCGAGATAATACTTTCTTTCTCTTTCTGTGGCATTGTTATTTTTTCGACAACCTCCATATTGCTATGACGGCTGAACTTTTGGTTTTACTTTAATAAATTTAAAATATTTTTCTTACAATTCAATTTTTCTTTTATTCATCAATGTTTTATTCATCAAGTTACCAGCACATTGCCTATAGATTATTTTTCCGGGAGCTTTTTCCCGCTATCCGCTCATACTCCTCACCCCCAACCATCCCATACTCTTACCTTCCCACTCTTCCACTCATGTTCCGGGGTAACCGCTTCTATCGGGGCTAAGAATATCAATAATAAATGATGAAGACCTTTTTATCCATTCTCAATTTCTAACTTTATTTGAGATTCCTACGAAATGACACAATTGTAATGATAGTTTATCCATACAGCTTGTCACTCCATAGAAATCTACCCCCCCAGCTATTCATAATAACAAAAAAGGAGCGGAAGACCTAAGTCTTCCGCTCCAAATATTATCTAATTAATAGTTTATTTATTAAAATTTTCTGCAAAGAATCCTAGCATCGACTTGTAAAGTTCAATTCTGTTCGGTTCTTTTCCAAATCCGTGTCCTTCATCATATTTTACCAGATAAGGTACTTCAAAACCTTTAGCACGCATTGCTTTTACAATCTGATCAGATTCATTGATATTTACTCTTGGGTCATTAGCTCCCTGTACTACAAATAATGGTTTCCTGATCTTATCAATCTGGAACACCGGAGAAACTTCTTTAGCAATCTTAGCTTCTTCAGGGTTGTCAAGATCATACCATATTTGTTTTACCATTTCTTTGTACGGCTTCCAATACTCCGGGAAGGAATCGAAAAAGGTAAAAATATTAGATACTCCTACATAGTCTACACCGCAGGTATACAGATCCGGAGTTTTGATCAATCCCATCAATGTCGCATACCCTCCGTGGCTTCCTCCATAAATGGCTACTTTATCTTTATCTACCCAACCTTGTTCAATGGCATATTTTACCCCATCTTCCACATCATCCATCGCTTTTCTTCCGATTTGTTTATAACCCGCTTTCTGGAATGATTTTCCGTATCCTCCAGAAATTCTGAAGTTAACCTGAAGCGTAGCATATCCTCTGCTTGCAAACAGCTGTGTTTCCGGATTGAATCCCCAACTATCTCTGATTCCCTGAGGGCCGCCATGAGGGTTTACAATTAAAGGAACTTTTTTGCCTTCCAGCGCTGCTTTAGGCAATGTGATATATCCGTGGATGGTAAGCCCGTCTCTGCTTTTAAATTCGATAGGTCTCATTTCAGCCATATCTTCTTCTTTCAGCTGAGGCATCAGGTTATAAAGAAGTTTAGTCTGCTTGGTTTTTGTATCATATTCATAATAGGTTCCATACAGCTTATCACTTCCTACGACAACGAGAAGTTTATCATTATTATCATCAGAAGAAACAATTCCAAATTCTTTATCTCCAAACTGAGCTTTTAATTTATCATCTATTTCCTTATAAAATTTACTTACCGGAACGGTTTCTCCTTTAACCCCTTCATAGCTAATGAAATCAAGTTCATAATTTCTGTTTTTACCGGCTGTACTTACAGAGCTTACATCATATACAGGATTGGAATACACTTCTTTAATCACCGCATTTTTTTTCAGATCATACAATACCACTCTCGCTTTGTCACTATCCAGATTGGTTACCACATAGGCTTCATCCTTATTTTTAGAATTCTCATTAAATTCGATAATTCCAAAGGTATCAGACCAGTCTGCAGATTTGATCAGGTTGAATTTTCCTGTCTGCAAGTCTTTATAATATGTTTTTGTAGTCAGTCCGTTTTCAAGAATGCTGTATCCTCTCAAAGTCCCGTCTTTATCGAAAATATAATCATCAATAGGGCTATTGACATCTTTATTTTCATATAACTGGGTCATTTCCCCGGTAATAAAATTGATTTTAAAAGGTTCGAAGATCTGTTTATTATTTTTATTGAGGGTAACGACAACAAAGTCTGTATCTTTTATGGGAATAATTGACTGGACTTTTACGCCGTCAAATGGTGTTAAATCCTTCTGGTTTCCACCATCTATATCTGTAGCATACAAATGTATATTCTCGTTTCCACCTCTATCCTGTGTATAGAAAAGACGTTTTTTATTCAGCCAGCCGTAGTTTCTGACAAGGTCATCTTTTTCTACGATGGCTTTATTAATTTTTCCTGTTGCCAGGTCTTTTACATATACATGATTCTTTTTATCCTGATCTTTTTCTTTATAGGAAAGATATTTCCCATCAGGAGAGATTTTAAAAGCTGAAGCTTTTGGTCTTGCAAAATAATCTTCCACTTTGTATTTAAAGTTTCCTTTATCATAGGAAATAAGCTTCTCAAGACTGGCTTTGGAAGATGGTAAGGTAGGATCTCCCGGCAGTTTGGCAGTAGAACTCTGTGCGTTGGTCATAATGGTAGAGAGTACAATAAGGGCTGTACCGAAAATGTTGTGATTTAGGTTCATAACTTCTGTTTTTAAGGTTAAAATTATATAGGCATTTATATAATAAGACATACAATACCCTAAAACGTTACAATATTTTATCAATTAATGAAAAAAAATGATTTTATAAAAAAAGACAGCCTTGATGACTGTCTTTTTATCTATTATAAATAAATCCCGAAATACCATGTCCAGGCGATTAATATAATCTGCATGGGAATCCTTTGATTGTAAAGGTATTTCATGCCCGGACCGGTGTAATCGGCTTTAAAAATATTAATCTTTTTTTGGGAAGAATTGATATTGGCTATAAAGACCAACACATAAAAAATAATGAGCAAAATAGCCGTAAGTTCCCGAATAGCCGGAATCATAAGTCCTACTCCCGCAGCAATTTCTATTACTCCCGTAAAATATACCCAGAACATTTTGGCAGGCATGAAATCCGGAATCATCATGGCCATTCCTTTCTGAAATTTAAAATGAGAGAAACCTGTAAATAGGATGAAAACAGCCATTCCCAGATTTCCTGAAAATATAAAATCCGGCTTTCCCTGAAATAGAAAAGTTCCCAGCAAGGCCAGTATAAATGTTGCAAAAAGTATGACGAGTAATTTCATTTTTTAGGTATTAGGTAGCAGGTAGCAGTTCTAAACTTTAAACTTTAAACTTTAAACTTTGAACCTTGAATTTTAAACTTTAAATTTTGAATTCTTTACACAGAGTCAAGGCTTATCCCTTCTGCAAGGCTTTTTACGACCATTAATCCTTTCGTAAATCCTGTATTGAGATGATCTTGCCATTCTTTTTCAACCTGAACTTCCGTGTGGAGTTTTGTTTTTCCATCGAAATCTATCAGGAAATATTTTTCAAAGCTGCCACTCCATTCCATTACTTCTTTACTTTGGGTGTCTTCATTGCCGTCTTTATCTACCATTCCCAGATGTTTGAATACAATCTGATTAGGTTCTTCCAGACTGTCTATGGTTGAAACCATTCCTTCTCCTTCTGCATTCAGAAAATAGGTTTTACCTCCTACTTTCCAGTCGGATTTCATGACAGATCCAGGACCGAAATACTTGGTCCATTCACTATATGTTTCAGGATTCCAAAGGATGTCCCAGACTTTCTGCATGGGAGCATCAATTACTGTTTCGTATGATAAAGTTTCCATTTTTTATTTTTTTTAGTGGTCATTGCGAGCAAAGCGAAGTAGTCTCAAAGCTCAAATGATTTTTCCTTTTAATTTAAATTGAATGATTTACAACTGATTTTCCGAAAGGTGCTTCACAATCGCCATTGCTTTCGGAAATTTCTCTTCAAAGAATTCTTTGAATTCTGCGGGAGTCTGAACTTCTGTTTTCAATAAAGTACCTTCTTCATTTTCTTCAAGAAAATAAGCTTCTGTGGCTTCGCCCCAATCCTGAGGAACTTCAATACCGTCATAAATTTCTCCCAGATGCAGAAATTTTATTTCTTCATTAGGAATCACTTTTTCCACTCTGCTGTACATTCCATTATTTTTGGGATCAAGAAATTTGACGATATGATCCTCTTCAAGTGTTCCTTCATAAAAAGAACCTTCTGTAAATGCTGTTGTCCATTGTCTGTAGGTAATATCTCCCCAAAGGACACTCCACACTTTCTCTGGCTCGGCATTAATTTCTATTTCGTATGATAATTTTTCCATATATTTTTTTAGGTATTAGGTTGCATATGATTGGGTTTGATAGTCAGAGGGTATTAGGATGAGAAAATTATTGGTAATCATTTCTAACTTCTTGTTCTATCCTCCTACAAAATCACCTCCATTAATGTGTATAATTTCTCCTGTGATATAACTTGCGTCTTTGGAAGCAAGAAAAACATATGCAGGAGCAACTTCCGATGGCTGTCCCGCACGTTTCAGGGGTGTATCTTTTCCAAACGTGGAAAGATCATCAAAAGCTTCTTTTACAAGCGGTGTCCATATAGGCCCCGGTGCAATTCCATTCACCAGAATCTTTTTTTCTGCAAGATTATCAGCTAAAGAGCGGATAAACGACAGCACAGCTCCCTTGGTAGATGCATAGTCAATTAAATGATCACTTCCACGATACGCCGTGACAGAGGTTGTACAGATGATCTTTCCTCCTTTTCCAATAAGCGGAAGAAAATTTCTGGTGAAAGAAATCATAGAGATGATATTGGCATCAAATGTTTCCTGAATCTGTTCATCAGAGATTTTCTCCAGACTGCTTTTAGAAGTATGAATACCTGCATTATTGACAAGAATATCAAGCTTTTTCCAGATAGTTTTAATCTTATCTGCACATTTTGTTCTGAAAGCTTTTCTTGTAAGATCTCCTTTAATCATAAGGCACTTCTGCCCTTCTTTTTCAACCAGTCTTTTGGTTTCTTTGGCATCATCATAACTTTCTTTATAAATGATGGCAATATCTGCTCCTTCTCTTGCAAAATGAACGGCAACAGCCTGTCCTATGCCACTATCTCCTCCGGAAATAACTGCTTTTTTACCCTGAAGCTTCCGGCTACCGCGATAATCATTCCGGATAATTTCCGGAAACAGCCCTTCTTTAGGCACTTTTGATTTAGAGTCTGATTTGTTCTGTGTCTTCATAAGCAAATCTTTTTCTCTAAACCACATCAAACAATACGCCGAACTGATTTAAGAATTATAAGCGTCTTCCAGATCCTGTATAATAATTTTCTGCATTTTCATCATTGCCTGAACTACTTTATAGGCTTTTTCACGATCAGCATCATTCATTAACTGAATGAGTCTTTTAGGCACAATCTGCCAGCTCATTCCGTATTTATCTTTCAGCCAGCCGCACATACTTTCCCGGCCTCCGTCTGCTGTAAAAGTATTCCAGTAGTGATCGGTCTGCTGCTGATCATCTGTCATTACCACCAATGAAATTCCTTCATTAAAATCAAACTGATGATCGTAAGAATTATCCATACAGAACAGACTGTAATTGTCAATCACAAAATGAGCATGCTGCACATTGTCTGCAGGCTCCGGGCTGTCATGACCTTCGCTCCCTGCCCCATAGGTCAATATATTTCCTATGTTTGAGTTTGGAAAGGTCTTCGTATAAAGCTCCATCGCTTCTTTTGCTTTTCCATTATTCTGATGGATAAACATTAAAGTAGGAATTATTTTCTGCTCGCTTGTCTTTTCACCTAAAAACAGTTGCCATGTTACGCCGTATTTATCCTGCACCCATCCGTATTTTGGGCTCCAGGAGTAAGATCCCAGTTCCATTAAAGCCATGCCGCCTTCCAATAACTGGTCCCAATATTTTTGAACTTCATCTTCGGTTTCACAGATTACCATGAAAGAGATGGATGCATTTTTTGGAATTGCGGACCTCCGTTCAAGAGCATCAGTCTTTGCCCAAACAAATCAATATTCATCACCACAGGAGTATCTGCTGTAATTTCGCCTCCAAAAACGTTACAGTAAAACTCTGCAGACTGTTTGGCATCTCCGTCATACCAGAGACATGGAAAAATATCGTTATTCATAATTTTAAATTTTAACAGGGGATTGATTTATTTTATTTTTTCTGTTTCAGATTAAGTTGATTTTACAGATTTTTTTGACAGGGTTTCATAATAGCAAAAGTGATATTATGCCTATGCATTTAAATGACACTGCTCATTTTATGGCAATGACACTGTAAAATTTTAAGTTGTATATTTATTTTATGCTTCTTTAAAGCACATTTGATTTTCTTTCATGTAATTTTTCAGTTTCATCATCGTATTTTTACCGAAACCATGAAGCTGCATGATTTCTTTTTCAGAATAATCTGAAAGTTTTTCCAAAGAATTTATTTTTTCTTTTTCTAAAGCTTTTCTTGCACGCATTGCAATAACTCCATGAAGAAATTCTTCTGCAGAGTCATAATTAAAAGCATACATAGAATTTAAACTCTTTGACATGATAACTAGATTGATCATGGCTACAAAAAATATTGTTAATGATTCTCAACATATTTGTGGAAATTATTCAAAATAGCATACCAGCCATCCCGCTGCATTTCCACGGAATTTTGTTTTTCCGGATCGAAAATTTCAATAACTTTCGTTGTATTTTCGTCTATTTTGTCGAAAACAATTTCTACTTTCCTTCCGTCCTCCATATGGTATTTGATGATCTCATGAGGGATAATTTCATCATATATTCCTTCAAAATCGAATCCGAAACTCTTGTCTCTGGCTTCCATTCTGTTTTTGAATCTGCCTCCTACCTTCAGGTTATTTTCAGAACTAGGACATTGCCAGCTTTCGTGGGCGAAATTCCATTTCGTGATGTGTTTAGGCTCATTGAAATAATTCCAAACCTTTTCAACCGGAGCTAAAATTGTAATGTCTATTTTAATTGGATCCATAGTTCTATTTTTTTAAGTTTGAATAAAGAGCTGCCCAAAAATGAGCACCTCTTTATTATCATTAGTTAAATATAAGATTATTTTGCATATTCTTCATTATAGTTCACCATCCAATGAACACCATATTTGTCCTGAAAGCAGCCAAAATAGTCTCCCCAGAATTGGTCTTCAATTGGCATTTCTACATTTCCTCCATCAGAAAGCTCTTTAAAAATTCTGTCTGCTTCACTTCTGGAATCAGGGAAAATAGACACATAATTGTTGTTTCCTACGGTAAGAGTCTGCCCAAATCCGGGTACAATATCAGATGCCATTAGAAGATCTCCTCCAACAGGCAAGGCAATATGCATTACTCTGTTTTTTTCTTCTTCTGAAAGGTTTTCAGTACCTGGAGCATTACCCATTTTATGAATTCCTCCAACGAATTCACCACCGAAAACAGTTTTGTAAAAATTGAACGCTTCTTCAGCTGTTCCATCAAAATTTAGATACGGATTTAATTTTGCCATGATTTTTAATTTTAAAGTTATTATTATAAGATATAGTTTCTACTGTGGAGCCATTAAGGATTAATTAATTTACTATGAATAAAAATGCTTAATCGTTTAAGAATTTTTCTACTTCTCTGATGGTAAAGTCTATTAAGTTGACATCCATACTTCCATCAAAGTCAGGCATCATATAAGTGCCGTGAGTAGCAGGAAGAATCATTAATCGTGAATCTTTTACCAGTCGCCACATTGCTGCGGTATGCTCCGGTTTCATCACATCCTGATCTCCACTGATGAATAATGTGGGTGATTGGATAGAAGCCAGCACCTCATCATCCCAGTCTTCAAATGTCTGCATCCTTGTACAGTCTTTCTCAAAAAGATTTTCCAGTTTTGAAAAATCAGGATTGAGATTTAAAAAATTGATTTTGAAAGGTTCCGGCATTGAATCGAAAGTAGCTTCCTGCATTCCTTCGAAAAAGCCTTCTATCATTCCGTTTTTTTATAAAATGCTGAGGCTACAATCAGTTTTTCAACGATTCCGGGATGGCGGTGTCCAATCTGCATTACGGTACTTCCACCGTTGCTGAATCCCCAGAACGAAGCTTTATTGATATTTAATTCTTTTAAAAGCCCTGCAACATCGTCTGCATCCTGTTCAAATGTTTCAGGAATATTACGGTGTTCGCTACGTCCGTGATTTTGGAGATCAACTCCTATAAGCTGGAATTTTCCTTCCAGTCTTGTAATGACCTCTTTAAAATCGTAAAGAATGGAAGATCCCCCACCATGAATCAAAATCAAAGGTTTTCCTGATCCATAGATCTCATAATACAATTGGATTCCGTTGACTTTTTTATAGCCTGTTTCTACTGGATTCATTATTAATATTTAAGATTTTCATCCACATCATATTTCATTCCCGGATAATTCAGAATTCTTCGCATTAAGCCAATTTGTCCGCATAAATAATCTTCACGGCCAATACACATTCCGACAAAATTGAGTTTTGTTTCTTTAATGAAAGGGATATTCATTCCTATTTCAAATATTTCATCCAGCTCTTCATCGGTTACTTCATGAAGTTTTTGATATACTTTAGCAGAAATTGAGTGAAAATTTTCTTTCAATTCGGTCAGCGTTGGATATTTAAAGCTTTCATCCAGTGCTTTTCCCTGAAAGAATAAATCGCTGTAAGGATCTTCTGCCCGAAGTCCAAGCACCCAGCCCAAGCCATAGCGCATGTTGACAAAGTTTCCTGCCATCCATACGATGTGATTGGTTTTATTTTCAATTCTTTTCAAAGCATCTTCTTCCGAAATGCCATCCAAAACATTCATAAAGCTCTGGGAATGCATTCTGTAAGCCGGAATAACGAGTTCCATTTTTTTTGATTTTGGTGTGTCCATTTTTAATTAGAGATTAAAAGTTCGAAATTAAAGGTTAATAGGTGGGAGAAACGCAAGGGCGCTAAGGATTTTACAAACTATACGTTTTTAAGGAGCGAGAATTTTATCTTCGATAAAATTTCACTAATCTAAAAATAGCACGCTATTTGATAGCTCCCGGTTTTCCTAAGATTCTTCGGAGATAACCTAACTGTCCGCTGTGATAAATTTCATGAAGACTTAGTGTTGATATATCTTTGATCATTTCAGGTTGAAAATTCTTAAGAGTATTAAGTTGGGTTTCCAGTTTGTCCTGAGATTGTTTCAGATAAGATTTTAAATCTTCAAAGTTGACTAATTCATCTTTCCGGTTCAAAGGATTTTCCCCTCTGTTGTAGAATGAAAATTTTTCGCTGTCCCAAACAGATTCTTCTCCTAAAATATTCAATAAGGGATTTCTGATGTAGATCAAATGTCCAAGAATCCAGTTCATACAATTAGCTTCCCCATTAGGAAAAACCATAGATTCTTCATGGGTAATTCCTTCAATATTCGAAGTAGCCACATAATAGGTACCAGCTACCTGATTTTTTATGATTTCTATCTCGTTTGATTGTGTTTCCATGGGAGATGTTTTTGTGTGATAATAACTATTCTGCAGGCATTTGAGACATGTCGGCAAAAGTAATATTCCAGCCATGTCCATCCAGATCCCAGAAAGAATTCTGATACATCCATCCGTAATCCTGAGGCTCTTCATGCTGCCACGCTCCGTTCTCTACGGCAGTATTCACTATTTTATCTACTTCTTCACGACTGTTTAAGCCAACCGCTACAAGTACCTGGCTGGTATTTTCTTTGGCAACAGGTTTATTGGTGAAGGTCATAAAATAATCTTCCTGCAAAAACATGACATAGCTTGTATCATTCAAAGCAACACAAGCCGCTTTATCATCTGAGAATTGTTCATTAATTGAAAAACCTACCTTCGTCCAGAAGTCTTTTGTTTTCTGTACATCTTTTACCGGAAGGTTCACATAAATTTGATTGATTTTCATTTTCTGTAATTTTAGTGTTAATTTCTTATCCAAAATTACCTAGGTGTAATGAAAATCAACTTGTCATAGGGCAAGATTTAATTTTTCTTGGGATGGGAAACGATTTCCTTACGAATACGGCTCAAAGAAGTGTCTGTAATGCCCAGATAGGAAGCAATCTGTTTTAGAGGAGCAAATTGTATGACTTTAGATTTTTGTTCCAGCAGATTGAGATATCTTTTGGTTGCTGAAAGGGTGAACATTTCCACAGATCTCTGTTTATAGGCAAAAAGTTCCTTAGACATCCATAATCTACCCCATTCTCTGAGATTTGGAATTTTGTGGAACAGTTCCTGAAAAGTGTCATAATCTAATCTCCAGCATTCACAGTCTGTAATACAAACGATATTTTCCTGAGAGGGAACTCTTTGAAACATAGATAAAACCTCAATAATCACTTCGTTTTCCGTGAAAAAATGCGTGGTTACTTCATTTCCGTTGAAATCATTAACGTAGGAACGTGCTAATCCGCTTTCAAGAATATAATATTCATTGGCTGTTTTTCCTTCTTCAAGAATAAAATCACCTTTCTGGAAGGATCTTTTTTCGTGAGCCTGAAATATTTCAGCAAGCTCTTCGGGGAAAAAGAAGGGAAAATCGTAACATATTTCAAGGGCTTGGTTCGTCATTTGGTCAATTTTTTAAGTTTTTAAAAATAAAATTTTTAATTGAATTAATGATAAAAACATTAAACAAAGAATATAATACCTTTATAAAAAGTCATGTATTACACTACAACAAATATTATTTTAAAACCAATTATATTAAACAGTTATTTAAAACCACCCCGTCAAAAATTCTTTGAATTTTCGCCACCCCTCCAGAGGATGGGAATAATAAAACATTTATCTGATGGCAAGAGAAATGCGCAGCTTTTGTTTTAAAATAGGGAAAGCTGTATTGGTTTTGGAGGATTATTGGGTTTCTGGGCATCTCCAAATACAGTTTTTCCGCCAAAACGCCAGGAATTTTGTCTTTCTTCTTCAATGACCTGCTGAATATCAAAATCCGGTGTAAAGTCTTTTTCTGCTTCAGTGACAATCTGGTGAAGCTTGTTTAAAGAATTCAGCTTATCAGAATTTCCCAATTTGGACTTTTCAATCCCTCTTCTGAGAATGCTGATACTTTCGTCATACGTATTAATCGGAACCGGAAAAGGATGTCCATCTTTACCGCCATGAGCAAAGGAAAATCTTGCCGGATCAGCAAATCTTGAAGGCGCACCATGAATCACTTCGCTTACCAAAGCCAATGACTGCATGGTTCTTGGCCCTACTCCTTCCAGCATCAGCAAGTCTTCAAAGTTCTGAGGCTGCTGTTCTCTGGTAACATACAGAAGTGCTCCAAGACGTTTCAGATCCACGTCAGAAGCCTGAACATCATGATGGGCAGGAAGAATCAGCCTTGCAAAATCTTTCATCACTTCTGCTGAATCAGTATGGGAAATATCCAGAATTCCTTTTCTGTTTTCAGAAGCTTCGGTATCCGTAAGGTTAAGAATCTTTCCTCTTGAAATCCCATTAATTCCTGTGTGAGGTTTTTCTACAAATGAGGTGATGTTTTCGGAATGCCAGTGATATCGTCTTGCTGTACCGTCGGATTCATGCATTCCCTGCTGAATAACGCTCCAGTTTCCATTGTCGGAAAGGATGAAATTGTGCAAATATAGCTGATAACCATCCTGAATCGCAGTGTTATCTACTTTTGCAGAAAGTTTGCTGGCTCTTACCAACTCAGTTCCATTCAGTCCAGTTTTATCTGCAATTCTGATTAACTCTGATGGGGTCTCTCGTGAAAATTTTCCTTTTCCACCACAGATATAAAGTCCCAACGATTGAGAATTAGGATTAATAGAACGTTTCAAAGCACCCATAACGGAAGTGGTAATTCCTGAAGAATGCCAGTCCATTCCCATCATCGCTCCAAAACTTTGAAACCAGAACGGATCTGCCAATCGGCGCAATACTTCATCTTTACCGTAATCCATCAGAATGACTTCAATAATGGATAACCCAAGAACAGACATACGCTCATACAGCCATGGCGGTACTTTTCCATAGTGAAGAGGTAAATCTGCGGTTCCTGAACGTTTCATTCTATTTTTAAAATGTAAAGGTAAGTTTTATTCATCTTACTATTTAATGATCCGGATCATTAATTCTGTCATTAAATCCTCAACTATTGAATAAGACTTGTAAAAGAGAAGTTGACATCCCGCATTTCCAGTTCATTTTTGCTGGATTCAAATTGTGCTTCTTTGGCATATATAAACATTTCTTTTTCGTAAGTCTCAATGGCTTCGGATAGCGTTAGGCATTTTCCTTCCGTCAGGTTTTCTGATAAAATTAAAGCATCCAGCAATCCGCTGTTTACACCCTGTCCTGCAAATGGAGGCATCAGATGTGCTGCATCACCAATCAATGTTACGGGTAAAGGACGGTTATTTTTCCAGGGTTTATCTAATGGAATTTTTCTTGTTGGTAACCCTACAAAAAAGGAAGTTGAGTCAAATAGCTGTTGATAAAGCTCACTCCATGAAGAGAATCTTTCAGAAAGGAATTGACGAATCTGTTCTGTATTTTTAAAATCCAAGATACGGCCGTCTTTCCATTCTTCAGGTTTTTTGAATATAACTCCATACGTCAAAGCACCATTATTATAAGGATTGGCAACCAATAAATTACCTTCAAAAGCTGCCATTGGCCTTTTCCCATCACACCAGTTGAAAAATTCAGGACAAATTTTTTCAGGCTGAGGAATATCTCCCTGAATGATAAAGGTTCCCGTTTCTTCTACTTCGGCTTCCGTTACGTATTTTCTTACTTTGGACATTCCACCATTAGCACCGATAACAAGATCAGCTGTAACATCAGGTTTGTTTTTAAAATGAAGCCGCCACTGGCCATCATTATCTTCCATTCCTGTATAATTCATATCCCAGATTACGGTATCATCGGCCAAACTGCCAAGCAGCATTTCTCTCAAATGATTTCTGTTGATTTCAGGGTTGTCAAATTGATTTTCAGGTGTGATTTCTTTCGTAAAAAGAATATTTCCCTGCTCATCAGCAATTTTGATTCCCATAGGTAAAGCTTTAGCGTAATATTGATCCAGCAAACCCGTCTTTTTCATTGCTTTCTGTCCTGATTCCTTATGAAGATCCAATGTACCACCCCAGACTCTGGTCTGCGCATTCAGATCTCTTTCATAAACATTGACTTCAACACCTTTCTGTTGTAATAAAACAGCCATCGTTAAACCCACGGGTCCTGCGCCAATAATGGCTACTTTTTTATGATTCAGTACCATAATCTTTAATGTATTTATTATGATACAAAATTCCGGAATGCAGTTGTGTTATGCTTGTACAAATGCGACAAAATCATTGCTTAAGGCCCGCTTTCTTTTTTTGGCTTCCCGTGCAAAAACAGCAGGTGTTGTACCGCTGTACCGTTTAAACTCTCTGCTTAAATGGGATTGGTCTGTATATCCAAATTCCTGTGCAAGTTCAGCAATGGAAGCTTCAGGAGTATTCCACAGACGGTTTCTTATTTGCTCAAAACGCATAATCCCGGATATATCTTTTACCGTGTGACCGGAAGACTGCTTAAATTTTCTTTCTAATGTTCTTACAGTCGTATGCGCTGAATCCGCCACCTGATGGACAGGGATGGTTCCTTTATTCTTTCTCATGGCAGCTCCGGCTTTGGCAAGGAGACTGTCTGTTGTAATATGTGAATGTAATTTCAGGAAATATTGTTCTACCTGAAAGATCGCTTCCTGTATTTTTCCTTGAATAATCAAATCAGTCAATCCAGATTGAAGCTCTGCCAGAGGATGCTCCAATATGTGAACCCCATTTTTTGTTTTTTCGGAGGAAAGCCCCAGTAGGTCAAAAACAGCCCATGGAAAACATCTGATTCCGATAATTTCCAGTTGATTTTGAGCATGAAAAACGGCAGGCTGATTGAGCAGTCCCATGATAAACGGAGAAGGTAAAGCCTGTACAATTCCCTGATGAGAAATGCTGCACCCGCTTCCAAAATGAAAAATGATTTCTGCATACCCATCCGGAAGCACTGTCAATTCAGACAATTCCTCTTTATAATTCCTTCTGTTGTACCAAAAGCATTTGATGGTATCTTTTAGTTCTTCCGGAACTTCAAACTCCTGATGTATATTAGAAAACATACTTTTATCAATCGTGAGAATACAGTTTCAGATCTTTATGTTTTGCTTCGTCATATTCTTCTTCGAAGGTGATTTTATTTCCAAAAGGATCAATCACAGTAAAGGATACAGCTCCATAAAAGGTTTTTTCAAGTCCGGGACGGTTGTATTTATATTTTTTATCAATCAATTCTTGATGATATTCAGGAACACCTTCCCCCCATACAGAAACTCTTGTTCCTGGTGTTCCATCTCCGTGATGTTCGCTTAAGTGAAAAATGATATTTTCTCTTTTCACCTCCATATAAACAGGGGTGTTTTCTTCAAAATAATGTTCCCATACGATCTCAAATCCCAGCCAGTCTACATAAAATTCTTTTGTCTTCTGATAATCGAAGATTCTTAATACGGGAATAATTCTATCTGCTTTCATTGTACTTGTATTTATTGGTGAGACAGTATATTGATCAGTTTCTGAAATGGATCTTTAACGAAAAATCTGCGGACTCCCCAGTCTTCATTGGTGAGCTTGTAAATGATTTCAAAGCCTGCATTTTTCATTTTGTCATAGACCTCATCTACATTATCTACTTCAATAGAAAGATCAGGAACTTCAGTACCATTTCCTCCTTCTTCTGCAAAGCTGATCTGAATTTTTGCTTCTTCATCATTACCCAGCGTTTTGATCCAGCCATGATCCATCAAGACATCCAGTTCTAAAATATCCTGATAAAAATGATTCGCTTTGGAAAGATCATTTGTTTTAATATTGGCTACGATTCTTTTTATCATTTATTAGTTTTATGTTCAAAAAAAGCCTTGCAAAAATGATTCACAAGGCTTCTTTACAAAAATTATTTTATTATTTTAATGCGGCAAGAGCTGCATCGTAATTAGGTTCATTAGCAATTTCCTGAACCTGCTCAGTGTAAACTACTTTGTTGTTTTCGTCTGTAACGATCACGGCACGGCTCAATAGACCTTTCAAAGGTGAATCTGTGATAGTCACTTCATAATCATCTCCGAAATTACTTCTGAAATCTGAAAGTGTTTCCACATTATTCAGTCCTTCAGCTGCACAAAATCTTCCTAACGCGAAAGGAAGATCTTTAGAAACATTGATTATCACTGTATTATCAAGTTTGGATGCCTCTTCATTGAATTTTCTGGAAGAAGCAGCACAAGTAGGTGTATCAATGCTTGGGAAAATATTGAATACTTTTTTCTTACCTGCAAAAGTTTCAAGCGTTTTTACTGCTAATCCTGAATCTACCAGTGCAAAGTCTTTTACAGTGGTTCCTACAGAGGGTAATGTTCCTATTGTATGTACTTCGCTTCCTTTTAAAGTGATTGTCGTCGACATAATATTTATTTTTTAAGTTTTTCAAATTTAATCAAAAAAGAAAATTTTCCCAGTTTTATTATGGTTAAATTAATCTTAAAGTGAAAATAAAATTCTTAATTCTGATAATCAGTTTTCCCAACAAAAATTTTTACATATCACCCATCTGAAAAAATGAAGATTTCTATAAAAAAACTCCAGTACATGAAAATTATAAAATCGTTTTTAAAATAATTGTAAACTTAATCAGAGTATAAATTGTACAGAGATGAAATTAAAGAGCCAAAAGTCTCTTTTTTTATGGAAATATCTCAAATAAAACAATGATATTTACTAAATTTGTGGGACTTAAAATTTCAAATAAAAAATAACAGTATAATGTCAGAAAAATCAAAAATCTATTACACACTTACTGATGAAGCTCCAATGCTGGCTACTCACTCGTTTTTACCTATTGTAAAAGCTTTCACAAAATCAGCAAATATCGAAATCGCCGTTCCGGATATTTCTTTGGCAGGAAGAATTTTAGCTAACTTCCCTGAGTTTTTAAAAGACGACCAGAAAATTGGTGATGCTTTGGCAGAACTGGGAGAATTGGCAACACAGCCTGATGCTAACATCATTAAGTTACCTAACATTTCTGCTTCTGTACCTCAATTGGATGCGGCGATTGCTGAACTACAAGGTAAAGGTTTCGCAGTTCCAAACTATCCTGCAGAGCCTAAAAATGACGATGAAAAAGCAATCAAAGCTAAATATGCGAAAGTATTAGGAAGTGCTGTAAACCCTGTATTAAGAGAAGGAAACTCTGACAGACGTGCTCCAAAAGCTGTTAAAAACTATGCTAAAGCAAACCCTCACAGAATGGGTGACTGGGCATCTGACAGCAAAACTGACGTAGCTCATATGAACAACGGTGATTTCTACGGTACAGAAACTTCTACAACTTTGGAAAACGCTACAAAATACAAAATTGTATTCAAAGGAAATGACGGTTCTGAATCTGTATTAAAAGATTTCGCAGGTCTTCAGGCTGGAGAAGTAATTGATTCTTCTGTAATGAACCTAAATGCATTAAAAGCATTCGTTCAGGAAGCTATCGAGGAAGCTAAGAAAAGAAATGTACTTCTTTCTGCTCACCTTAAAGCAACGATGATGAAAATCTCTGACCCAATCATTTTCGGGGCTATCGTTGAGACTTTCTTCAAAGAAGTATTTACTAAATATGCTGAGACTTTCAAGTCTTTAGACATCAATCCAAATAACGGGCTTGCTGATCTTTTTGATAAAATCAAAGGAAATGCTCAGGAAGCTGACATCAAAGCTGATATTGAAGCGGCTTTAGCAAACGGACCTAGAGTAGCAATGGTAAACTCTGACAAGGGAATTACTAACTTCCACGTACCTTCTGATATTATCGTTGACGCATCTATGGCTGCTCTTGTAAGAGGTGGAGGTAAAATGTGGAACAAAGACGGAAACGAAGAAGATACAGTTTGTATCATTCCGGACCGTTCTTATGCAGGTTTCTATCAGTCTGTTATTGACGATATGAAAGCGCACGGAAAATTAGACCCTACAACAATGGGATCTGTTCCAAATGTAGGTTTAATGGCTCAAAAGGCTGAAGAATATGGTTCTCACGATAAAACTTTCCAGTTAGCTGCTGAAGGAACTGTAGAGGTTCAGGACGAAGCTGGAAATGTTCTTCTTTCTCAGAAAGTAGAAAAAGATGATATCTTCAGAATGTGTCAGACTAAAGATGCTCCTATCCAGGACTGGGTAAAATTAGCAGTAAACAGATCAAGATTATCTGATACTCCTGCGATCTTCTGGTTAGATAAAGGAAGAGCTCACGACAGAGAAATCATCAAAAAAGTAGAGAAATATCTTGCTGATCATGATACAACAGGTCTTGACATCAGAATCCTTGATGTAAAAGATGCAATGACTGAAACTCTTAAGAGAGCAAGAGAAGGTAAAGATACAATCTCTGTTTCAGGAAACGTATTGAGAGATTACTTAACAGATCTTTTCCCAATCCTTGAGCTTGGTACTTCTGCAAAAATGCTTTCTATTGTTCCATTAATGAACGGTGGTGGTTTATTTGAAACGGGTGCCGGAGGTTCTGCTCCAAAACACGTTGAGCAGTTCTTAGAAGAAGGATATTTAAGATGGGATTCTCTAGGTGAATTCTTGGCACTTCAGGCTTCTTTAGAGCACTTAGCGCAAACTCAGGGGAATACAAAATCTCAGGTTCTAGCTGATGCATTGGATGAAGCAAATGCTAAATTCTTAGCTACAGATAAGTCTCCTGCAAGAAAAGTAGGTCAGATTGATAACAGAGGTTCTCACTTCTATTTAGCAATGTACTGGGCTGAAGCGTTAGCTAACCAGACTACTGATGCTGAATTGGCAGCTAAGTTTGCTCCTATTGCTCAGGCAATGCAGGAAAACGAAGAAGTAATTAATGCTGAATTAATTGGTGCTCAGGGTAAACCTCAAAACATTGAAGGATACTACAAAACTGACACGTATAAAACGTATGCAGCAATGAGACCTAGTACTGTTTTAAATGAAATCATTGACGGAATTTAATTGTTCGTTTTGATATAAATGAAAGCTCCTTTTTTAAGGGGCTTTTTTGTAGATACAATCGGCGTAGTAAACCACCCCGTCAAAAATTCTTTGAATTTTTGACACCCCTCCAGAGGAGGGGAATTTAGCCCATAATTACTCATACAGGTCGGCACATCCCTAATCCCTGCAACCTAACATCTGCCATCTCTCGCCTATCTATCCTCTACAATCACTCTTCTATGCTCCCTACCCCAGTGGATCATTTCCATAATGATGTTTCCAAAAGTGCGACAATATTCTGTGGGTTCGTATTCTATTAAAACTGGAGTTTCCGGGTAAACGGTGCGTTTTACCAGTTTATTCAGTTCCATATCTTTCAATTCTTTTGAAAGCATTCTGGTGGTGATTCCGGGAATACTTCGCTCAATTTCTCTGAAACGTCTATTTCCGTTACAAAGTGAGTTGATAACAGGAATGCGCCATTTTCCTCCGATGAAATAAAGGGTATCCTGCAGGGCTCTAAGTTCTTCTGTCTGATCTCTTTCCATAGTTGCAAAGTTAATTGATATCATTCGTTATACTGGTATACTCTGTGACACTGGTAACAAAAGTATACCAATTTGAAATAACTTTGTCAAAAAAATTTTACAATGAAAAAATTAAGTAATAAAATAGCTGTTGTAACAGGAGGAAACAGTGGAATCGGGTTCGCTGCAGCAAAAGAGCTTATTTCAGAAGGGGCAACCGTGATGATTACCGGAAGACGAAAAGAAGCTGTAGAAAAATCAGCTCAGGAGATTGGAGCTACTCCGTTTATTGCAGATCAGGCTAATCTTGATGATATTGATTTACTGAAGAAGGAAGTAGAGAAACAGTTTGGAAAGGTAGACATTCTGTTTGTCAATGCAGGAATTACAGGAACTCTGACACCTATTGAAAATATGGATGTAGAAAATTTTGATCAGGTGATGGATATTAATTTCAGGGGAGCTTATTTTACGTTAAGCAAATTCATTCCTTTATTGAATGAAGGAGCTTCCGTTATCTTTTTATCTTCTATTGTTGCTTCTACCTATAAACCTAACAGTTCAGCATATCAGGCAAGCAAAGCCGCATTGAATTCAATTGCAAAAACAGCAGCAGCAGAATTAGCTCCAAGGAAAATCAGAGTGAATATGATAAGTCCGGGTCCTATAAAAACAGAAATTATGAATAAGGCTGGTCTGGATGAAGAAGCTTTGAAAAATATTAAAAATTATCTCATAGATCAAATTCCATTAAAGAAAATGGGAACAGCTGAGGAAGTTGCCAAGCTGGTTACTTATTTATCAGACAGTGAAGCCTCCGGTTATGTCACCGGAACCGAAATTGTGATAGATGGCGGTATGACATTATAAGGAATCAATTCCAACAAATCCCAGTAGTGCAGCTATCGGGATTTTTCTTGTGTATTTTCGGGGTTAAAAATTCCGTATTCGCCTCTTGATTTGTCCAGATCAGTTTGTTTTTCGTTTCAGTACATGTACTACTCACTTACTTTTGAATCATAAAAAAACAATACTCATATGGACACCGCAAAGAAAAAAAGAAGTCCCATTGCCATAGTGTTTCTGGCTATACTAGGAATTTCCGGAGGGTTGCAGCTATTCAGCAGACCTCTTGAAGGAAAACCTATTACAGGAAGAATAGAAGCTCCAAAGGAAGTGATCAGTATTCTTGAAAACTCATGTTTCAACTGTCATTCCAATCAACAAAATTTGAGTTGGTATGATAAAATTACCCCAATTTCCTGGGCCGTTAATAAAGACATCAAAAGAGCTAGAGAAGTTCTGAATTTTTCAGAATGGGAAAAGTTATCTCCGGCTGAACATCAGGGAAAAATGTATGCTATTCTGAATATGATGCAAAGTGGAAAAATGCCTCTTCATGAATATACTCTTCTGCATCCTTCTGCTAAAATTACAGAGAAAGATATTGAAACCATCAAAAAATATGCGCTTTCATTATCCTCCGTACAGCCATCAGTTCAAAATACACCTGAGGTATATCCTACCTCTCCAACTCCCACTAACACCATCTCTTCAAAATTACCGGTTTCACCGAACGGAGTTCAATACAGCCCTGATTTCAAAAACTGGAAAGTGATCAGTATGAGTACGTTGTTTGATAATTCCATCCGTGTGATTTATGGGAATGACATTGCTGTAAAAGCAGTGGAAACAGACAACTTTCATCCTTGGCCAGACGGAAGCATTGTGGTAAAATCTGTATGGAAACAGGAAGAACTTCCAAACGGTGAGATCAGACCCGGGAAATTTATCAATGCACAGTTTATGGTAAAGGATTCCAGACAATATCAAGATACTGAAGGTTGGGGATTTGCGAAATTCTCAGGAGATGAACTTCATCCTACGGGAAAAACAGCATCATTTGCGAAAGAATCATGCATTGCCTGCCACAGACAGCTGGCTGAAAAAACAGGCTATCTGTTTGATGTTCCTATGAAAGTAAATACCCAAAGATTAATTCAAAACTTACAGAAAAAATGAAAAATACCATTCTGCTTTTATTGGTAAGCCTTATTTCTCTTACCGCCTGCAGCAAAGAAAATAATGATACAAATAATGGACTTTCAAGGATTGTTTTTGATCCTGGCCATCTGAAATTCATCTCCAATTCTTTAAATCCTAAGAAAGAAACCATGTCGGCTTTATATGGAAATGAGAAAGCATTGGAATCTTTATCCAAAGAAAGTAAAACACCTGAAGCTGGTGCCGTAATGAAACTAGTTACCTGGAAATATCATGATAATCCTCAATACATTGGCGGAACTATCACCGGAGAACTGGTAAGTATTGAAACTGTTCAGGCCGATCATCTTGGAAAGGTTTCCTATGATATAAAAAATAATCTGCCACAAAACAGCTCTCCCGATAAAGAAGAAAGAATACACTATTTTATGAGTTACCGCCCTGTAAGCAGGCCTTAATAAAAAACTTCCGTTTCACTATTTATCATAATATTATCGATAAAAAGCATTAATTTAACCTTTTCAAATCAGCAGATTTCATGCAACAGCAAAAAATAAAAATCTCACAAGCCATTATCTGGATAAGCTCCATTTTCCTGGGCGTTTTATCATCTGTACCTCAGCTTGCATCCCATCAGTTCGACTGGAAAGAAGCTTTGGTCAACTCGGGGATTACGGCAGCATTTTCGGTCATTATGTGGTACATTAATATTTATATGCTTAACCGCACGAAAAAACGAAGACAGCATATCTCCTATTCAAGATTGATGGTGGTACTCGCTTTTGGGATGGTGATTATGTTTGGCCTGGCATGGATTCAGCAGCTGATCCTCTCCCATATTAATTTTGGTCCGGTCATGCTGATGATTGAAGTAAGAGGAATCTTAATCAATCTGGTGTGCTACATGTTTCTGAACCTTCTTCAGCATAATTATACGGGACAACAGGTACAGCTTGAACTGGAAAAGGTAAAAAGTGATAATCTCGGGGCTCAATATGAATTATTAAAGCAGCAGATCAATCCACATTTTCTGTTCAATAGCCTGAATACTTTAAAAATGATGGCAGAAACGCGTGATGAAGAAACAGTAGATTTTGTTGTAAAACTTTCTGATTTTTACAGATTTACGCTCGAAAGCAGAAAATTAGACCTGATCAGTGTTCAGGAAGAGATGAAAATAGTAGATGCTTATCTTTTTCTTCAGAAAGCCCGTTTTGGCGACGGAATTATGTTTACCAATCAGCTTGAAAAGGCAATCGGCTCTACGCTTATTCCTCCTTTTACGCTTCAGCTTTTGGTGGAGAATTGCATCAAACATAATATTGTTTCACAGAGTAAACCATTACATATTAAAATTTATACTTCCAACGATCATATTGTGATTGAAAATCCTATACAGCGAAAAGTGAATCCTGAAGATTCTTTGGGAGTGGGATTGGATAATATTAAAATGCGTTACAAGCACTTGTTGGAAAAGGATATTATTATTAATTCAGACGAAAAAACATTTCAGATAAAACTACCATTAATTCATGAATATCATCATTATTGAAGACGAATTCAGGGCTGCAAAATCCCTTCAGAATTTAATCTCAGATTTAAAACCGGCCTCCAAAATACTGGGTGTTTATGACAGTATTGAAACAAGTATTGAAGGCTTACAGGAGATCAAACCCGATCTTATTTTTATGGACATCCATCTTTCGGACGGGCTTTCGTTTGAAATTTTCAAATCGGTGGAAATTACCTGCCCTGTAGTTTTCTGTACTGCATTTGATCAGTATATGCTTGATGCTTTTAAAAGTAAAGGGGTTGATTATGTTTTAAAACCATTCTCAAAAGAGGATATTGCAGAAGCCCTCCGAAAAGTGGATGAACTTAAAAAATTCTTTCAGAAAAATGATCTCCCGGACTTGGAATCTATTATTCAAAAAATGAATCAGCCTTCTGGTAAAAGCAGTTTTTTAGTGTTTAAAAATCAAAAATACACAACGATTCCTACAGAAGATATTGCCTATTTTTATATCCATAATGAGATTACCCATCTTGTTACATTTGCCAAAGAGCAGTTTCCTCTTACCCAGCCTTTGGGACAGGTAGCAGAACAGGTTTCTGACAAGCAGTTCTTCAGGGTCAATCGGCAATATCTTGTTAATTTTAAAGCCATTAAGGAAATGGAACATTACTTTCAACGTAAAATACTGGTAAAACTAACGATTGAAACTCCTGAGAAGCTTTTGATTAATAAAGAAAAGACGCATAGTTTCTTTACCTGGCTGGAGGATAGATAAAGGAGGAAGGAAGCTGGGTGCTGGAAGTACTTGAAGGCATTATAATCTATAAAAGTCTTATTTAAATACATTATAGCCCTGATTGAGATGATCAGGGTTTTCTTTTGCTTTAATTTTTTAAGCTTCATTGCTCATATTTTTACTATCAAAAAATATAAACATCAATTCCTTTTTGCACTCCAAAAACTTCCAGCATCCTTCTTCCAGCATCCAGCCTTAAAATACTTCCCCTCACAATTTCCGGGTTCACCTTGTAATTTGTCCGGTTGAGCATTTTTTACATTTTTTTACCTTCGCACAGTATCTACTTTTGAATCAAATTAAAAGAAATGATACTAAAAAACTTAATCATAGTAAGTGCTTTCACGGCTTTACTATTTGCTACTTCAGCATTTATTTATCAAAATAAAGAACAAAAGACGGCACAGCATTTAGCTGATGAGAACAATGGTTTTGCTGTCTTGGAGCTTTTCACTTCAGAAGGCTGTTCCAGTTGTCCTCCGGCAGATGAACTGATGGGAAAAATAGAAAAGGATTACAAGGACCAACCTGTTTACCTTCTCTCCTATCATGTAGACTATTGGAACCGTCTTGGATGGAAAGACAGATTCAGTACTGCTGAAAACTCTCGACGACAACAAGAGTACAGCCATATTCTAAACTCACAAGTTTATACTCCACAGCTGGTAGTGAATGGAAAGACGGAATTTGTAGGTTCTGATGAAAGTAACATTAAAAATGCTATTCAGAAGGCTTTACTTACTGATAAAAAGACAAAAATAGAACTGTCGGCAACTGCTTCTCAAAAGGATATTAATGTGTCATATAAAACATCTTCTAATGATCCTAAGAACATGCTTCTCATTAATCTGGTTGAAAAACATTCTTCTACTCAGGTAGGAAAAGGGGAAAATGAAGGACGTCATCTCCATCACTGGCAGATTGTTCATCAGCAAAATTCAATTTCATTGAATAAGCAACAAGAAGGGACTACAACATTCAAACTTCCGGAAGGTTTTTCACCAGAGAACTGGGAAGTAATAGCATTTATTCAGAATGTAAAAACCGGGCAGATATCGGGATCAGCAAAAACAGCTTTTAAATAAAATTCTAACCATTCAATCAATATTAAAAATTACAACAATGAAAACAAAAACAACAAAAATTATCTATTGGGCAGGCACTATTTTTATGTCATTATGGTTTGGAGCCAGCGGCTTCTTTGAACTGACAAAAAATCCTGTTGTATGGGACATTACCCAACAGCTCGGTTATCCGCCTCATTTCATTTATATACTGGGTGTTTTTAAAATTTTGGGAGTGCTTGTTCTTCTGCTTCCCAATAAATTATTAAGACTGAAAGAATGGGTATTTGCAGGAATGTTTTTTGATATTCTGTTTGCCTTCTTTTCAAAAATCATGGTACTTGGGTTTCCATCAACTGTGGATGCGATAGTTGCTTTTTCCGTGCTCTTAGTGACATATCTGATGTTCAGAAAACTTTACCCTCCTGAGCTGATATACGGGGAAGCTTAATATTTATAAAACTCTTATTTTTCTTATGTTTGAAACCTATCCTCCCATTAACGGGAGGATAGGTTGTTTTATAAGTTTGGGCTAAAGCCTGACGAAGAGACATTATTCATTAGAGCATTATGAGTTGATGATTCCTTTTAAAAATTCTTTGAATTTTTGCCACTCGTCCGGAGGCTAATCTATAGGAGTTTTATAATTCGGATCCCTTTTTTCATTGTTTGTGCCAGTTTCTTGATTCCCGGAAAGGGATAATTTTTTGTTGGGCTTCATCCGGAGCAATCTGTTCTGTTACTGATTCCAATATGAAATTTTGTTGTTGGAAAAAACAAATAATATGAACTACATTTCCTGATTTTTCTTTGAATTCATCTTGACTTTATTTTTTGAATCTTTCTAATTATAAAGTATATATTTATTAATCACCAGTCATTTATCCATACAACATACTGCTCAAAAAACACTCTTTTAAAAGTTATTTCAGAACTTTGGACATTTTTTTGTATATTCTTTTCATAATTTTGAAACTACAGATATGAAAGCCATTCATTACATTTTACTCTTGCTCTTATTCAGCAGTTGTTCTTCTGCTCAGTACTTTAAAGTGATTGAAGCCACTCATACTCTTACAATGGGAGGATTGCAAGGAGCAAGATCTGAAAGATTCAATATCATGATCAAAGACAATCCGCAGCTTGATATAAAATATCTCTTAGCTGGAAATGTTGAAATAACTTTAAATAAAGAAAATAAAAATGGTATTACCTATCTGCAAGGAGTCTATTTTCCCGAGAGCCAGGAATACCCTACCATGAACGAAAAAAGTGGAACTACAGACAGCATCCCGGAGAAAACTTTTGATCTGAATACAATCTATCTCGTCTCTGAAAATATAAGAACAAAGAAAACAATCAAGCAAAAAATAAAAATCCTCAACAAAAACATCAAAAATCAAATAAAAAAAGAAGAACACCCTCAATAAATTAAAAACTATTCCATAAAATGTTTTTTATGTGATAAAAAACAATATTTTTATGCATCAAAAAAACAATATGAAACTAAAATCAATTTTCGGACTTGGCCTTACTATAGCCTCGTTGTATTTGAATGCACAACAACCTTCTCTAGGTAAAGAAAACCCTAACTCGAAAGTCAACAAAAAATACCTGAAACATATTCAGGATATTACCAACACTTTTCAGAAAAATGTAAAGTTTGCTAAAGAGCACAATCAAAAACCGCCTGATGAGTATTATCTGCAGGACTTTATTGCTACAATGGATCCTGAAACGGGAACAGTAAATAACCAAAACTACGTTGAACTTGAAAGAAAAGTAAAGAATGGAAAATTCCAGGCTCAGCAAGATCTTAAGATTTTCAATGGAGCAAGAGGAGGTACAGCTAATAAAAGTATTACTAATTTGTGGGTAGAAAGAGGACCTTATTCCGTAGGAGGAAGAGTGAGAGGTATTATGTTTGATCCGAATGACTCTACCGGTAAAAAAGTTTGGGCAGGTGGAGTTTCCGGCGGACTTTGGTACAATAATGATATTACCGATGTCAATTCCGAATGGACTCTTGTAGATGCTTTCTGGTCCAACACGACAGTATCCTGTATTACTTCAGATCCTAATAACCCACAGATTTTTTATGTGGGAACAGGTGAAGTGGAAACCGGAGACTTCAGTGGAATGGGCATTTGGAAAACCACAAACGGAGGAGCAACCTGGCAGCAGGTATTCAATATCGACACCGGATATACTTCAACCGGAGTTAAAAAAGGAACTTATAATATTCCGTCAATAAAGGTGGTCAACAACAACGGAGTATCTGAAGTATATGCAGGCGTTGCTGGAACTTATCTGGGAGATGCCGCCACCTTCATCGGATTATCTGAAGCAGGGCTCTATAAATCTACGGATGGTGTCAATTTTACTTTAGTGAATAGTTTGCTGACAACGGCTACCAGAGGATATGATATTCAGGATATAGAAGTAGGTACAGACAATTCAATTTGGGTGGCGACAAGACAAAGCCGCTTCAGCGGATCCGCTTCCGGGGGAAGAATTTTCAAATCTACTGATCATGGTGCTACTTTTACGAATGTCTATAACGTAGGTAACAACAGCTCAAGGGTCATGGTAGAGGTTTCCAATACCAATCCTTTGAAAGCTTACGCCCTGATGCAGGGAGCGTCAAGTTCAGAACCTGTAAGAATCGCAAAAACTACAGATGGTGGTACGACATGGATTGCGACCAATGTAGCCGGTTCGGGAATAACTCTGCCCAATCCGGTAGATACGAGCCAGCCTGATAATGATTTTACTAGAGGGCAGGCATTTTATGATCTTGTTATTGAAACTGATCCGGATAACGATGAGCATGTGTATGTAGGAGGAATAGATTCTTATAAAAGCACAGACGGAGGTGCTACATGGACTCAGTATACCAAATGGTCAAATAACAACGTGATGGGAACTACCAATATTTCTCTGGTGCATGCCGATCAGCACGCTTTGGTTTTCAATCCAAAAAACACAAGCCAGTTTTTAATGGGGAATGACGGAGGCATTTTCTTTACTTCAGATAAAAACAACCTTGCTAATACTACAGCTCTCGGCATGAGAAATAAAAGGTTTAATGTGACTCAATTTTATCATGGAACATTAAATCCGTCTTCTACATTTGCCAATGAAGACATGATTTTAGGAGCTCAGGATAACGGAACAAAAAGACTTTCCGGAGCTGCTTTAGCCAATAACTTCTACAACACTTCGGAAGTATATGGTGGAGATGGCGCTTATACAGCCTTCGATGATCAGAATAAGTACTATATCGCATCCTATGTTTACAATTACCATATTATTTTCAATTCACAGGGATCATATTATCTTATGCCTACTGCTGCTCAAAGAGATGCAGGGTTATTTATAAACCCTCTTGCAGTAGACAGAAATCTTGACATATCTTATAGCAATGCCAATGCATCGAACTCCACCTCAATAGTACTGAACAGAGTAAGCGGACTTGCAAGTCTACCATTAAGTCTTACAAGAACTCAGCTTACCATTGCTAGTGTAACAGCTGGTGAGTTTGTTACGGACATTCTTGTATCTCCTTATACTACTACAAGCAGCAGTCTTTTCATAGGATTATCTTCCGGAAAATTATTTAAGGTGACCAATGCCGATACTACTCCGGTAACTTCATTAATCAATTATAATTTCGGCGGTTATATTTCTGATGTTAAACTTGGAGCATCTGAAAGTGAGATTATGGTCACTGTTTCTAATTTTAATAAAACGAGTGTATTTTACACTACTGATGCAGGAATAACCTGGGTGTCTAAAGAAGGAAATCTTCCGGATATTCCTGTTAAAGCTATATTTATGAACCCTGAAGATAATAATGAAGTGATTCTGGGAACTTATTACGGAGTATGGGGAACAGCCAATTTCCAGTCTTCTTCCCCTACATGGGCTTTATATTCCGATGGTTTAGGAAAATTTAAGGTAAATCATTTTGATTATCGTCCATCAGATAAAACAATCCTTGCGGTAACGTATGGAAGAGGAGCTTTTACTACCAGAATAAACAATACGACTTTAGCTACTTCTGAGTCACAGCAAAACCTGCTCAACAACCGTGTGTATCCAAATCCTACCAGAGGTCCTATTCAGGTAAAACTTGAAAACGGTAAACCGATGGATATAGAGATTTATGATGCTTCCGGAAGGCTCGTTATGACAAAGAAAAATATTAAATCTAATGAAGAGTTTAATATTGAAACCCTGAGTAAAGGAGACTATGTACTGAAAGCTTTACAAAACGGCAGTATGGTATACACTGCAGTAATTATCAGAAAATAATTCTTAATTTTTTACAATAAAGCAGAAAGGTAAGGTTATGTTTACTTTTCTGCTTTCTAATATTCAACAGTAAGATTGATGAAAAAAAACTATATTATCGCTCTTTCATTATCATTAATGGGATTTGCCCATGCACAGGAAACTGAAAAAAATATTGATGAGGTAGAAATCCATGCAAGAACAAAAGTTGTCAAAGAGCGGGAAGAATTTAAAAGACACGCACAGTCTACAGAGGTTATTTCTGATTATGAAATAAACCGTAATAATCCTGCATTTGTGGAACAAAGCCTGGGTACAATGGCGGGTGTTCAGGTGGAAAAAAGAACCCAGCTGGGTGGACAAAGAATTGTAGTGAGAGGATATGGGAACGATCAGAAGTTTAACAATTGGGGAATAAAGATGTACCTCAACAACATTCCTCTTACCGGAGCAGACGGAGTTACCGTTTTAGATGATGTTAATTTCGGACTCGTTAACCGTATAGAAGTTATAAAAGGGCCGGCAGCCACATTATATGGTGGAGGCTCCGGAGGTGCAGTCAGGTTTTATATGCAGTCCGAAACCAGAAAAGGCACTTCTATTTCTGAGCAGTTTAATACAGGTTCTTTTGGTTTATTTCAAAGCTCTACCTCTGTTACCAATGTAGGAGACAACCATTCCATCACAGCCAATTACGGACATATCGGAAGTGACGGGTATCGTCCTCATGGTAAAAGCATCAAAAACTTTTATAACATCAATGGAGAATTTAAACTGAATTCAAAGCAGAAGATCACTTTACTCGCTACTCATGGAAATTCTCTGGAACAGGTTTCCGGCCAAATCTCTTATGATGATTATTATAATAGGATAGACAATGGAAACTTTGCCTACATCAGAAGAGGTGCCAAAACAAAATTCGTTACCTCCAGAGTTGGAGTGGGCCATATCTGGCAAATCACTCCTGATTTCAAAAATAATACGGCCGTATTCTACACAGGAACTATCGGTGATAGAATTGCTGCAGGAGCGTATGAAACATCTTCTTTTTCCAACTATGGGGTAAGATCTGTATTTAATTTCAACAAAGAGTGGGATGATTTTAAAAGTCAGACAGAGTTTGGAATCGAAATACAGCAATCACAGTCTACTATCACCAATTATCGGTATAAAAGTGTAACTAGTAGCGAACCTCCTATTTTGAGGCCGCTTTCTGATGGATCTTATTTTAAGAATATGAATCATCAGAACAACTATTTTGCCGTTGAAAAGTTCACTTATAAACCATGGGATCTAATGTTTCTTGCAGGTGTCAGTATCAACCAGATAGGCTATAACAGAAAAGATCTGTTGGCTTTACCCGGTTTATTTGCACCGAGTGTCAATAAAAAAGACCTGTCTTTTGATAAAAAATTTAAAGTGGTAGCCACTCCTCATTTTGCTCTTCAGAAAGTATGGAAAAATCAGATATTCAACCTAAGCTACAGTGAAGGATATAATGCTCCGACTTCTGCAACTGCTTTTATAGCAGGACTTAATATAACTAATGACAACTTGATTGCAGAGAAAGCAAAAATGTGGGATTTCAGTGTACAGGGATTGATTGAAAATACTTCAATAGATTATCAGTTCTCACTGTTCAGTATCAATATCACAGATAAGCTTACGCAATTGGGAGCCACCATGTCCAATCCAGAAAAAACACCTTATACCTATTGGGCCAATACCGGGGATCAAAAAAACAGAGGATTGGAAATGAGCATAGGATATTCTTACAAACCTACCCGTTCTTTTGTTTCGAAAATCCAGCCTTTTGTCAATTATACCTATAATGATTTTAAGTATTCCAATTTCAGCACCTATTTAAAGGAAGACGGACAGCCGGCAAGAGTCAATGTTTATGATAACAAAGATGTAGTAGGAGTACCTAAAACTAAATTATCTGCCGGATTGGATTTTGAAACCCATTTTGGACTGTACTGGCAAAATACCTATAATTTTATGGGAGGCGTCTACACCGACTTTGCCAACACCAATAAAGTAAGAAGTTTTGGTCTTTTAAACTCAAAAATAGGATATAAACAAAGCTTCAATAAATGGGATCTGGATGTATTTATTATGGGAAACAACCTGACCAATCAAATCAATTACACGTTCTTATTTTACGGAAACAGTATCAACGATACAGATGCAGATAATCAGTATAATAATTCTTCGGTATATACCGATGTAAATCCCGGTCCTAGTAAAGCTTATTTCTTTACTGGGTTTAATATAAAGTATAATTTCTAATATTATTGACTGTTTTCGTGGCTTTACATCTCCATTAGTGAACAGTCAAAACAAAAAGCTGGGTTCCTGATGACAGGAACCCAGCTTTTGTATAAATAATTCTTAGTTGTTTACCAGTTTCATTGAACCTTCGGTATACCTTTCTCCTACATTCGGGTACTTTTTCAGAATAGCATCAATGGTCTCCAGATCTGATTGGGAAAGGTCTATATTGACGGCTGCAATATTTTCTTCCAGGTATTTGATTCGTTTGGTACCAGGAATCGGGATGATATCTTCGCCCTGACTCAATACCCAAGCTAATGCAAGTTGTGTCCCTTTTACTCCTTTAGAAGCGGCAAACTCATTGATCTCGTTAGCTAATTTGGTATTATTTTCCAGATACTCCTGCTGATAACGTGGTAATGTTTTTCTGAAATCGTCATCACCTAATTTCTGTACCTCATAAATATTGGTAAAAAGTCCTCTTGCCAATGGTGAATAAGGCACTAAAGAAATCCCCAGCTCTCTGATGGTTGGTAGAATCTCTTTTTCAACATCTTTTGTAAGGATAGAATATTCTGACTGTAATGCTGCAATAGGGTGAACTTTGTTCGCTTTTCTGATCGATTCTGCTGAAGCTTCAGATAATCCGATATATTTCACTTTTCCGGCTTTTACCAGCTCTGCCATTGCTCCTACAGTTTCTTCTACAGGTACATTGGGATCTACTCTGTGAGCATAGTACAGGTCAATAGTATCTATTTTTAATCTTTGAAGGCTTAAATCTACGGCCTTTCTGATCCATTCCGGAGAACCGTCAAAATAAGTTCCGGGGGCTCCACTGTGGCTAGCTTTTCCATCTTTAAATCTGAATCCGAATTTGGTAGCAATAAAAATCTTATCTCTGTTCGGAACTAATACTTTAGAGATTAGTTTTTCATTTTCTCCGTTGGCATACATATCTGCCGTATCCCAGAAGTTAACGCCTAAATCTAATGCTCGGTGCAGTGTATTGATACTTTCCTGCTCATCTGTAGGGCCATAAGCAAAGCTCATTCCCATACATCCTAAACCGATTGCTGATAACTGTTCTTCTGTGTTTCCTAATTTTTTAAATTTCATGATAGGTATGATTTAATTTTACAGGACAAAATTAGAACATCCGGAAACGATCTGCTATATAGAATTCAAACTAAGAATTATAAAATTCAAACAACATCCATTCTTAGGGCGTTGGGAGTAATTCCGGTTTGTTTTTTAAAGTAATTGGTAAAATAAGCGGGTTCTTCGAATCCTAACCCATAAGCGATCTCGGCAATATTCCAGTCTGTATGTTTCAGTAAAGCATTGGCTTCCTGTATGATTCTTCCGGTAATCTGCTGACTGGTTGTTTTCCCTGTAATCTCTTTTACGGAGCGGTTTAAAGAATTCACATGAATGGAAAGACTTTGAGCATAATCATTGGGAGTTTTTAATTTTAAAAATGCTTCAGGACTGTCTATTGGAAACTGTCTTTCAAGAAGTTCCATAAATAAAGAAGCAACTCTTTGTGAGGCATTCTGATAAGGTTCAAAACTCTCTGCCGGCTGCATTCTCATGGTTTCATGAATCATCAGATGAAGGTAAGCTCTCAGCATATCATATTTGTGAATATACTCAGACTGAATCTCCGTCATCATTTTGGTATAAATCTCGGCAAGTATTTTCTGCTGTTCCTCATCTACAAAGAAAACCGGAGTTCCTCCAATCTTAAAAAGCGGAGAATCCTGAAGGTTTCCCATACGGGTTCCATTGTGCAGAAACTGATCTGTAAACAGGCAGAACCAGCCTTTCTGATCTTCATCGTCAGCTTCCCAGGAATAAGGAATAATGGGGTTGGAAAACAATAATGCAGGACGGTCTACTTTGATCCATTTATCAGCATAATGAAGTTTTCCCTTTCCTATGATCAGTGAAATCTTATAATAATCTCTTCTGCTGTAAGGGGTAAGCGGGGAACAGTATTCTCTTGAAAATACATTAAAGTGCCCCATTTTATTCACACCAATACATTGTGATGCCAGATTGGGGGCATTTCTTTCATAAAAACCTTTGAGTGATTCGTGTGATTCCATAGATCAAAGTTATAAAATTCAAACAAATTAAATAATGATCATCATTAAAAAAATAAAATGGCTGACAAAGATGTCAGCCATTTCAAAATAAGATATAGTTGATCATGGATTAATCCCAATCATCATCATGACCATGATGTTTATTTTGTTTTTTATAATATTTCTCCTGGTTTTTATAGTATTTTTCCTGCTGCTTACGGTATTTTTTATAATCGTTTTTGTTTCTGCCATAAACAATTACCGGGTTTTGACCTCTGTAATATTTCTTTTTAAAAATAATATACTTTTCCCTACCCATGATTCTTTCCAGCTCCGAATAACGGTCGCCTCTCCATCTTCCCGGATCTACCACATACACCCTGTTCCAGGTATCATAATCACGGTATCTGTCATTCAAAACATAAATCTGGTTAGCCTGAGTTGTAGACAATAACAGATCAGCAACTACTTTTTGCCAGTTTAGATCTGAAATACTCCTTCTATAATCATTATAATAATCTGACTGGGCATAGCTCAAACTGAATGTTCCAATCAAAAATGCTGTTAATATTAACTTTTTCATTTCATTCCTCTTTAAATTAAACATCAAGACCTAGTCAATTAAAGTGCCAATTCTTAATTACAAAAGCCAATATTTGTTAAGAAAAACCACAAACAACTGATTATCTTTGAAATATTTTCTTTTTTTTCACAAAATCATTGAATGTTAATTATTTAAAATTATAATGGGAACGTAATTAGTTTTATTAAATATAATTATATTGAGTATTATTAATCAACGGATTGCAATTTTTAAATTAAGTATTTTAAACTACATCTGTTTTAAGTTTTGGCTATAGCCAATGGATCAATAATTTATTATGAGGTGGGTTAAAGACCATCCCTATTGAATTTAATCAACAACATCTTTTATCTTTTATCTTTTATCTTTTATCTTTTATCTTTTATCTTTTATCTTTTATCTTTTATCTTTTATCTTTTATCTTTTATCTTTTTCTCATTTATGTTATAAAATTCGTTAAGATTCCGAAAAACTATTATTTCATATGATTTAATTTCGTAATTTTAATGGAGAGAATGTTTTTCAGAAAATTTTCTCCTATCATTTTTAATCAACCAAATCTTACATTATCATGGAAAATATAAAGTTTCAGGTATCTCAATATCAAGATGAATTGCAGCTGCTTATAGATGGGAAAAAGGCAGGTTATATGTCCATAGAGGTTGACGGAAGACTGCTTATCGTATTTTATACAAAATTGGATGAGGAGCGTGAAGGAAAAGGATATGCCAAACTATTACTGGATGAACTTGTGCGTTATGCAGAGGAAAAAGATTTGCTTGTAGACCCGGAATGTGATTTCGTCAGACAACAGTTTGAAAATCATCCCGCAAGATATAAAGAAATCTGGCATGCCTGATCAGCTTTCCCACCAGGTGGTAAATTGCTGGTCTGATTGATTTAGCTCTACTACCTCGCCGATCATCGGAGTGAGGATATTCAATTTTTGTTCTTTTCCAAGAGCTGTAATCCTTTGTAAAGGTTCATTCCATGGATGAAAAGTGCCAATGCAAATTTTGCTGCATGAACCGGTAAGATATGCGCGGCTTTCAGATCAATGCCAGCCTGAATAACGTCTTCCGGTAATGTATGAATATACCTCCATGCTTCTCCATACTGCCCATTCTCCAGAATTGCATAATCGAAAGGACCATATTGCTCACCTATTCTTTTAAAATGGGAATCATAGCCGCTGTCTCCTCCTAAGAAAATTTTCTTTGTGGGTGTTATCAGAACGTAAGAACTCCATAAGGTATCATTCTGTCGGATTCTTCTGCCCGAAAAGTGTCTGGCAGGGGTAAAAACAATTTTCAATTTATTCTTCAGATTAATTTCGGCTCCCCATTCTTCTTCAATAAGTGTATTCTCAGCATATCCCCATCTTTCCAGATGTGCACCTACTCCCAAAGGTATAATAGCCATTCCTGTTCTGTCTCTGATAGATTGTACAGTGGGATAATCCAGATGGTCAAAATGATCGTGGGTTATGACCAGATAATCAATATTGGGAATATCTTCAGGTTTAAAAATATCTGACCCTTTAAATGCTTTATTAAAGTATTTAAAAGGTGAACCATATTTACTCAGCACAGGATCAATCAGAAAGGAAATACCATCTGTCTGAAGATAATAAGATGAATGTCCCAGCCAGATAAATACGTCCTGATTTTTATCTCTATTTTTTAAATCCGTATGAATGGAAGGAATTTCTTTCAAAGGTTTCAGCAATGGATCTTTTTTTTCTAAAAAGAAATCGTAGGTCACTTTCGACATTTTGTACCCTTCTGTGATAGAGGGTGTATGGCTGATATTCTGAAACTGCCTTTTCTTGTAGAGTTTCGATTGTTTAATGCGTTTCAGTCTCTCCCCTTTTGGCACACCACCAAAAGCCTTCATATTGATCACAATAAAAAAAGTAACCGTCAAAACAGCTACAATCGTAATAATCCAATAAATCATTTGTACAAAATAAGCATCAAATGTATCGACTTTTGGTTTGAAATGAAAATTTATTCCATCTTACTATAATTTTTAACTAAATTTATCATGAATTTTAGAAAATTTATTATTCATTTAAGTCAGGATTAATTTTAAACTTTCTATTTTAGCACGTTAAAAAAACTCAGATACATTGAAAAATTATTCATTAATATTTCTCCTCGCTATTTTTTCGTCCTGTGCCTCTATAAAAAAACACAACGAACAGCGGGCTTCATGTATCCCACCGGAGCAACTTAAAGAAGATGTGGACTTTGCATATTCAAAATTACAGCAAATGCACCCGCAATTATACTGGTACATTCCCAAGAAGGAATTGGACCATAAATTTGACAGTCTTAAACACACCATCACCGAGCCTCTCACCCCTCTTCAGTTTTATTTTAAGCTTCAGCCTGTTATTGCAGGAATCCGTGAAGGGCACCTTTCATTGAGAATTCCCAGAAAAAAGTTCACGAAAAGAGAATATAAAAGACTGGAACACCAAAAAGGAATGTTCAGTCGTTTTGAATATTATATTAAAGGGGATCAGATGTATATTGTTCAAAACAGAGATTCTATTGAAAATATCCAACCCGGAACAGAAATTTTATCCATCAACAATGTTCCTATTTCAGATTATATAAAGAAATACAGAAGTCTGATCAGCAGTGATGGCGACAATACGACTTTCTATCCTTATTTTTTGAAGGATCTATTCTTTAATTTTTATACCGCAGAAAATGGTTTTGGAAGTAAAGCTACTCTTGAAACCCTTTATCAAGGAGAGAAAAAAACCTTCACTTTAACCAGAGAGATAAAATCTGATACAGAGCTGGAAAAAGATAAGGAAATGAAGAAAAAAACTCCAGAAAAGAAACTGAATGATTATGTAGCAGCCAGCAATTCTTACAACAGAAGTTTTAAGTTTCTGGATAAAGACAGTACAATTGCTTATATTAAAGTAAAAAGTTTCTCAAGGGAATATTCTGATGAATTTTATAAGAAGACATTTGCCAAAATCAACGAAGCAAAGTCTCCTTACCTCATCATAGATGTCCGTAATAACTATGGCGGCTCTCTTTATGAGATCAATAACCTGTATTCCTATTTAGCAGAGGCTCCGTTTACTCTGATTAAACCTTCCCAGTTAACGTCAAGAAATGTTCCACTGCGCACAAATTATTTCAGAAAAAGTAATCCTTTAGAATATGCTCTTAAAAGTATTGCCTACCCGAGTTACTTTTTTGCACAAACCTTCAGTACCTATAAAAAAGATGGAAAAGTTTTCTATAAAATGAAAGCTGACAAACCAACAAAGCCTAATAAAGCTGCCTTTCACGGAAAAGTTTTTGTACTGATCAATGGTGGTAGTTTCTCAGCATCTTCTATCATTACCGCTAAACTTAAGAATGATAAAAGAGCAACTCTTGTTGGTGAAGAAACGGGTGGAGCTAATGACGGAACAGTCGCAGGTTTCTATTCTTACCAAAAACTTCCTAATTCTGAAATCAGGTTTCCTATAGGATTGCTTTTGGTACAGCCTAATATCAATTTTTCAGATTCACGGAAAGGCGTTATCCCTGATGTAACTGTTACCGAAAGTATGCAGGATATTATTGATAAAAAAGATCCACAGCTGGATTGGATAAAAAACGAAATCGCAAAAGAAAAGGAAAATAAAGGACAATAATGAATATAGGTTCGGCGGGCTTTCAGCCCGCCGAACTCTTTTTATCTTTTTAATTCTTCCAAAAGATCTTCAATATGTTGGATATATCTTCCGTAATAACGCTGATACCAGAACTTTCCAACTACATAAAGCAAAAACAGTCCTATGGTTACCGTACTAATTAAAACGACTGCAATTTTAAGCTCACTCAAAGGTTTCGGCCATGGTATAAATTCCAGGACAATAAGAATCTCGCATACCAGAAACGGTGCAAAACTGATGTAATATGAGAGATAATACTGCTTGTTGAGGTTGAGCTGCATCACCAGATCTTTTAGGGAATCATAGGTTTTAGGGGCAGGATTACTGATGTCATGATATAATTTAAAGAACTTACTGAAAAAGAAAACGGTAACAATAAGCATGGAAGCAATCAAAACCGTTATATACAGTTGAAGTTTGAATGGTCTGCATACAGAGCACACCAGAAAGGCGAAAACAAAGATTCCTATCATCCACCAGAATTCTACACGCATATTTTTGCGTATCTTTTCAAGGGGAAGGCTCAGTTTATTTCTCTGTTCAAGACTTATTTCGGGAGTTTCCTCCACAATATCTTCATTCCAGGTATTTTTGAATTCATCTATATTCATTGGATTACTGATTTTAATGTTGGTTGATTTTTATTTGGCTTAAGATATCTTTAAGTTTATTTTTTGCCCGGTTCATTTTCACTCTGGCATTGACTTCTGAAATTCCCATCTGTTCTGCAATTTCTTTTCCTGAAAAATCTTCCAGATAGTAGAAAATAAAAGCCTTATCAATGGGATTGAGCAGGTGAATAGCCTTATACATTTCGGTGAGACGTTCTTCTTTACGATAATCATAATCTTCCTGAATAATGATTTGGTTAGAAAAATCTTCATTGGCAATAAAGCTTCTTCGTTTCTCAGATTTCAGGAAAATAATGGCTGTATTCAAAGCGATTCTGTATAGCCATGTTGAAAATTCACTTTCCCCTCTGAAACCAGGAAATGCTTTCCAGAGCTGATAGGTGATCTCCTGAAAAAGATCATCACGGTCATCCTTTTCAGTCATGTACATTTTAGAAATCTTAAATAGGATTCCTTTATGCTGTTCAATTTGGCTTATAAACTCTTGTTCTAATGAGGTCATGGGCTTTTACTCTATAGAGTTAGTTTTCGTTTAAAAAAATTGTTACAGTATTTTCACAAAAGAAATAAAAAAACCCGACAGAAATATACTGCCAGGCCTCATTATGTGTTTTTAATTATTACTATTTTCTCAGAATAGTATTTTACCCGAAATAATTTATGTTGAATTTTATCTTCAATACCTTTCTAAAGCATTTATTCATTTTTGATCTCAACAGTTAGTAGAAAAAAAGTAAAAATGTTACATAAAAAACACAAAACCTGATATTTTTTAATATCAGGCTACATATTTAAGGTATTTAATTCTTTTATTATTTAAAATCTAAGAAATCATCTTTTTCAAGATAATGATTCAGTGCTGTGATCAGCTGAGAGGGAGTAACATCGGCACACTGCGTGAAAGCAAGATCCACCACATCCTGAATATTCTCATCAGAACACATATAATTGAGTTTATTGTGAAAAACAAAATCAGGTAAGATTTCATTATCATTTTCTCCAATATCCAAAGGATCACCAATAAAAATTTTCATTTCAGGTTTAAATTCCTCTTTTGAAGAATAGACTGCATAATTATATTCCGGGTCAAAAGATGCTTTCCGATCCTGCTTACTCTTTACGAGTTCCAGAAATTCTTCTATTACATACATTTGATTTTTAAAATCATCCATGTGATATTTTTTTACAACTCAATTTTCTAAAGATAGAAATTTTGCAGAATATAAAATAATTTCTAATTCAGTTTATTTAAAGCCCTCTGCAGCGATCCTATGTCAAGAAAATCAAGTTTTGCACCTACTATGATAATGATCAAAAGCACCACTGTAAGAAATAAAATGATCACAAAATACATAAATACAAACCAAATAACCGTATTCAGGATATTTCCTTTAATACCCATTTTATTCATGAAAAACATCTGCGAGCGCTCAAACCATGTTTTCCTGTTTTTCGTTCCAGTCTTTACTTCCAGTCCGTTCAGTTCATCTACCAGAAGTACCACATCATCAATATATCTTCCGTACATATAATAAATCCAGTACCGGATAATGAAGGCAATCAGCAAAAGCGTAATCAGAACACTGATTCCGAAAATGGCCAGATTGTATTCCATATCAAAATGAAAATTAATTTGAATGAGAGACAAAAGAAAGCCAATAGGGACATAGGAAAGATAATAAGAGATATAGATTTCTTTCGAAATAAGGAGCTGGGTTTTAAGGTTGAACAAATCATAATTGGTATTGATACTGTTCTTCCGAAGCAGCTTATACAATTTCAGAAAACGGGAATAAAAATAGACAATAATAGCAAGGGTCAGAATGGTAACAAATAATGATATGGTTTTAATATTAGAATCCCTGGATGTAAATGGAAAAATGGTTAAAAGCAAAGGCAATGTCACAATCATCAGCCAAAATTCAGTTTGCATATTCACTTTCAGCATCTGCAATGGAGAATGTATTTCCTTCTGTTTTTCCAGCGAAATTTCAGGGGATTCCTGTCCAGTATCTTTATTCCAAATTTCTTTAAAATTTTCTAACTCCATAGTTTTATCTTTTACTTCGAATCTACCTCCTGTCTGGTAATGATCTCTTTCAGTTTTTCTTTTGCTCTTTTCAGCTTTACTCTTGTATTCACTTCAGTAATTCCAAGCTGAACAGCTATTTCTTTACCCGAAAAACCTTCCAAAAAGAAAAATATAAGCGCTTTATCTATGGGGCTCAACTGATGGATGGCTTCATACATCCGCTTCATATTCATATCATCTACATCATTATAGGGTTCTTGTCTGGCGCTGAGCCCATCCACATTCTGATTCTGTATAAAACTACGTTTTTTTTCACTTCTCAGGAAAACAATTGCTGTGTTAAGTGCAGTTCTGTACAGCCATGTGGAGAAATCACTTCTCTTTTGAAAATCACCGTATGATTTCCAGGCCTGGTAAATGATCTCCTGATAGAGGTCATTCTGATCGTCTTTATTGTCCATATACATTTTAGAGATTTTGAAGATAACACCTTTGTGTTTTTCAATTTTCTCTAAAAATTCTTTTTCCGGTGAAGACATGATGTACACACTGATCCTTGAATGATATTTATTAAAAACATCATCTTGTTATAACACAAACTCTAATTTCCGCTATTAAGTTAAAAAAATCCTCAAAAAACAAAGCAGTTTATTGAGGATTTTTATTTATGTTAAATTTGATATTATCGGAATCAGAAAATATAATCAGTACTCAAAAAGTTGGAATCATGTTCTCTCACGATAGTGTTAAGTAATTCTTTGTTGGATTCCGTCAGTTTTGCAGCCACCAGAGACCGGATAGAGAATGAACGGAGCGCATCAAACACAGAAAGTGTTCCTTCTGCACTGTCTTTTCTTCCGGTAAACGGAAATACATCCGGACCACGCTGTGCCTGGCAGTTGATATTGACACGGCTTACAAGGTTTACAAACGGATCAATCAGTCTGGCTACTTCCTGTGGATCTTCACTGAAAATACTTACCTGCATCCCATGTGAAGCATTCACCTGATATTCTATTGGTTCCTCTATGTCTTCAAACGGAACTACAGGAATCACAGGGCCAAACTGTTCTTCATGATACAGCTTCATATCACTGTTTACGGGATACACTACCGCCGGGAAAACAAAAGATTCGTCCGTATACCCTCCGTCTTTATTCAAAACTGCAGCTCCTTTCTGTAGGGCATCATCAATGCATTCTTTCAGATAAGCTGGTTTGTTCACTTCCGGAAGTGGAGTTACTTTCACATCTTTTTCCCATGGCAGTCCAGCCTTCAAAGCAGAAACCGTTTCACTCAGTTTCTTTGTAAATTCTTCGGCTATTTCTTTCTGAACAAATATCAGTTTCAATGCTGTACATCGCTGTCCATTGAAAGAAAGTGCCCCTAAAATACATTCGCTCACCGCAACATCCAGATTAGCGTTTTTAGTAACAATGGCAGCATTTTTCGCATCAAGACTCAGAATAGCTCTTAGACGGTTTACTTTCGGATGAAGTTTTTTTAATCCATTCGCCACTTTGCTTGATCCGATGAAGGCCAGCACATTCACTTTTCCGCTTTCCATGATGGGAGTGATGATTTCAGATCCTTTTCCATATAATGTATTCACTGTTCCTTTCGGGAAGGCTTCTTTAAAGGCATTTAATAAAGGATAATGAGCCAGCACACCATGCTTTGGAAGTTTAAACAGAATAGTATTTCCCATAATCAAAGCTGGAATCAAGGTTGTAAAGATCTCATTCAGAGGATAATTGAACGGCCCCATACTTAATACTACCCCAAGCGGTGCTCTTCTGATCTGTGCAATGGTTCCTTCTGCCTGTTGAAAACGGGAAGATTCTCGATCCAGATCTTTTAATGCATCAATGGTCTGATTGATATAATCTACAGTACGGTCAAATTCCTTGGTAGAATCTGCCAGTGTTTTTCCAATTTCCCACATCAGCAGTTTGATGATCAGGTCTCTTTGCTGGATCATCAGGTATACAAATTTCTGCATGCATTTGATACGTCCTTCTACAGACATGGTAGGCCATTCCCCCAAACCATTATCATAGGCTTTTACGCAGGCTTCAAGAACTTCCAATGCCTCGTTCGGACCAATATTCGGGATGCTTCCCAAAAGCTTTCTTTCCAATCCGTTTTCTGTAGGAAGGCACACCGGGGAATAAATTTCCGTAACATCTCCCTTCCACTCTACCAGTTCGCCATTCAAAAGATAAGTTCTCTGATGAATGACCGGAACTTTATACTCTTCCGGAATTTCGTTTTCTCCTTTAAAAATGTGATGGAATGATGCTGTATTTTCTGAACTCATAAATCTTTCTATTTTTTTATGTGATAAGATCCTTCTTTGTAAGAAGGTTTGATAAGATAAAGGTAGAGGTAAAATATTTTGAAAGAAACAATCTGACAATAGATTTGATCTATTTGAATTAAAATTAATCTTAGCTCCTAAAAAAAGAATAATTTAGCTTAAAAATAAATTTCATGTTTTCAAAATTAGTTTGCGGCACACTGCTCTTCTTCTCTGCGGTGGGCTTTGCTCAAAAATCTAAAGCTACAAATACTGTTTTAATGGGTGGAAAGGAAGTTCATACTTATGCCAAATTACCGGCTCTGAATAAACCGGCTCCCAAATTCACCCTTACCGATGTGAATATGAATGATCAGTCATTAGACTCATATAAAGGAAGGTACGTCATCCTGAATATCTTCCCGAGTGTAGACACTGGTGTTTGCTCTGCATCTGTACATCATTTCAATGAGGAAGCAGGGAATCTTCCCAATACAGTAGTGCTTTGTATTTCTAAAGATTTACCGTTTGCACAGAAAAGGTTCTGTGGTGCAGAAGGAATTAAAAATGTAGTAATGCTTTCAGATTTCCGTTCAGATTTCGGATGGAATTATGGTGTGGAACTGGTAGATTCTGCCATGAAAGGTCTTCTGAGCAGAGCGGTTGTGGTGATAGATCCTTCGGGAAAGATCATCTATGAAGAGCAGGTACCGGATATTTCTCAAGAACCGAATTATGAAGCAGCAATAGCCGCTGTGAAATAGTGTCTCACTTTTACATTAAACCATTAAGAAAAATGAAATAGTTAAGAATATTAAGATGAAGTATAAAGCTTTTTAAAAACATCTTTGATGTTTCTCTTAATTTCTCTTCACAACTTCAATATTCTTAATGGTTCAAAATAATAAAACTCAGCAAGTAGCTGAGTTTTTTATTGGTGTTGGGAAACGCTAAGGCGCAAAATAATATTAAAAACTTTCTGTTTTAAGGCGCTAGGATTTTATCTCCGATAAAATTTCAACGCTACCTGTCATTGCGAACCGAAGGTGAAGCAATCTCAATGTTTTCTCACTGATGAAAATAAAGATCTGTGAGATCAGTGGAATCCGTGGGAGAATAATAACACAATACTCACCGAAAATCTCATATTTATGTGAAGCCAAAATGTTCTTGCATCTTAAAATAACATTTCAAGTATAAAAAAACTTTGTGCCCTCGCTATTCTCCAACAAAATTTTGCATATTTGTAGAAAATACGGGTCATGCAAAAAGAAAAACTACGTAACGTAAGAAAAAGAAAAGGCTTCACACAACAACAAGTGGCTGATTATATTGCTACAGATGTCTCCAACTACAGCAGAAAAGAAAGCGGAGATGTAGCCATAAGAAAAGATGAATGGGAAAAAATTGCCCGTTTTCTGGAAGTCCCTATGGAAGAGATCTATGAAGAAGAGGAAGCAAAGCAGATCAATAATTTTGATAATATTACTGGAAGTAGTGGTTTTGGAAATAATATAAATGGTAATCTTTATTGTAATGTTCCAGAGTTTCTTCTTGAAAGCCAAAGAGAGCTTATAGAAATGCTGAAAAAAGAAAACCAGAGATTACAAGAGGAAATAAAATCTCTTAAAAATCAATAATTTAGTTTTCTACAATTATATATAAACCAATAAGAGAATTTAAAAATTTAAGAATATTAAGATCAAGCGAAATACTTTTTCAAACATCTTTGATGCTTCCCTTCACTTACCTTCACAGCTTCAATATTCTTAATGGTTCAAAAAATAAAACTCAGCTACTTGCTGAGTTTTTTCTGTATTGTAGTAGTTGGATAAACGCTAAGGCGCAAAATGATAGTAAAAACCTTCTGTTTTAAGGCGCAAGGATTTTATCTCCGATAAAATTTCAATACTACCAATGTCATTGCGAACCGAAGGTGAAGCAATCTCAATGTACTCTCAATGACGAAGATAAAGATCTGTGAGATCAGTGAAATCCGTGGGAGAATAATTTAAGAGTAGTAAGATGAAGAAGCACAACGCTTAAAAACATCTTGATGTTTATCTTTACTTACCTTAACAACTTCAATACTCTTAATGGTTCAAAAAAATAAAACTCAGCGAATTGCTGAGTTTTTGTATTACGTTTATAAGTATAATAGAGACTCCTACGGAGTGACAAGCTTGTGGGTTACTCTATATAAAGGTTAGATTTCTTACCCTTTAGCTATATTATCCCCGCCTTCTCTTGTCAGCGAAGAGTTTTTTGCAGCCTTCACCAGCTCATTGGTATCATTATAGAGTAGTCCCCAGCCTGATACCTCATTCATCACCGTGAGCAGATTAAGATAAGATTTCACTGTTTTCTCCAGATCTTTACGGATGGCACTGGCGCTCGTCAGCTGACGAAGATCTGCATTGGCTCCTGCCTGCTCTGCAAACACCATCTCAAAAGCATCCTGCTTAGCTTTTATCTCTGCAAATGCAACATCCAGAGAAAGAACAGTTAACTTCTGTTTGTTTTCGGGAGTTTCCAGCACTTCAATCAGCTTTTTCATCTGAGCAGTTTGTGAAGAGTAGCTCAACCTGTCCAGATTCAGCCCAAAAGTTTTGAATATTCCGTAGAGATCCTCTGCCAGCTGATAGTTGGCTGCAGAAGGGAGTTTGCGATACCCGTTCAGGAAAGATTTCAGATTGGCATAGGCGGTATCTCTTTCGTGATCGGCAGCAGCCACATCTTTTCCTTTTCCACTGTAGATCTGCTTTGTATATACCTTATCATATTCTGTATAGGAAAACGCCAAAGCTCCTACAAGAGGATGATTGTTGATAACAGGGTATTTTCCGGATTGGGCATTAGAAAGAATTCTCTGAGCTAAAGTCGCAAGATCTTTAGTACTCAGCTGTGTAAGTGCAATTTTCATTTTTTGTGTCTTTTGTTTTTAATAAATTAACAATCAAATATAGAAAAAAGTTGTTTTGTTACAAACATACTTGCAACAAACCTCCAAAGATGTTGAGAGGTTTCCTTCAACTTGCAGGAGACTTTCTAGGAGCTTGGGAAGTTTCAAACATATTTGTTTCTAATAAATGGAGTGCTTGGGAAGGGTATTTTGCGGTTGTTTTAGAGTTCTGGAGGGATTGGGGAGGTTGTAAACAGGATGTTTTAGAGTTGTGTTTTTGGGTTATGGGAAACCGTAAGGTAAAACTAATATAGAAAACTAATTTTGAGAAAATTTATTAATAATCAAAAACATTCACAATAATTCAATTATAATGCTAGAAAAAGAAAAAATAAACAAACTGAACGAAATAACCAAAGAAACTGAAATTCACGACTTATTAAAAGACCTTTTAGTTGGAATGGGCTATTCTAATGTTCTAGTAACACATGAAAGAGGTAATGTTCCTGAATATGGCAAAGACGTTATTAGTTCACTACATGATACTATTGAAGATAAATTAGAATGGACTGCATTTGTAGTAAAAAAAGGAGATATTACAGGTACCTCAACTTCAAACATAGAAATACAATCTCAAGTTAAGGAATGTTTTGGATATCCATATGAAAGTCTAAAACATGGAAAAATTAATGTTTCAAAGGTTAAGATAGTTACAAATGGAAAGATAAATAGTGGTGCAAAAGATAAATTCTACAAAGATGAATTCTTCAATAAAAATGCAAATATCTCATTTTGGTCAAATTTAGATCTAATAAAATATATTGACAACTCATTTCCTAGATACTGGTTACGAGGTTCAAAAAAATATAAACACTATATTGAAATATTTCAGAATAAAAATAAACAGGATGATTTTACTAAAGCATTGGGAATTACAGATGCAAAAATTGAAAAATTATTGCAAAATACAATAAAATTAAAATTAATTGAAATTTATTATGATGATTCCACTGCACAATTTAAACGTAAATTATTTGGCATAGAAGACTTGAATAATTTATCTGAATGCGCCTTGATCGTTGGTGAATCTGGATCAGGAAAAACAACCTTATTTAAACAAATTGCGAATAACATTATATATCAAAACTCCATTCGAAATGAATGTGAATATTATCCGATACTTTTAAAGTTTACTGATATTCGAGATAATAATTTTGATATAATTCAAACAATTACTGAATATTTTGAAAAAGACGTTTACAAGCCATTAGAAATTGATTTCACTGAGCTATTGAAAGCAAAAAATTTTATAATTTTTGTTGATGCCTTAGACGAGATAGGTGAAAAAGAAAGTAAAAATAAAGCTTTAGAAGCAATAAAAAAATTTCAAAACGAAAATCCAGAGATACAATTTTTTTGTTCTTCTAGAAATTCAGATTCATTGTTAGGAACATGCAGAGAGCTTGATTTTAGATACTTCGAAATTAATAATATCTCTTTACAGCAAGCAGAATCATTTATTGGAAGATATTTTGATGATGAAAAAGTAAAAAGTGAGAGACTTTTAAAATCTTTAAAGGATTCTGGTATCTTAGATAAGTTACCCAAAACTCCTTTAACATTAACACTTTTAACATCATTATTTGACGAAAATGGATATGAAATACCTGCTACTATAGCTGATTTATATAGATATTTTGTAGATATTCTTTTAAGTAAAAGTATAAAGGAGAATCATTTAGATTTATTAAAAATTGGAGTACATAGAAGCGTATTATCATATTTAGCTGAACATCTACATACTTTAAAGAAAAAGAATATAAAAAAAGACGAACTTGAACAACTTGTTTCCGAGTTTGCAAATAAGAGAGGGCAAAATTATGATGTAAAAGAATTATTGGATGTCTTAGTTCAGGACATTAATCTTCTTGTTGAAAATGATAGAGGGGAAATTGAATTTAAGCATTTATCTTTTCAAGAATATTTTACTGCATATCAATTTTATAATCATAGTATTAACGGAAAGAATTATTTCATTGAAAATTTCAATGATGTTTGGTGGCAAAATGTAGCTATTTTTTATGCGGGAATGACAAAAGATTCACCGCAATTAATTGATGAAATTATTAAAAGAGCCAAACCAACAGATTTTCATGAATATTTAATAAATGTGGCAGGTTTAGGATACTTAATTCAAGCACTATACAATACACCTGTTGAAAATAGATTAAATGCTATAAGTACAAATATTGAAAATATTCATAATGCTTTAAAGTTTATATTAACAACTGAGGATGATAAATTTTTTGAAGTCAAATCTTTTCTTCACACAACATATGGGGCGCATAAAATATTAGCATATTGGTATGACTTTCATCATTCTTCAATAACTTTAAAAGAACCCTTAGAAAATCTTTTTAAGGAGATGAAAAGTAAATTAGAAAACCCTCTGGAATTTAAAACTAAAGAAGAAAAGAAAGAATATGAGTACTCTACCTACCTTATTGCCTCGTCACTGCTTAATATAGATTTTGATGATTTCGAAAAGTATAATCAGTTAATAAATTTGGTAGATAAGGACAACTATTATGTCCAAGGCTTAATAGATTCTGATTTTGCAGCAAAGTATAAACAATTATCTAAAGAGGATAAAAGTAGAAAACAAGTGAAAAAATTTATGCAAAGAATTTCATTTCTTGATGAAAACAAAATTATTAATAATGTAAATGTATCTATAAAAGATGGCAAAAAAATTAAAACATTACGTAAATTCAAAAAGTAAAGATCATAATTATACTTCCAATTTATTTGTAAATATCAATAGCATCGGGCTTTAGCCCGATATAAAAAGATAAATACCAAAGGCTTTAGCCGAAACTTAATTTTAAATTTCGGCTAAAGCCAATTACACTACGCACAAAAAAACGGGCTAAAGCCCGTTCCTATTGATGTATTATATTCTTATTGATGTACTGTTACGTATAAGAAACAGGATTCCTTCAACTAACTCAGGATTATAGCCCGTTTCTGTTAAATTATTGAATTTTATGTTACAGTAAATTTTCATCCACAAAATTCGGAAGTGTTACTTTCAGATTTGGTTCTGCTTCCATCGCTCTTTTAATAGCGAAAACGGCACCTTCATTTCTTGCCCAGCTTCTTCTTGAGATTCCGTTGTTGACATCCCAGAAAAGCATAGATTTTAGTCTTCTGTCGGCATCATCGCTACCATCCAGAAGCATTCCGAAACCTCCGTTGATTACTTCTCCCCAGCCTACTCCACCACCATTGTGAATGGAAACCCAGGTAGCTCCACGGAAACTGTCACCAATTACGTTGTGAATAGCCATATCTGCGGTAAATCTTGATCCGTCATAAATATTGGAAGTCTCTCTGTAAGGAGAATCTGTCCCTGAAACATCGTGGTGGTCTCTTCCTAGTACTACAGGTCCTATTTCACCATTTTTGATGGCTTTGTTGAAGGCTTCCGCAATTTTCATTCTTCCTTCTGCATCTGCATAAAGGATTCTTGCCTGTGAACCTACTACCAGTTTATTTTCCTGTGCTCCTTTGATCCACTGGATGTTGTCTTTCATCTGCTGTTGAATCTCTTCAGGAGAGTTTTTAACCATTTCTTCCAATACTGCGCATGCAATATCATCCGTTTTCTGAAGGTCTTCCGGATTACCACTGGAACATACCCAACGGAACGGCCCGAAACCATAATCGAAACACATAGGTCCCATAATATCCTGTACATAACTCGGATATTTGAACTCTCTTCCTAATGTTGGATTTTCTGCCATTACATCAGCTCCTGCTCTGGAAGCTTCCAATAAAAAGGCATTTCCGTAATCGAAGAAATAGGTTCCTTTTTCTGTATGCTTATTGATGGCTGCAGCGTGTCTTCTTAATGTTTCCTGAACTTTTTCTTTGAATAATTCAGGGTTTTCAGCCATCATAGTATTAGATTCTTCAAAACTTTGTCCGGCAGGATAATAACCACCCGCCCAAGGGTTGTGAAGCGAGGTCTGATCTGAACCGATATCGATTCTTAGATCTTCCTGAGCAAATTTCTCCCAAACTTCAACAATATTTCCAAGGTAAGCCAAAGAAACTGTTTCTTTGTTAGCCTGTGCTTCTCTTACTCTTTTTACCAGTTCATCAAGGTTTTCATGAATTTCATTTACCCATTTCTGATCATGACGGATTTTCGTGATCTTCGGATTCACTTCTGCACATACGGTAACACAGCCAGCAATATTCCCCGCTTTTGGCTGAGCTCCACTCATTCCACCTAATCCAGACGTTACAAAAAGTCCACCTTTTGGTTCTTTTTTGATCTTTCTGAAAGCATTTAACACCGTAATCGTTGTCCCGTGAACAATCCCCTGAGGACCGATATACATATAACTTCCCGCTGTCATCTGCCCATACTGAGTAACGCCCAACGCATTGAATTTCTCCCAATCATCCGGTTTTGAATAATTTGGAATCATCATACCATTCGTTACAACCACTCTTGGTGCGTCTTTATGGGAAGGGAACAATCCCATCGGATGTCCTGAATACATCACCAATGTCTGCTCATTATTCATTTCCGACAGATATTTCATCGTCAACAGATACTGTGCCCAGTTTGAGAATACAGCTCCGTTTCCACCATAAGTAATCAGTTCGTGAGGATGCTGTGCCACTGCATAATCCAGGTTATTCTGAATCATCAGCATAATGGCTTTCGCCTGCTCAGATTTTCCGGGATAGTCTGTAATAGGTCTCGCCTTCATTTCATAATCCGGACGGAAACGGTACATGTAAATTCTTCCGTAATCCTCCAGTTCCTGCTTAAATTCAGGAATCAGTTCTGCATGAAACTGAGGTTCAAAATAACGTAAAGCATTCTTCAATGCCAGTTTTTTCTCTTCTTCTCCTAAAATTTCTTTACGCTTCGGAGCATGGTTGATATTGGTTTCGTATGGTTTTGGTTGTGGCAGCTGACTAGGAATCCCCTGCTGTATCTGTTCTTGGAATGTCATATTACTATTTAAAGGTCTATGTTTTAAACAATGTTTGAAGTCTTAAAGATATTCAAAATAGGAAATATAGGCAAGTGGGGAAAGGAAAGAATGAGGGAAGGGTTAAGGGTTAAGGGTTAAGGGTTAAGGGTTAAGGGAAATTATTAAATCTGTAAATCAACCACTATTTGATATTAAATACTATATTTGAATAAATACACCTGAATTCCCCTCCCTTGGAGGGGTGGATTTCAAAGTTGATAACTTTGAAAGACGGGGTGGTTAAAAACACAGTCATGAAAGAAATCCTTACCCTCATCAACGGAATTCCGATCCGCAGGAATTTCGTTGAAAATCTACCCTACAATCCCTATTTAAAAGTATTATTAAAAGAAAAACGCAAAGCCCGGATCTTGGGTGAAGTGATCTTCTGGAAGAAAGTCCGTGCAAAAAAATTCCATACAATTGATTTTGACAGACAAAGGATTATCGGAAATTATATTGTTGATTTCTATGTGAAAACTCTTGGACTCATTATAGAAATAGATGGTTCTAGCCATGATGAAAAACAGATTTATGATGGAATAAGAGAGGAATATCTTGAATCTTTGGGGTTGTTGGTTTTTAGAATCAGTGATTTTGATGTGAGGAATAATTTGAGTTGGGTAATGAAGGAATTGGAGGATTTTATTGTGTTGCATTATGGAACCACCCCGTCTTCAAAAATTTTTTAATTTTTGAATCCACCCCTCCAAAAGAGGGGAATTGCCCTTACCAAAAGCAGTCATTATTCAACATAAAAAAAACCTTACTGAAATTCAATAAGGCTGTTTTTTGTATCGTTAAAACTTAGGTTAAAACATCATCATTTTCTTCTTCATGGTCATCTTCATTATCACTGAGACTCCAGTAATTGTTTTCTTCATCTTCTGCTCCTATTTCTTCCATTTCATCATCATCTTCTGCTCCGGGTATGTCTAAACCTTTATCAATTTTATCATCGTCCAGATCTTCATCCAGAATAGGATTTCCGTCTCCATCGAGCGAAATATGTTTTTCTCTCTTAAATATATCTTCATTTGGGTTATAATCCATCTGTTCTAACCTCTTGTTTTGCTCATTAATATTTTTCTCTGGTGCCATACTATTTAAGATTTTAGGTTTATATAATCAGAACAAAAATAATTCCAAGTTATGATGATTGATGAGAATAAACGTCAGGATTTGCACAATGTGGCATTTTTTCATTTTTTGAAAAAGCAATGATATTTCCTGCAGCCAGTCTTGCCATTCCGTTTCTGGCTTCAACCGTTGCAGAACCAATATGTGGAAGAATACAAACACTGGAAAGCCCAAGAATAGGATCATCTGCAGACATTGGTTCAGGATTGGTAACATCCAGACCGGCTCCCCAGATTTTTTTATCAACGAGTGCCTGATACAGATCTTTTGGGTTGTGAAAACCGCCTCTTGCTGTATTGATGAAAATTGAATCCGGCTTCATCTGTTCAAATATGGCATAATTGAATAATTCTTTCTGCTCAGGGGTAAAATTAGCATGTACACTCAATACATCTGAGTTTTTGATCAATTCATCAAAAGAAACATAGGTTGCCCCCAACTCTTTTTCTGCTTCTTCATTTTGGTGGCGGTTATGATAAATGATATTCATTCCAAAAGCCTTTTTTGATTTCTCAGCCATTTCATAGCCGATACGTCCTAATCCAAAAATCCCCAGCGTCTTTCCGTACAGTTCCTGTCCCATGGCATGTAAAGGATCAAATCCTCCCCAGTTATCATCTTTTACTTTCTGAAAATTATAACTAGCCCTTCTCGCAACAGACTGCATCAGTAAAAAAGCTACGTCTGAAGTTGCCCTGCTCAAAACATCCGGAGTATTTCCTATCGGAATATCCCTTTGCGTAGCTTCCTGAATATCCACATGATCAAATCCTACAGAATATAAAGCAATGGCTTTGATATTGGGACAGGCATCAAAAAAATTCTTATCATATTTGAAATCTCCACCTACATTTAGTATGGTGTCTGTGTTTTTGCAGTAGTTAATCCATTCTTCATAAGAAAGATTTTCTTTTTCCGGAAAAATAATTTCCAGACCTGCTTCTTTCAGCATTTCGATTCCCGGTTCAGGAATTCTTTTATTTATAAATACTCTCATTGTACTGATGTTTGATGATTTTTTAATAAAAAACCTCACTCGCAAAAAGTAAGGTTATTGAACTTTAATATTAAAAATTTATTTATTTTCATCTGAATGTTTTATTCAAGATCTATTTATTTTTTGTGATGGTGATTTTATACTGAGGGTTTTAATTCCATCAATTTTCATTCCGAAATGGAGTTAAAAGATTTTAAATTTTAATTAAATCAGATAAATTTTATTTATGAAAAAACGAAAAAAAGTCAGTTTCTATTGATAAAATTGGTTCTCATAAAGAACGGTGTTTGAGACCAGCTAATCTACCAATTCCGTTCTACTGATTGGTGTTTCCAAGCATCGGAACAAATTTATAGGCCCCGAATTCTTCTTTTTCAAATTCTGTAGGACCTACTTTTGTGAATCTGTATAAAACCTGTTCATCTGTTGGTCCCAATGGGATCACCATTATTCCTCCAACATTCAGTTGTTTCAAAAGTTCTTTCGGTAAAGTAGAGGCACCACACGTAACGATGATTTTATCAAAAGGAGCAAAAGTAGGAAGTCCGGCAAAACCATCCCCAAAGCTCTGAAATTTTGGAAAGAGATGAAGTTCTCTGAGTTTCTTTTTAGAAAAATCAAACAGATCTTTTTGCCTTTCTACCGTATATACATGGGCTTTCATCGCCATTAACACGGCAGTTTGATATCCACATCCTGTTCCGATCTCCAGTACTTTTTCACCGGGTTTTACCTTCAACAGTTCAGACTGTTCCGCTACTGTGGAAGGATGGGAAATAGTCTGGTGCGCCAGAATAGGAAATGCCCTGTCTTCATAGGCAAAGTCTTCAAAAATACTTTCGATAAAAAGATGTCTCGGAACTTCACTCATCGCCCGAAGTACATTTTCATCCGAAATTCCAATTCTGTGTTGAAGATATTCAACTAAAATCTTTCTTTTTCCTTTATGTACAAACGAATCCTGCATTTGACAAAAGTAAGAAATTAGAAATTAGATTTCATAAATTGGAGAAAAGAATTATCCACAAAAAAAAGCAATCAAAAAAATGACTGCTTTATTTTGTTTCTTAATTCCATTTTATAGGATAAGGTCCGTAAAACGCACTAAAGGTATTATCAGCACATCTTTTTCTGACAAAAAAGTTATAGTTCTGAGTTTTACTTAGTCCTGTGTAGATGGCTTTTTGACCTGCAATTGCTAACTGTCCACTCGCAGGAGGTGCAGAACTTATCGTTAAAACAGTTTCATATGCAGAAACACCATCATTTTCCCAGGATACGGTAGCATCAAAAGTAGAAGAAAGCGTGGAGGAAGTCGTTTTGGTATACGTTGCATACGATGGCTGTATACAAGTTGTCGTACTACTTGCCAAAACAGTAATAGGTCCCGCCCAGTTACTTCGCCCATTGTCTATTCCGCAATTTTTTCTTACGTAAAGATCATACTTATTATTCTGATAGAGCGGGAGGCTATAGGAATTTTTATAAGTAACCACTGTGGTTCCCTTTCCTAAAGAAAAGCCAGGTTCTCCATACTGCACTTCATAATACCCTTCGCCCATGGTGTTCATGTTCCAGGCAAGAGTGTTACTTCCTTTTTCAAATGTCAGATTTGTTGGAGTTCCACATTTAGCTTGTGGATCATACGGACTATCTCCTATACATCCTTCAGTACATAATGCAAAGAAGAGTAAAATCGAAATTATTCTTTTCATCGTTATTTTTCAGGCCGTGAATTTACTGTAATTTCTTTAATGAATAAACATATTCAATCTTGAATACCTCCAAGTGAAAAGTCATGTATTTTATAAATGTACATTCACTATATTTACAAAAATTTAATACAGCTATGTTAAAAGCAGGTTTGGTAGGTGCCGGACACTTGGGAAAAATACATTTAAAACTTCTTAATCAGTCTGATAGATATGAATTTGTAGGTTTCCATGATAAAGATGTTGAAAACGGAAAGAAATTAGAAGCCGAATTCGGGTATACATATTTTGAAAATTTTGATGAATTGCTTGAGCAGATTGACATGCTAGACATTGTCACTCCTACAGTTTATCATTATGATTATGCTTTAAAAGCCATTGAAAAAGGTCTTCATTTTTTTATTGAAAAACCAATAACCCAAACACTTGAACAGGCAGAAGGAATCCTTCGTTTGTGCCAAGAAAAAGGAATCAAAGCACAGGTAGGACACGTTGAGCGATACAATCCGGCTTTTATCGCCACTAAGGAATACATCAGTACGCCGATGTTTATTGAAATCCACAGACTGGCAGAGTTTAACCCACGTGGTACGGATGTTTCTGTAGTATTGGATCTTATGATTCACGATCTTGATATTCTTTTAAGTATTGCGAAATCTAAAGTAAAAAATATCCACGCAAGCGGTGTTTGTGTAGTAAGCAAAACTCCGGACATTGCCAACGCAAGAATAGAGTTTGAAAACGGATGTGTGGCCAATCTTACGACTTCCAGAATTTCTATGAAAGCGATGAGAAAAAGCAGATTCTTCCAGAAAGATGCTTATATTTCCGTTGATTTCCTTGAGAAAAAGGCTGAAGTGATCAGAATGAAGGATGCTCCTGAAAACCCTACTCCATTTGATATGATTATTGAAAATGCAGAAGGAGAAAAGAACCAGATTCTTTTTGAATATCCAAATATTCAGCCTAATAATGCTATTTTGGATGAATTAAATTCTTTCGCGGATGCGATTACGGGCGACAAAAATGTAGAAGTTTCTCTTGAAGACGGAACTGAAGCATTGAAGGTGGCTTTAGAGATTATGAAACTGATCAGTTAAGAATACGCCGTTTTCATGAACAGCAATAGATACAATGCTATCTTATAATCAGAATAATGGATTATGAGGTAGCATTTTTAGTTTCTGATGTATATAATTTTACCACGCAAAGGTTCAAATTTGGCTACATAATATTTTAAGGAAGCTAAGATAGAATCGATTTTCAATCGATTGGATGAAGCGGTGTTATCTATTCTGCTGATTTCTGCTTTGTATTCTTTAACCCTTGTAATGAAATAAAAACTTTTCATTAATAATTGCTTATTTATCAATAAAAAATTATTTTAAAACTAAAAAAATAATATATTTGAAAAACAATTCAATAAACAATTGAAAGATTTTGTTTTATACACGCAATGGATTTCTGGCAGAATAAATGGTCTGAATGTAGATTCTTACTATGATGCCACCATTCATTATTACTAATTTCTAAAAAATTCCTATTATTTAAATCATTAAAACTACTATGAAAAGAGCCATTCTATTATCCGCACTTTTATTGTCTCAATTTGGGACATCGCAATTACTGAAGACTTCAGGACAGAAAATCGTTAATGATAAAGGTGAAAATATTCAATTGAAAGGTCTTGGGCTTGGTGGTTGGATGTTACAGGAAGGATATATGCTGAAAACTGCAGATTTTGCAGGACCCCAGTATAAGATTAAAGAGAAAATTGCAGAATTGATTGGTGAAGACGGAATGAATGAGTTCTATAAAGCTTACCTGAAAAACGGAATCACTAAACAGGATATCGACTTTCTAGCCAAAGCAGGATTCAATTCTATAAGGCTTCCAATGCATTACAATCTTTATACACTGCCCATCGAAAAGGAGCCAGTAAAAGGAAAAGATACATGGCTGGAAGAAGGTTTTAAAATGACTGATGACCTGCTTCAATGGTGTACAGATAACAAAATATATTTGATTCTCTATCTTCACGCCGCTCCGGGTGGCCAGGGAAATGATGCTAATATCTCTGATAATGATAAATCTAAACCTTCGCTCTGGGCCAATGAGGAGAATCAGAGAAAAACGATTGCCCTATGGAAAAAACTGGCTGAACGATATAAAGATAATCCATGGATTGGAGGTTACGACCTTATTAACGAACCCAACATTAATTTCACTGGGAAAAATCCAAACGGTACTGATGAAATGTCTAATGCTCCGCTTTGGAAGCTTCAGAAGGATATCACAGCAGCCATCAGAGAGGTAGATAAAAAGCATATTATTTTCATTGAAGGAAACGGCTGGGGAAATAATTATAATGGACTTCCAGCAATCTGGGATAATAATATGGCTTTCAGCTTCCATAAATACTGGAATTACAATGATGATCAAACACTAAAATTCGCACTGGATCTCAGAGAGAAACACAATATGCCGATATGGCTTGGAGAAACGGGTGAGAATTCAAACGTTTGGTTTACAGAATTGATCCAGCTTTTGGATAAGCACAATATTGGATATGCATTCTGGCCAATGAAAAAAATTGATAATATCGCTGGAATTAATAATGTGAAAATTACTCCGGAGTATGAAAAACTGTTGGATTACTGGAAAAACGGAGGTGAAAAACCGTCTAAAGAGTATGCGAAAAAAGCTTTACTGCAGATTGCAGACAATTACAAATTGAACAATACAGAAATTAAAAGAGATGTGATAGATGCTATGTTCAGACAGATTACAGAGGCTTCTACAAAGCCATTCAAAAATCATCAGGCTCCCGGAAGAATATTCGCTTCAGAATATGATTTGGGAAGAATGGGTTCTGCCTATCTGGATAAGGATTTCATTAATCTTTGGGTGAGTGATCCTGCCAAAAGATCGGAATGGAACTCCGGACAGCAAATGAGAAATGATGGAGTGGATATTTATAAATGTAATGACAAGGTTACGAACCAATATTATGTAGGAAAAACGGAAACCGGAGAATGGCTTCAGTACACCGTTCAGTCTAAAGGAGACAGAAGTTATACAGCTGATATCAGATACGCTGCGGCCAATGCTTCCAAAATAAGAATTGAAACAGCTTCCGGAAAAGTTTTAGCATCAGTATCACTGGCACCTACTGGCGGAAATGAGAACTGGAAGACCGTTTCAGCAAAAAACATCAGCCTTCAGAAAGGAGAAAATAAAATCAGAATCGTCTTTGAAAATGATGATACCAATCTGAGTTATTTTGAATTAAAATAGTAATAATTGTCTTAAATTGCAGCTCTCTTTTGGTCTTCAGAAGAGAGCTTTTTTAATGATACTATTATGAAAAAAACAGCCCTTCTTTTTATTCTGATTTCAGCATTCACCTTTGCTCAGACTTCCCTATTAGAACAAAAAATAAGTACAATTCTTAAGAACAAAAAAGCAACGGTAGGCGTTTCTGTCTTAGGATTTGAAAATGGTTTTAAATATGATAAAAATGCAGACAAAAAACTTCCGATGCAAAGTGTATTTAAATTTCACATTGCCGCTGCAGTTTTGAATGTGATAGATCAGGGAAAACTTTCTTTGGATCAGAAAATCAAATTAGATCAGTCAAACTTGCTCGAAAACACGTGGTCGCCGCTTCGTGATAAGTATCCCGGAGGAAATGTTGAAGTTCCGCTAAGTGAAGTGATTGAATATACAGTTGCCAAGAGCGATAATAACGGTTGTGATATTCTTTTGAAGCTATTGGGAGGGACTCAGACCGTGCAAAAGTTTATGGATTCCAAAGGCGTAAAAGGTTTTCAGATCAAATATAATGAAGAAGCCATGCATAAAGACTGGAATGTTCAGTATGAAAATTACAGCACAACAAAATCAGCAGTTGATGCTCTAAAAAAATTCTATGACGGAAAATTATTATCCAAAAAATCTACAGATTATCTGATGAAAGTAATGTGGTCTACCTCCACAGGATTGAATAAAATGGTAGAGCAGCTTCCCAAAAACACTCCTGTGGCTAAAAAAACGGGAGCTTCCGGGAAGAATGATGCAGGCTTAACGGGTGCAGAAAATGAAATTGGGATCGTTACTTTACCGAATGGCAAACATTATGCATTAGCTGTATTTGTCAGTAACTCAACGGAAACGGATGCTATCAACTGCAGGATGATTTCAGATATTTCCAGAGAGGTTTGGGAATATTTTAATAAGTAAAATTTTAAGCTTATTTTTAAAGCGATTTAACATGAAAAAAATAATAATAACAACGGCTCTATTTGCATTTACATTCTTTTATTCTCAGAAGAATCAGAATTATTTACAAATCAGCTATGGAAGTGTATGCTGTGGTCCGCCATCTGACAAACCTGTGATAAGCTTTCTGAAAGAGTTTAAAAATAAAAGCCAGATCAAAAGCATGGAAATCCTGATAGAAAAAGGAAGAGGAAGGGAAGGCGAATATACCTTATATGTTGGTACTGATTTTCTTACAAAGAATCAAAAAAAACGACTTGTGAGAGGATTGACAGCGGCTATTTCTAATCAGAATAACAGTAAGAAAAATCAAAATGTAGGAAACGTTTTCTTTGATTCTACAGCTGTTGTTACACAATCAGAACTTACAGACGTAAAAAATTTAACTATCTATAAAAAATAAAGGAAAAATGATCAAAAACATTGTAGTTATCGGAGCGGGAACCATGGGGAATGGTATTGCACATACTTTCGCACAAAGCGGTTTTAAAGTAAATCTTGTAGACGTATCCCAGGAAGCTTTGGACAGAGGTTTAAAAACCATTACTACCAATCTTGACAGAATCATTGCAAAAGGAAACCTTACAGAGGAGCAAAAAGCAGAAACTTTAGGCAACATCACCACTTTTACCGCATTGAATGATGCAGTAGGAGCTGCTGATCTTATTGTAGAGGCTGCTACAGAAAACATGGATCTTAAATTGAAGATTTTCGGTCAGATGGATGAACTGGCTCCTGCCAACTGTATTCTTGCAACCAATACTTCATCGATATCTATCACTAAAATTGCAGCATCTACTAAAAGAGCCGATAAAGTAATCGGGATGCACTTCATGAACCCAGTTCCGATCATGAAACTGGTTGAAATCATTAAGGGGTATTCTACATCTAAAGAGACTTTCGATGCTATTTATGACATGAGTAAAACGCTTGGGAAAGTTCCTGTAGAAGTAAATGACTACCCAGGTTTTGTGGCGAACAGAATTTTGATGCCAATGATCAATGAGTCTATTGAAACGCTTTACAACGGAGTGGCAGGTGTAGAAGAAATTGATACGGTAATGAAATTGGGGATGGCTCATCCGATGGGTCCGCTTCAGCTGGCTGACTTTATTGGTCTTGATGTATGCCTTGCCATCCTGAACGTAATGTATGACGGTTTCAAAAATCCTAAGTACGCTCCAAACCCATTGCTTGTAAATATGGTGACAGCCGGGAAACTTGGGGTAAAATCAGGAGAAGGATTCTACGATTATTCAGAAAGCAAAAAAGCTGAAAAAGTTTCAAAAATGTTTTTGAAGTAATTTTAAGTCAATAATTTTATTTATCTTTGAGAAAGTTAAAACATTAAAAAAATGAAATTACCAAAGTTTTTATTAGCAGATAATTCGGAATTTCCAGAGGATCTATTCGTAGTTCATACAGAATATCCAAGATTTATCTTAAACGTTGAGGAAGAAGAAGTTGAGTGGTTAGATGATCTTGAAGGTGATGATGAAGAAACGATGGCAGACGAGGCTACTAAAGTAGTAGAAGCAGCGTTCAAATGGTGCGACGAAGAGTTGGCTAAGTACGACGAAGAAGAGGAAGATTAATAACACTCTAAACATAAAAAAGGAACTCCATTGAGTTCCTTTTGTTTTTTTATTCTGATTTAGAGAATTTCAATAGTAAAAGATTGTCTTTATACAATTCTAAAGTATTTCCGGAAATGACATATTTGTTTGCTTTTCCCATCATATCCATAAAGTTCTGCTCTACTCCGATGTTGTTGCACATCATTTTTGTAGATCCCATGTGTCCCGCTGCAAAACCACCTGTAGAAGGATCTATGGTAGCCGTTCCGAAATAGTTGTTGCATCCTGCATTTCCAGTGATCTTTTCTCCTTCAATATTCAATGTTGGAACTTTACCTTTTACCGTTTCAGCCAACGTCCATTTTGTATTGGTAAGAGCAGGCTGAGCTTTTCCTACTTTAGACGCAGACGGGCTCGTCATTGATCCACATGAAGCCAATACAGCTGCTGTACATATACTTAAAAAAAGATTTTTCATTTTTTACTTTTTGAATTAACCCAAATTTACGGAATTTATATTATCTAAACGGGTTGCCATGAATTTTATTATTCTTTAACATTTGATATTTTGAATATTTTTCCGAGCAAAAGATCTTATTATATGGTCATAAGTTAGAAAACGCAAAGATTTCTATGTTAATACACAAGAGAAATTTGAATTTTTTATTGACACAAATTCTTCTTTTTGTAAAAATGGCTGTTTTCTATTGATGACAGCCATTATTCTGTGTACTAATTTATTTCTTACCGCATTCAGGACACTCATTTTATTTTT
>NZ_QICI01000099.1 GCF_004119445.1 Chryseobacterium sp. CH21 | reverse complement strand
CTACTGGATGACAATGATAACTAATTTTATAAAGATAATAATTAAAGCAACAAAATATATATTTTGGAGCTTTTTAATTACTGAAATCAACAAAAACATTTTAATTATTCAATAATTCACAATATAGTGCATTTTTTATAAAGTTAATTTATCTTTACACAGAAAATTAAATTATTATGAAAAAAACATTATTCGTTATTTCTTCATTATTTTTCGTTGGCTGTGCAACTAGCAATGACATGCTTTATACCCAAGATGAAGAACAAAGTTTAAACCTAAAGGAAACATTACCATCTGTATCAAATAAAATGTTAGCTTTAAATGGCGGTGAAATTACTTTAATGGATTTAGATTTAAATAAAGCTCTTATCCAACCAGATGGCGGAGGATGTTCATTTGAAACTGGATATAATATAGACAATATTTATACGTCAACGGCTGCATTTGGACCTAATCCACTTACATTTTTTGGATATAGAATTAGAGGATATGGAATGCCAAGAACAGATGGATTCCTTTGGAAAGGTATAAAGTTTAAAGCAGAAAATATCCCCAAAACTATTTTCAATAGAGGACAAAGTCAATTAGTCAATAATGTATTAGAAAATGCACTTTCTATAGAATTTCCTTTTGAAGCAGATGCAACTTATGAGATTACATTAAAAACAATTATTGAAGATGTCATCCGTACAGAAAAACATGATCAATATAACTTGAATGATGATTATCACAAACCAGAGCAAAGTGAAGCATTTCCTACTATAGCTGTTGAATTAGCAGATACACCTGAAATTATTGGAAGTGATCCTTGTTCAGAAAGGCCCATATTAAATAACAGATTTATTTCAGCAAACTATTACAAAAGGCAAAAACCAGAAATAACTATTCCTCCAAATTATGTACAAAAGACATTTGTCTTTAATTTCTCAACAAAAGAAATAAAAAATGCATTAGTTATCTATTATTTACCAGAACTTGGCTCTAACCCTTACATTCCTGAAAGCTTTTTTTATATGTTCCTTACAGGTATAAAAGTAATAAAGAAACCATTTGATCCATCACACATAGCGCCACCTAGAGTTACTACTCCAGACCCTAGCCTTCCGTGCGGTTTTAGAGGAGGATGTTGATAGATTTGATAAAAATCAAAAGCCCCGGAAGATTTTCTCCCGGGACTTTTTTAATTATAAAAAACTGAAAAGATATTCTAAATTATTTAGTCTTAATTTTAGACTCGTCAATATTGTAATACTTAATTACGCTATTGTAGTCTGAATAATCAACCGTTGCAGCTGCAGCGTTTTTAGAGGTACCTGTTTTCGCAGGAACTATCACTACTCTGAATTTTTTGTTGGTGTAATACCCTGGATTGTTATCTAAATTAACCCCATTGGTAGATCTTACATCAATCCCTATATCAAACTTACTGAAGTCATATGAGTACTCTACTTTATCAGCTCCGTTGTTAGGATATTCTGTATAAGGAAGTAATTTCCATATTGGAGCACCATTTGTAGTTAGACCTGTCTGTAAATAAATAAGCACTACATCAGATTCCAATAATGCGCTATTAAAAGCATCATCAAAATGGTATGTAAAACTATCTTCTTTATTAAATTTCGGGATAATATCATAAGCTGTTGAATAAGTATCTTTACCTTGTTCTACTACAGTATCATCACTATTATCACAGCTATAAGCAGTAAAACCTACAGCACCCAGGAATAAAAAGAGAAGTATTTTTTTCATTTCTTATTAAAGTTTAGTTATTATTTATAATGCGTATTCAAATCATATACCAAAAATCTCAAAAACTTTGTTTTCCTCATTTTTTTAATCGTATTTTTGTTCTTATTCAAAAGTCATGAAGAAATTATTATATACTTCACTCTTTATTACCGCATTGATAAGTCCTAAGGTGAAAGCCCAGTATCAGCCAAAAAACGCTTCTAAGGAAGATGTAAAAAAGGCTCAGCAATGGGTAGATAAAACATACAAAAGCCTTTCTCAGGATGAAAAACTAGGACAGCTTTTTATTGTGGCACTTTATACCAATAAAGGTGAAGAGTATATCAGCCAGGTAAGAAATATTGTTACAGCGGATAAAATAGGGGGTCTGATTCTCATGCAGGATGATGCAGGAAGAGAAGTCAATCTGGTGAATGAATTTCAGCAAAAGTCTAAAATCCCTTTAATGATCGGGATGGATGCAGAATGGGGATTGTACCAGAGAATTGCTACAGCACACAAATTCCCCTGGGCAATGACATTGGGCGCTATTCAGGATAAAAATCTTGTATATCAAATGGCGGCAAAAATCGCTGACGACTGCCACAGAATGGGAATTAACTGGGATTTCGCTCCTGTTGTGGATGTGAATACCAATCCTAATAACCCTATCATTGGAAACCGAAGCTTTGGTTCTGAGGTGAATAATGTAATCAGCTCTGCCCTATCCTACTCTAATGGTCTTCAGGATAACAATATTTTAGCTGCTATTAAACATTTCCCGGGACACGGAGACACCAGCACAGACTCACACCTTGACCTTCCCGTAGTTTCTCACTCGATAGACAGACTTAATACAGTAGAACTGGCACCATTCAAAGCTTTGATGAATAAAGGAATTGGTGGTGTAATGGTTGCTCATTTATATGTTCCAAGTTTGGAATCAGGAAAAGGAATTCCCGCTTCTGTTTCTAGAAATATCATTACAGGATTACTGAAAAATAAACTAGGCTATAAAGGTTTAATCATTACCGATGCTTTAAACATGGGCGCTGTAGCTAATAAGTACAAACCGGGTGAACTGGATGCCATGGCTTTCAAAGCAGGAAATGATATTATGCTTTTCTCCCAAGGTGTTTCTGAAGGTAAAAAACTGATCCAAAAAGCCATTGATAAAGGAGAAATCTCTCAATCCAGGGTAGAAGAAAGTGTGAAAAAGATTCTTTTGACAAAATATTTCCTTGGATTGACTCAATACACTCCAAAAAATCCTGAAAATATCAATGCTGATCTTAATAATGATTCTCATACTACTTTGGTACAGAATCTTTATTCCAATGCATTGACTTTATTAAAAGATGAAAAGAAATTACTGCCTCTTACTGGAAAACAGATGTATTATGTTCCCCTTGAAGAAGCTCCTTATCAGACTTTTGCCAACAGGTTGGGTAACAATGTAATCATTAAGAAGGCGGGAGAAAGTAATACGATTCCAGCCGGATCAACAGTAATTGTAGGCTTTCATAAGGATAACTCAACCGCTTATAAACCTTACAAAATCTCAGCAGAATCAAAAAAAGTACTTTCTGATCTTACCAAAAATCAAAATGTAATTCTGAATGTATTCGGAAGTGCTTATGCATTAAAGGATGTTGATATCTCAAAAGTTTCAACAGTTCTTGTTTCTTATGAAAACAATGATGATTCAATGAATGCTGCTGCAGATGCTTTAAACGGAAAAACAAAAATATGGGGTAAACTTCCGGTTCTGGTTAACGATCAACTGAAACCAGGAATGGGTATAGAGCTTAATGCAGCAACCTCAGCCAACACCAAATAATACAACATAAAACAACAATAATCTAATGAAAATAGGCATACTTTGCTATCCCACATACGGAGGAAGCGGAATTGTAGCAACAGAATTAGGAATGTCCCTTGCCAATAAAGGCTATGAAGTACATTTCATCAGTTCTGCCCTTCCTGCAAGATTAGATATCACCAACCCGAATATTTTCTTCCACAGAGTAAATGTTCAGACCTATCCTCTTTTCCAGTATCAGCCTTATGATATTGCGCTGAGTTCAATGATCTACAGGGTTGTCAATCTTTATAAACTGGATCTTCTTCACGCACATTATGCCATTCCTTATGCATATGCAGCTTTTACAGCAAAACAAATGCTGAAGGAAGACAATAATGATATTCCATTGGTCACTACGCTGCACGGTACAGATATTACCCTTGTAGGCCAGCACCCAAGTTATAAACATGCTGTAGAATTTTCAATCAATCAGTCTGATGCGATTACTTCTGTTTCTGAAAGTCTGAAAAAAGATACCCTTCAGTTTTTCCACATTAAAAAGGAAATTCAGGTAATTACCAATTTTATTGATAATTCTGAATTTGACGACTGCTCTGAATGTCAGAGAACACAGTTTGCCAATCCTGATGAAAAGATCCTGATCCACGTATCCAATCTTCGTCCGGTAAAACGTGTAGACGAGGTTCTTCAGATCTTTAAGAATGTGGAGAAAAAAGTTAAGTCCAAACTGATCATCATTGGCGAAGGTCCGGATATGGAAAAAGTAAATCAGTTTTTGGAAGAAAACCCTGAACTCATTTCCAAAATCCGTCTTTTAGGAAAGGTAAATGATCTCTATAAAATCTTACAGCTTTCGGATGTATTTCTTCTCCCTTCGGAGCAGGAAAGTTTTGGTCTGGCAGCTTTGGAAGCGATGGCGGCTTATACTCCGGTAATCAGTTCCAATGCAGGAGGAATTCCTGAAGTGAACATTCAAGGTGAAACCGGATACCTTGCTGAAATTGGAAATGTAGAAGCTATGAGTAACTATACCATCAAGTTGTTGAGCAATGATGAACTTTTAGCCAAAATGAAACAAAATGCGAAAGATCAGGCAATAAAATTCGATTTGAAAAATATTCTTCCTATCTATGAGAAAATGTATAGAACAACCATAGAAAATTTTAATAAGGAGCTGACGAAAGTATAATATTTCTATTATATTTATCGTCAGACTTATGACGGAAAAACTACTTCAATATCTTTGGAACTATAAGGTTTTCAAACATTTTGACTTCAAGGATATTGAAGGAAATTCCGTTGAGATCATCCATTTTGGAAAATGGAATAAAAATGCCGGACCTGATTTTCTGGATGCTAAAATAAAAATTAACAATTTACTTCTTGCAGGAAATATAGAACTGCATATACGCTCTTCAGACTGGATTTTCCACCATCATTCCCAGGATCCCAATTATCAGAATATCATTCTTCATGTGGTATTTCAGCACGACATAGAAATTCATGAACTTACAGAAAAGCAGGTTCCAACATTGGAATTGCATAATTATATTGATGAAAATATCGTCTGGAAATATGAAAAACTTGCTGAAAAAGAAGAATTTATAGCCTGCGAAAATTTATTTGATACAGAAAAAATCCCTGTCAATTTTCATGAAGAGAATATTCTGAAAAAGCTGGATGAGAAATCTTCAGAGCTGGAGCAGAATTTAATCCGATATAAAAATAATTTTGAGGCAGTTTTATTTCACAGCTTTGCCTATTCATTCGGGTTAAAAGTCAATGCCCATATTTTCCGACAAATTGCTGAAAGTGTAGACTATAGTATCATTAATAAAATCCGCCAGAATCCTCTGCAGCTTGAAGCTTTACTATTTGGAATGTCCGGCTGGCTTGATGCCCCTAAGGATGAGCCCATGAAAATATGGAAGAGAGAGTTTGAATTTACCAAAGCCAAACTTTCTATTTCAGACCTTACTTTTCATCCCAAATTTTTAAGACTGAGGCCTCCCAATTTTCCAACCATCCGTCTCTCTCAATTGGCAGACCTTTACAAACATCAGAATTTATTTTCAAAAATCATGGAAGCTGAAAACGCAGATCAATTGTACAACATCTTCAGTTCTATAAAAGCATCTGAATATTGGGATTCGCATTTTAATTTTGGAAGCATTTCCAAAGTACAGCCTAAAGCATTGAGTAAAGATTTTATTGATCTTCTTATTCTCAACACGGTGCTTCCTTTAAAGTATACTTATCACAGATATCATAACGAAGAAATTGCTGATGAAATTATTGAACTGTACCAATCCGTTTCTGCGGAGAAAAACACCATCATTACAAGCTGGAAAAAACTGGGGCTGGAAATCACTAGTGCGTTGGAAAGCCAAAGTCTTATCTATCATCATAAAACCAATTGCGAAACAAAAAACTGCTTAGGATGTGCTATTGGATTTAAACTTTTAAAAGAGTAATTGTACTTTACAGAGAACATCATACGAAGACCTTTATCAAAAAAATTCCTTACCTTGCAGTATTGGATTTAAACTTTTAAATAACAATCTGAAAATGTTGAGTAATATCCGTCATAAAATGGAAAGAGAATGGTTTGGTGTACTGACAAGAATGGGCGCCAAGCTGGGGATTCCTGTGTCAAAATTGAGAATTTTCTTCATCTACTCCACTTTTGCTACAGCCGGTTTCTTCTTTCTGATCTACCTTGGATTGGCATTTACGCTTTGGATTAAAGATATTTTCATCACCAGAAGACCTAGTGTCTTTGATTTATAAATTATGGAATTTTTACCGATTACTTCAGCTGAAGATCATAGAGTTCAGGAAATCTATGCTTCTTACACCACTACTTTTCCTGTAGATGAGCAAAGAGATAAAGAACAGTTTGAGGGCTTATTTTCAAATCCTTATGTAAAATTCATGTCTGTAATCCATGAATCTGAAGCTATTGGTTATCTCATTCTTTGGGAGTTGAGTTCTTTTGTTTTTGTAGAGCATTTTGAAGTGTTTGAAGCATTCAGAAGTAAAAAATTAGGTTCTCATATAATGAATCATTTATCAGAAAGTTATCCTAATATTATCTTAGAGATTGAGCCGGCAGAGCTGAGCGAAGATGCGTCAAGACGCTATTCTTTTTATCAGAGAAATAATTTTAGTCTGATAGATACCACTCATGTACAGCCAAGCTATGGTGAAGGAAAAAAATCCTTAAATTTATGGCTGCTTGCCAATTACACTCCTGAAAATGTAGAGGAAGCAAAAAAAGAAATTCATAAAATTATTTATGCTTAAAATATAAAACGCCGGAAAGCTATTCCGGCGTTTTTCTTATACTGATGTTTATATTTAATTTACCTCATACTCCAGTTTGATGGTAATACTGGCTTCTTTTTCCTTGGAAGAGGTATTGAAAGTTCCTCCATAAGAATAGTCTTCATTGGAATTGGGTGCCGTAATCTGAATCACACCCATTGTTGCCTTTTTCAGATTTCCCAGACTGCTTCCCGAGTTTTCAGCAATTTTTTCAGCACGTTCTTTTGCATCTTTTGTAGCACTGGCAATCATTTCCTGCTTTACAGTGGCCAGTTTGGTGTAGAAATAAGCTGGTGAAGAAGAAGTGAATTCAATTCCGCGATTGATAATTTCAGTAATATTTCTGGACAGGTTTTCTATTTTCCCCACTTCTTTACTCTCTATGGACACTTTTTGGGTAAGATTGTAACCTGAGAATTCTCCCTGAACATAGTTCCCGTTTGAATCATTATAACTTCTGAATTGCTTCTGAATATCTACGGAAGAAAATACAATCTCCTTCTGTTGTATTCCTTTTGAAAGCAAATAGTCATTGATTACTTTTCTGTCTGTTGCCAGCTCATCATAGGCAGATTTCAGATCAGCATTATTTTTGGAAAAACTTCCGGACCAGGTGATCAGATCTGATGTAAATTGTTTGGTTCCAAGCCCTGTCACGGAAATAGTGTTTTCAGATTTGTTTCTGTTTTTAATAGCATTTCCCAAAAAACCAAGTCCGATAACGAAACCTAGCGCAGCTATTGCTACTGCAAAAATGTTTTTATTCATAAAATTTGTGAATTGAGTTGTTGTTACAATAAACATTGTATCAATTTTTATTCCAATATTTTAAGATTTTTTAACATTAAAAAAAATAGAAAACCTGAAAGTTTTGAAACTTATTTTTGATTCTGCTTCAATCTTTCTATAAAAAGAGGGACCGTCTCTTCCAGCCTCAACATAACACCTGAAAGATTTTTTGCTTTTACATATGTTCGTACCTGGGGTTTTGCCAAGAATGAGAACTGAATAAATTCTGAAATCCTATCTGCGGGAACCCCAGCTTTCACAAAATAATCATCATCTATCCTATCCCGAACCCAGAGAATATGCTCCTGAAGATCATCATACTTATATTGTCTTTTCTGTCTTCTCGCTTTACCGCTTATCAGGTCATACACTCCCTGAACATTCAGGTTTCCTAAAAGGATAGGCAAAAGAACACTTTTCACTTCCGCAGGTTTTTCCCTCATCTTTCCTACGGGCTGCGGAAGACCTACAGCATCTCTTACCTGTTCTCCTTTATCAACTTTAGCTACAATACGGGAATCAGTTTCCAGATCTCCTGTAAGTTTTTTTACAATTTTTACTTCACCCACATCTTTCGGAATCATATAAAGAGTAATAAACAACGGTGAATTAATGCCATTGGTAAGAACTCTTCTGGAGATCCTGTTGAAATCTTCTTTTACAAATCTCAATTCATCGTTAGGATTGGCATTAATAGAAAATATTCCTTCTGCATCTGAGTATACTTTTTTGTCCGTAGACATATTGATAACGATTACTTTACTTAAGTTCCCGCCGGTTTCATCCACTATTCGTCCTGTGACAGTCTGTTGGGAAAAGATAGAAATACTGCACAGCAGCATAAGAAAAAGAACTTTCTTTCTCCACCATAGTGTTTCCATATTTTTTATAAAATAATCCAATTTTTATAAAATTATTCTTTAGTTCCTTCCAGTTTATTTGTTTTACTATATTCCGCAAATGCAATTTTAAGCTCATATTCTACAACACTCACCTGAAAATCCTTTCTGTATCGTTTAGCAAGAGAGCGTGTTTTTTCCGCATAAAGAAGGAAAGTATCTATCTGCTCCTCATCCATTCCGTATTTTTTCAGAAAGCCCAGATTGATCTGGCTCCTTACTCTTTTAAGGAAATCCTGAGTTTCATTGTAATTAGCTTTGGTAATTTTAGGTTTAGTTGCTTTATTTACCAAACCAGCTACAGCACTCAACACGCCAAGTACATTTACCTGTCCTGCATTAAAATCATGCCCTGTAAAAGTTTTTGATATATTATTACTCGGCAAAGGCTGATAAAGCGGACTTTTCATATAATCCTCCAGATTAGATTTTAATGACTGAAGTTTTCTGGATTCATTCAAATGTTGATTATCCCTTGCGAGATTTCCTGTAGGTTTATATTTTATTTTTACCTCAGGAATCTGAATCTCCATTCTTTTCAGAATAATATTCAACGGAGAATTAAAGTCATCTCCTGTAATCTTTTTATCAATGCGATAATATCCTTCTTTAACAAATCTGATCTCATCATTTTCTTTTGCTTCGATCTCAAATTTCCCGGACATATCACTTAAGAGACTTTTACCATTGAAATGTTAACAATAAGTGTGGGAGCTAAATCCAGTTCACTAGCTGTGATCACTCGACCTGATATTTTTTGCTGAGCCCAAACCTCTGAAGCCATACAAAAAAGCACAAGAAAAATACATTTACTGATATCTTTTATTTCCATCTATCTTTCAGTTTGTGGAGCGCGATAAGATGAAATTCTAGCCAGGACAAAACGCTGAAACCTATTCAAGTCCGCATCACTGCAGAATCCATATTTCAGAATTTTTTTCCTTTCGAAACCACCTGCAAAAACATAATAAATAAAATGATCTATCAGAGGTTTTTCTATCTTAAGATTGGTAAAATACTCATCTCCAAGACTGGCTCTGATATATTTCATTAAATCAACATCATCCCATCTGTCTTTCACTTTTCCTATCGAAAATCCCTGTCCTTTTGGTTGTACAAATTCTCCGGGTCTTGCAGCTAATATTCTCGGATCCGATTTCTGAGCAATATATTGATCTATCTCTTTAATCAGCTTTTCCACTTTTTTAGGCTTATTATAAAGCTTTGAATCTATTTTCAGATTTCCGGTAAGCCCCTGTTTCACTTCCACTTCAGGAATCTGAATGGTTTGGCGAACCAAACTGACGTTCATTGGAGATTGTGTATTTTCCAGAGAAACTTTTCTTGCCAGACGCTCATATCCTGCTTTTACAAACCTTAGTTCATCACCCTGTCTTCCGGAGATCATAAAGTGACCGTCCCGGTTTGAAACTACTATTTCATCAGTCCGTATATTGATGACATTTACATCCTGCATTTCAGCTCCATTTTCAGAAATAATCTTTCCGAATATATAACTTTGGGCATGAGTATGGATACATAGAATAAAGGATAAAAAAAAGAATAGTTTAAGCTTCACAGGTTATTTTTTATAAAGCAAAGCTAAAATTATTTTTAATTTATACCATAAGTTTAACCACAGTTAACGTGTTTTAATATTTCTTTTTAATTTTTGCCTTCTAAACTGTTAAATCGGTTGATTAAATTGTTAAAAATTCTTTTAAATTTTAGCTAACTTGCAGTCTCAATTCTCTTTCAACAATGCAAAATTCTTACACAGTCATCAATGCTTCTGCCGGATCCGGGAAAACTTACGCCCTGGTACAAAGGCTTCTGATGATCTGTCTCCGTTATCCTAATCAACAGCAGTCGATCAGGAATATTCTCGCTCTGACTTTCACCAATAAGGCTGCAAACGAGATGAAGGAAAGAATTTTATCATGGCTGGGAAATTTCTCAGCGAAAGAGTATGCAGAGAATACCGATCTGAAAAATATTCAGAGAGCATTTGAAGAACAGGGTTTAAAAATTACCCTTGATGAGCTTCATCACCGTTCAAAAAAACTATTAGATTACGTTCTTCATAATTATTCTACATTGAATATTGGAACTATTGACCGTTTTAATTCAAGGCTGGTAAGAAGCTTTTCCTATGAATTGGGACTGGCGAAAAATTTCAATCTTGAAATTGAAGCAGAGCCGTTTCTGATAGAAGCGGTTGATAAAATGCTGGATCAGATTGGTGCGAATGAAACAATTTCCAATTCTTTCATGGATTATGTAGACTACAGTCTTGAAAATAATGAAAGAATTAATCTTAATAAAAACCTTTACGATTCCGCCAAAGAATTTGTGAAGGACATTCATTATGAGCACCTGAAAAGTAACAAAAGTTTTGATGATGCCAATTATGAAAATATAAAGAATACGCTCCGTAAAGAGATTGTACAGAATAAAAAACAGTCTGCAGAGCTTGCTGCCGGTTCTATTGAATTGTTCAAATCCAGAAATATTGACATTGAAGATTTTGCCCAGGGTAAAAATGGAATCGGAGGTTTTTTTACTAAAGTGATAGATTTCTATCAACAGAAAAGAGCCGGATTTCCTTTTCCAACCACTCAGGAGGAATCTGTTATCAATAATTATAGAAAAGGAGCTTCTTCAAAATCGAAACATAAAGAATCTGAGATTTTTGAAATTCTGGATCAGCTTCTCGATAACAGAATGAAACTTATTATTTTGTTCATTGAGACTCAAAAGAAAGAAAAAGTATTGTCTGCTCTTCTTCCTCTGAAGGTAAATAAAGATATTCAGGATGAACTACAAAAAATTGAGGAAGAAAATGATCTTGTTCTTCTTTCCAAATTTAATATCCTGATTAATGAAAATCTTAAGAATGAACCTTCTGCTTTTATTTATGAAAAAGTAGGAGCCCAGTTTCAGCATTATTTCTTTGATGAGTTTCAGGATACCTCGGAACTTCAGTGGCAGAATTTTGTTCCATTGAGGGATCATAGTGTTTCTACAGAATATACTTCTTTTACATTGGTGGGAGATCCCAAGCAGAGTATCTACAGATTCCGTGGTGGAGAAAGTAAACTGATGCTCGATATTATCAACAAAAAAGAATTCTCCCCAAAAGAAGCAGATCTTCTTGTATTGAAAGATAACTGGAGAAGTGCAAGAAACATTGTACAGTTCAATAATGAATTGTACCGTTTTCATTCCGAAGGACTGCTGGAAGAACATAAGAATATTTTCGGGGCAGATGCTGAGCAGAATCCAAAATCTAAGATGGATGGTCGTGTAAAGGTAAATCTGATTGAAAATCTTACGAATGAAGAATTTTACCAGGACACATCTGAAAGAATGCGAAAAGATATTCAGGAATGTCTGGATAATGGTTTTAAGTTTTCTGATATCACCATCCTTTGCCGTGGAAACTTTGATATTTTCAGTTATTCCCAAAAACTGGGTGCTTTAAAGGTCAATTATCGTGGTGAGGAAACCAATGTTAAAACAATTTCTGATAAAGGTCTTACGCTGGAACTTTCCAACACTTTAAAAGCTGTTATTGAATTCCTTCGTTGGGAACTCAATCCTAAGAATAAACATTGTCTGATCATGATGATGTACCATTTGAATACATTGGGAAAAATTCACATGCCGGATTTCACTTTAGATATGAAAGAAATTCTGGAGATAGAAGGCCATGAAGAGATCCTTCAGTTTATTCAGGAGAAATATTCACTTCAGCTTAAACAGGATAATTTCCCGAGATTCAATCTGTATAATTTTATTGAGTATTATATCAACGAATTTTCTGTTGAAAACAAAGAAACAGACTTTTTGCTGAACTTTCTGGAAATGCTTTTCAACTTTACGCAGAATGCGGGTGCCAGCACGAAAGAATTTTTGAAATATTGGGATGAAGAGGCTTCTTCGTATACCATTCAGGCTTCGGAAAATATTGATGCCATTCAGATCATGACCATTCATAAGTCTAAAGGGTTGGAATTCCCCATTGTTTTTATTCCTATGATGAACAAAAATAGGGATAGTGAGTTTACCAATTGGTTTGATACAAATGAAAATGAAGCGTTAAAATCTGTCAACATCAATCAGTTTAGCAAAAACCTGGAAGCGTATGATGACGAAATTCTGTTTTTCAACACCAAAAACTCTTATAAAAATCTGATTGACAGATTATGTCTGCAGTATGTAGCCACTACAAGACCTGTTGAACAGTTATTCTTCTATCTTCAAAAAGCGAATAAGACTTCTAATAATCTTGAGCTTCTGGAATTCCTTCAAGACAAAAATCCGGAAAAGGCCGATGAGTTTGATGTATATGAAGTGAATCCTGAAATGCTGAAAAAATATTCGAAAGATAAAAGTTCATCCTTTAAAACCAAAAATATTCAGGATCTGAAGAATGTGAACGAAAAAAATACTTCGATCAAAATTGCAACGCCTTCAAAAAACTATCAGGTTCGAAATGAAAAGGTAAGAATCGGGCTTTTTGTACACGAGCTTCTATCGAAAATCAATACTGAAAAAGATATCAGCAAAGTATTGGAAGGCTATGCTTTGGAAGGTCAGATCACTTTGGAGGAAAAAAATGAAATACAGCTCACTTTACAGGAGATCGTCAGAACTTATTCTGAATTCTTTGATGAAAAATGGGAAGTAATCAATGAAAAGGACATTATGATCTCTGAAAACGGAGAAAGCCATATATTCAGACCAGACCGTATTTTGAAGGGTGATGAAGGATATATGATTGTTGATTTCAAAACCGGTGAACAAAAAACCAAGGATGAAGCGCAGGTAGAAGGGTATAAAAATATCTTGGAACGTCTAGGGAAAAAGGTTCTCAAAACTCAGATTATATATCTATAAACTCCTAAAAAACAACATTATAAAAAGGTTAATATAAAAATTATTCAAAATAGAAATGGTTTTGTTATTTTTATTAAGTACAAACAGAATATGATGTATCATTTATTTTGATTACAACTAACCATGAGAATATATTTAATTTCCTTTGTAATAAGCCTGATCATCATGTTGATCTCTACAGTGATCACCTATAATATCATTGATGGTTTAGATCCCCCTGTTACAGAGGATGAACACCGATATATGCCGATTGGAAACATTATAAAATCTTTACTACTGAGTTTTGTCTTGGGTGCTTTTGTTTTTATCGTAGCCGTTAAAATACAGAGAAAAAAATGACCCCTTATTAAATCATAAGTTTAGGCTACGATAAGGATTAGATCCCATATCTATTAAATATTTTAAGAATACCTTACAATATTCCATTTCTAAAAAATAAAAACCGCTATTCCATGGGAAAGCGGTTTTATATTTTGAAAAATTTTCAATCTTATGCAGTTGTATTAGGAGTAAATACTCTCTGAGACAGCTCCTGGTCAAAAAGGTATAATGCCGATGGATTATCACATACCATTTTGATTTTTGTTACATACTGAGAAGCACTAGCCTCTTCTTCTACCTGCTCGTTGATAAACCATTGCAGGAAGGATGTTGTCGCAAAATCTCCCTCTTCGTTAGCATTTTTTACAATATTGAAAATACTTTTAGTTACGATTTTCTCATGTGCCAATGCTTTTTCAAAAATATCTGTTGCATTTTCGAACTCATGTGGAGGTTTTGGAATTTCTCCGATGATAATTTCTCCCCCTACATCGTTCAGGTAATCAAACATTTTATCTGCGTGCATCAATTCTTCTTTGCTTTGTACTCTGAAGTAGTTGGCAATTCCATCAAGATCTTTTCCGGAAAACCATGCAGACATTGAAAGATAATATTGAGCGGCGTATTGTTCGTGGGCAATTTGTTCGTTAATTAATTTTGCAATTTTTTCGCTAACCATAAGTATTAAATTTATAGTCAAAAATAGGGAATAAAAGACCGAAATCAAAAGTTTTAAAGAAATTTAATACAAAAAGGATGGAAAAACATCCATCCTTTACACATTAAAAAACTAAAATTGAAGGTGCTTAATTTACATCAGCAGTTCCTGTATTCATAGGCTTTTTCATCATTCTTCTATCTTTCTTGGCCATCTTCATTTTCTCTGCTTTTGCTTTTCTGTCAGCCTGCCATTTATCATATTGTTCAGGATTTAGGATGTTTTTCATATCTGCATCCATTTGTGCTCTTTTGGCCTGCATTTCCTGCATTTTAGCTTGTCTGTCTCCTTTATTTTTTTCAAACTCAGCTTTCATTTCTGCTTTTCTTTTGTCCTGAAGAGCTTTTATCTGAGCTACCTGAGACTGGTTCAGATTAAGATCTTTTTGCATCTGGTCTAAACGTTCCTGTTGCTTCTGCTGCATTTTCTGCTTCATTTCAACAGCTCTTGCCTGTCTGTCCTGTTGAGTTGTATTGGTTTGTTGTGCCATTGCAAAACTTCCCATTCCGATAAATGCTATTGCTAAAACTAATTTTTTCATCTTTTTAAAATTTAATTAATTGTTATTTTCTGATTGTTATCTTGTTGTTATATCTTTTTGATTATGAAATAAAACACAAGTTAAATTAACACATTCACAAATAATGTTAAATTTTAACAAAAACAAATCAAATAAAAACAAAAAAAAGGGCAGATTATAAAAACCTACCCTTCACACCACTTAAATATAATATATGAAAATTAATTCCTTACTAAACTGCCTCTAAAACCTCCTCCATTGCTGCGATTTTCCTGTCTTGGAGCAGAACTTTCAGATCTTTGTCTGAAACCACCTCCATTACTATTTCTAAAACCACCATTATCTTCTCTTTTTGAAGCTTCTCTTCTTACTTCGCTGTTTCCTCTGAAACCGCCTCCGTTACTATTTCTGAAACCTCCGTTATTGTCTGTATTTACTCTGGTTCCACCATTATCAGAACTTCCACGAAATCCTCCTCCATTACTATTTCTGAAGCCTCCGTTGCTGGTAGTACTTCCACTATTCATTCCGTTACTGTTTCTGAAACCTCCATTATTATCACGGAAGCTGCCCGATCTTTCTGTAGTTCTTGTATTTCTGAATCCACTGCCCGCTCCATTATCTCTTCTTACAATATCAAAAGTAGGGTTATCCATTCTACGGAATCTTGATCTGTCTACCCTGTAAACATTGATATTGATATTTCTATATCTTGGCATTACAGTGTATCTCGGTACATAGTACGTTCTTCTATAATTCTGGAAATATACAATTGGGCTGGAACCTCTGTAATAGTTATTCTGGAAAACGACAAATACTCTTGGTCCTAAAATTCTTTGCATTGCATAAAACCTGTCATAGTACCATCTATCGGGATTATATCTGTAGAAATTATTCCAGGATGTAAAACTTGCGTACAGATTATTTAATCTCATAATCTGGTCTACCTGCCATCTGCTTAATCTATTCTGTACGAAAAATCCGTTCCAGTCGATATTAATAATACTATTTCTGTAATCGTTATAATAACTTTGATAATAATCACTTGGATAATAATCCTGTGGATAATTGTAATAATAATCATCCGGGAAATAGTTTCTATCATCTTCATCACTATAATAGTCTCCTCCTCCATTCTGATAATAACCGTCATCACCCCAACCATTATTCGGATACTGCTGAGCCGACGTCAAAACGCCTAACCCAAAAGCTAATCCTAAAAATATTTTTTCATCTCTATAGTCGTTAATTGGTTAATATATAGCAGAATATCTTAATTCTATCTTTTTGATACAAATAAAAAAAAGAAGTTAAATCTTAAGATCAAACTTCTTTAAAAATATTATTAACCAACTGATAATCAAGTGTTAAATTTACATTCTTCCGCTGTCTTTTACCCAGAAAGCAATTTTTTCGTTGAAAGATTTTTGCATTTTCAGGTCTTCCAGGTTGATGTGCATTCTATAACGCCAATAATGCGGGAAGACTGCAGGATTGTTAATTCTTTCATTATCCATTTTCTTATTGGTAAGTTTTGCATCAGTTGCCAGAAACTCCTGAACAGGGAAAATTGCCAGCATAGACTCGTTATATAAATGCTGTTTCATAATGATCTCCGCAAGATGAGGATTAAGGTCTGCCGGAGCTTTTCCGTACTGTATCAACTGCTGATTGAAATATTTTTGGGTAAGTGCAGGATCTTCTTTCCACCATTGTCTCAATGTAGAGCTGTCATGGGAAGAAGCCGTCACTACATTCATATAGTTAGCGTTCTTGGGATTATAGAACGGAATATTCTCAGAAGGCATACGTTGTACTTTCAGCGCTATAATGGCTAATTCATCCATTACAATCGGTACACAAGCAGGAACCATTCCCAGATCTTCTCCACAGATAAGCATTTTCGTAGCATTCAGGATAACCGGAAGCTTTTCCATAGCTTTTTCATGCCACAGATGATCCTGTCTTCTGAAGAAATAATCGTGATACAGGTCATAAATACTTTTCTGCTCAGATTCCGGAAGGTATTTATAAGATTCTGTATTATAAACATTGAATCTTGGATGATAAACTGTTTTGCCGTTTCTTTCTTCGGTTAAGAACAAAACATTGGCACACAGGGCAACCAGTTTTTCTTCAAGGGAACCGTAAGATTTTTTCTTAAAGAAATTAACCAGCTTTCTTTGGGTATCAAATTCTTCTTTGAAAGTATAGGTTCCATTGTCATTGCGGTTCATGAACTCAAGAGCTTTTCCGCCATCTTCTCCAAAATAATCCCATAAGATTTGATTGTTTATAAAAGGCTTACAATACCTGTCAAAATTGAATGGTATCTGCCATGCTTTAAATTCATCCGCTACAATTGGAACAGCTGGATAAAAGTAACCTAAAATTCCTTGTACGGCAGAAATTGGCATTCTCCATATTCTGAAAAAACCTAGAATATGATCTATTCTCATGGCATCAAAATACTGTTCAAGTGCTTTGAACCTGTTTTTCCACCATCTGTAGTCATCTGCTTTCATAGCTTCCCAATTGTAAGTTGGGAATTCCCAGTTTTGTCCTAATTCTGTAAACTGGTCTGGGGGTGCTCCGGCCTGGAAATCCATTCCAAATAATTCCGGCTCTGTCCAAGCTTCCACAGAGTGTCTGTAAATACCAATCGGAAGGTCTCCCTTCAACGATATTCCTAGGTTATGAGCGTAATCTACGGCATCTTTCAACTGTATGTGCAGTTGATACTGAACCCAGGCATGAAGCATTGAGGTATCATAATCTTTGTTTTTTGTTGTAAAAAACTGTGAGATCTTGCCTGCAATATATTTTTTGTGGGTTTTCCACTCGTTGAAATTGGGTGTTTTATATTTATCCCTCAATACGCAAAATGCTGAATAAGGGATAAGCCAATATTCATTATCCTTGATAAATTTTTTGAAGTTTTTATCTTTATAAATTTTATCCTTTTCAGCATTGAAAACAGCTTTAAGATATTTCCATTTGCCTGCAATCATTTTTTCGTAATCAATCAGATCCAGAGCATTTAAGTTCTCTTTTTCAATCAGATACTCATCAACTAATTCTTTAGGTAAATAAAAATCAAGCTTTTCTAAGGAAATATATTGTGGATGCAGCGCATAGACAGATACTGCAGCATAGGGATAAGAGTCTGTCCAGGTATAATTTGCTGTTGTATCATTGATTGGAAGAATCTGGATAATACCAAGGTTGGTTTCTTTCGTCCAGTCTGCCAATTTCTTAATATCAGCAAATTCTCCCACACCAAATCCTTCTTCACTTCTCAAAGAGAATACGGGAACGGCTACTCCAGCATCGTGATACATTTGATACCCCTTAAATCTAAAATAATGATTGGAAACAATCTGTAAAACATCCGGCAACTGATTCGCTACCGTAAATCTGTTTTCTCCTGTTTCTACATCAATGACTCTATTTTCTTTGGTATCAAAAATACAGTACTTGAATTGAATAAATTCATTCTCAGGAATTTCAACAGAAGCTTCCCACATCCCAAAATCTGTTTGATACAAATGAATTACTTTTTCATAATTCCAGTTTCCCAAGGATGCCGTACTTCCAAAAAGTACAACCCTCCAGTTTGGATTATAAATTGGGGCTTCTATTCTGAATAAGTGAGTATGTTTTTTTAAAACTATTACTTTTTCAGGAACAAAATCGTACAGCTTATTGTAAAGGATTTTGTTGTTTAAATAGTTCTCAGGGAAATTCTTGTTATTCCATTCGTCAAAAATGACAAACTCCTTATAATTATGTGGAAAACTAAAGTGATGTGGAACAAATTCTTCTCGTAATACATTTTTTTTCTCGTCTACAACTCTGTATTGGTAAGAAATAGATTTTGAAAAGTTATCTACTTCACATTTCCATAAACCATTCTCACCGTAAAACATTGTATGGACATGTACCGCAGTACCTTCTTCTCCAATTACAAGCTGTAATTTCTCTCCGGCCTTTACAACATACCCTACATTAAAGTATAGTTTCATCTATATTTTTTTATAAAAGTACATTTTAATATTGAAAAATAAAACTTATTGAATATCAAATAATCATTAAAAGACCTTTTCAAAAATGTTTGAAAAGGTCTCTATATTTTGAATTATAATTCTAAATTATTTTGTTATAAGAACCTTCTTATTAAAAATCGTTTTTCCTGATTCATTGGTAATATTTACAATATAAGCCCCACTCACCAATCCTTTAAGATATACTCTTTCATCTGATGAGTTATCTTTTACAGTGAGATTCTGGGTCATTACATTTTTACCGGACATATCAAAAACATTCAGCTGAATATTCCCTTTTACATTTTTATTAACATGAATGTTGATGTAATGCTCATCTATTTTTGTTGGATAAATGTCAAGATCAGCCAAAGTATTGGTAGTTGTAGCTTTATCATTCACAAAATATTTACTTGCCAGATCATAGATATGCAGTCCTTGCTCTCCAGGAAGCTGCTTGGCCTGTAAAGTTGTCAAGTCTACTTCATATAAAGCACCTCCTTTTGCGCTTGCAATAACTATTTTGCCTTGAGCATTTACGGCAGATCCATTTACAGAATAATTATCTGGAATTCCTGTTATTTTCCCCACAAATTTAGCGGTCAAATCTTTCGTCAAGACTTTGAAAACATTTCCTGAAGCCGAAAAAACATAGAAATTATTATCAGTATCAGCAATCATATCACCACCAAAGCCCGTTTCCATAGCTGTAAAGGAATTTCTCCCATTCGAAGAATCATCCTTAATGATTCCAAGATCATTTACCACATACTGTCCATTTTTTTGTTAATTTCCAAAAATTGTGTTCCCGCATTATTTACAGCGTAAATATTTCCATTATATCCTGTTGTCATTCTTGTAATATGAGAATTGATATCACAGGAAGAGATTCTTGCTACATTATTTTCTACCAACGTTATCTCTTTAGTTTGAGGATTTAAAACATAAATATTAGAAGAAAACATAGGCATATACACCAGATTATTATTCGAAGAATCATAGGCCAGGGCTGCCAGTGTTATTGATTGGGAGTTATTGTAAGAATTTCTATCTTCTGCTATAACACCTTTTCTAGCCTGTGAAAATACTTTAGCTGAAGAATCAGCTGTAAAAATTTTCTCCCCAGAAGTTCCATTAACAGCATCAATTGTTCGGAAATCATTGAAGGTAATATTCTGAGTATCTTTTCCTGTAATAGCAAAGAAATCCTGTTGTGCTTGTGCATTAACACCCAATAACAGCAAAAATAGAGGGAATAAATGTTTTTTCATATTATATATCTTTAGATTTGTAATCATTTTAACCTTACTAAGTTACGCAATTTTCAGATTAAAAAATAAAAATCCCTCGTATTTGAATAAAAATTATCCGCTGATGATATGGTATTCGATACACCTTCTATTTCCATTGTGTCATTCCGCAGGAATCCAGGCTTTAGAGGATGCAAAATGACAGAATAATGTCTAAGTTTTTTAGCTCCTGGTATTAGCAGTGTCATGCTGAGCTGAGTCGAAGCATTTTAATTACGATGAATTATATTTTTACTATTGTAACAGTATGGAAGAACTTTATTTAGACTCCTACGGAGTGACAATGATGTGGGGTAGAGGATAAGAATAGATGATGGAGGATGGTTTGTGTTTGTTTTGGGATGGGTACAAAACAAAAAAATCCTTTATCATCAGATAAAGGATTTTTTAAAAATAAAATAAAAACTGGCGGCGGCCTACTCTCCCGCTTTCGCAGTACCATCGGCGCTGGTGGGCTTAACTTCTGTGTTCGGAATGGGAACAGGTGAG
>NZ_QICI01000001.1 GCF_004119445.1 Chryseobacterium sp. CH21 | reverse complement strand
GAAATAAAGAAGTATATCAATTACTATAATAACGACAGGATAAGACTTAATCTAAAAGGAAAGAGTCCGGTACAGTACAGAACTCTTTCATATAATAATTTTGTTTAATTTTGTCTAAACTTTTGGGTGCAGTCTACTTTCCGGGATTTTTTTATTCCTATTGTTTCTGATTTTGGATTGAGCTTTTCTAACGCTATGTTCGCAATGGTATATTTATGATGATAAATATTGTTCGCAAAGGTGTTTCACTCGGCAAGAGAAGAAAGTGGATTAATTAAGTTAGAAGTTTTGTAAAGTGTAAGGAGCTGATATTTTCTAAACGCTAAGGTTTGCAATGATTTTTGAGGATAATAAATATCGTTCGCTAAGGCATTTCACTCAGCAAAGAAAATAGAGGTCTTAGCTAAACGAAGTGGCTTTGCGAACAAAAGATAAAACACATTATAAAATAATTGCCCTCGCGAACTCTGCGTTAGCTAAAATACCCGAACCCGGCACCTCAAAAAAAACAAAATTCTTCATTTATAATTCAAAATTCATTAGTATCTTTATGATATCAAAATAATATCAAACTAAAATTTCAATCATGGAAAAAACATTAAAACCCATGTCGGGTTATCTTACCTTAGTTATCTGCCTTGCATTATTTGTTGCAGCAGTTTACTTCTTTGTTACTGGTGTAGATCAAAGTATTGCCTATGTGGTTATCTCTATGCTTTGTTTTCTTCTTTCGTGCTTTTTCTTAAAAGGGTTAATGATTATTCAGCCTAACCATTCAAGAGTATTAAACTTCTTTGGAAAATATGTAGGAAGCGTAAAAGAGAACGGATTGTTTTTTATCAACCCTTTGTATTCGTCACAGAAAATATCGTTACGTTCAGAGAATTTGCAAGGCCAGACTTTGAAAGTAAATGATAAAATGGGTAACCCTATTGAAATTGCAGTAGTAATTGTATGGAAAGTAGGAGATACCTACAAAGCTGCTTTTGACGTAGAGCGTTATTCAGATTTTGTGAAAATGCAGAGTGAAGCGGCGGTAAGACACCTGGCGATGAGCTTTCCTTATGATAATTTGGAAGATGATCATGCTCCGATTACCTTGAGAGAAGGAGGAGATAAAATCAATTCTATCTTGGAGCAGGAACTTACAGACCGTCTTTCAAAAGCGGGAATTGTGATTCAGGAAGCAAGAATTTCACACCTGGCGTATGCTTCAGAAATTGCGGGGGCAATGCTTCAAAGACAACAGGCTACGGCTATCGTTGCTGCAAGAACGAAGATTGTAGAAGGTGCTGTAGGAATGGTAGACCTTGCTTTGAAAAAACTTTCAGAAGAGAATATCGTTGAGCTTGATGACGAAAGAAAAGCGGCAATGGTAAGCAATTTAATGGTGGTTCTTTGCGGTGAAAAAGCGGCAACACCTATATTAAATGCCGGAACACTTTATAATTAAGAAGTGAAAAATTAACAGTTAGATTTTAGTGAAGATGTCTTCTACACTGGAACAGTCAGAAATAATGTAAGAGAATTATAGAAAAATGAAATCAGAAAAAGCTCCAAACTCTTCGGAAAGCAAAGGGAAAAAATCCTTTGTGATAAGAATAGACGAGTCTACTTATAAACTCCTTGAAAAGTGGGCCAATGATGAATTCAGAAGTGTGAATGGTCAGATTGAATATTTACTGCATCAGAGCCTGGTAGATTCAGGAAGAAAAAAGAAAGAGTGATTTTGGATAAATCAATTTTTAAGGAATAATGGTGGTTTTGGGGAATTTATTCATAAGAAGCCTCCATTTAATCCGGATTTTACATTAGAGAAAATGTAAAAAAGACCCTTTTTTCGAACACTTCAATGTATAAATAACAATTCAGTTAACCTTATACCAAAAAGAAAGCAGAGAAATATTCTCTGCTTTTTATTTTATACAACTCTGAAGACTATCTGCGCCAACGTAGAATATGACGAGCCAAATCAAGCCTTTTATAGTAAAGAAAGCTAATCCTGCCCATCCCACACGCTTGAACCACTTTTTAAACTTTGAGTTATTTTCTTGTGAATTTTCCATCGGTGATTATCAAAATGATTACCCTGCAAAGATAAGCATGTTTATAATTAGTCCAAATAAAAAGCATATTAAAAATTAAAGTTTTGAGGTTCACATAATATTTTTATCTTTAGAGAGAACGAAAAGTAAGATTTTATGTCAAAAAAGTAAAGGATTTCGGAATTGAAAAAACACTTAGAAATCTTGGTATCAAAGAAGAGAACAAAGGGACTTCAGTGGGCGGAAAATATTTCGCTTCAGGAAAGGTGATTGAAAGCATCTCTCCTGTGGACGGAAAGTTGATCGCTAAAGTAAAAACTTCCGGAGAAAGTGATTATGACAAAGTAATTGAAACTGCTCAAAAAGCATTTCAGGAATTCAGGCTGATTCCGGCTCCCAAAAGAGGAGAGATCGTAAGACAGCTGGGCTTAAAATTAAGAGAATATAAAGACGATCTTGGTAAACTTGTTTCTTATGAAATGGGTAAATCATTACAGGAAGGACTTGGTGAAGTTCAGGAGATGATAGACATCTGTGATTTTGCGGTAGGACTTTCAAGACAGCTTCAGGGGTACACGATGCACTCGGAAAGACCAGGACACAGAATGTATGAGCAATACCATCCGCTAGGAGTAGTAGGAGTTATTACTGCATTCAACTTCCCGGTAGCCGTTTGGTCTTGGAATACAGCTTTGGCTTGGATCTGCGGTAACGTTACCATCTGGAAGCCGTCTGAAAAAACACCACTTTGTGCTATTGCATGCCAGAATATCATGATGGAGGTTATCAAGGAAAATAATCTACCTGAAGGAGTTTCAAGTGTATTGGTATCAGACCACGAAATCGGACAGAAATTAGTAGATGATAAAAGAGTAGCCCTTGTATCTTTCACCGGATCTACAAGAGTAGGAAGAATGGTTTCTTCTAAAGTAGCAGAAAGATTCGGGAAATCTATCCTTGAATTAGGTGGAAACAATGCTATCATCATTACGAAAGAAGCTGATATTGACATGTCAATCATCGGAGCTGTTTTCGGAGCTGTAGGAACGGCAGGTCAGAGATGTACTTCAACAAGAAGACTGATCATCCACGAAAGTGTATATGACGAAGTGAAAAACAGGTTAGTAAAAGCTTATGGTCAGTTGAAAATCGGAAATCCATTGGATGAGAAAAACCATGTAGGACCGCTTATTGATACCGATGCAGTAAATCAATATGAAGAAGCCATCAAGAAATGTAAAAAAGAAGGTGGAAAATTCGCTGTTGAAGGTGGAGTTTTAACCGGAAAAGATTACGAATCCGGATGCTACGTGAAACCTTGTGTGGCAGAAGTGAAAAACTCTTATGAGATTGTTCAGCACGAAACATTTGCACCGATCTTATATCTGATCAAATACAAAACATTAGAAGATGCCATCGCTATTCAAAATGATGTTCCTCAGGGATTATCTTCTGCGATCATGACTCAGAACTTAAGAGAAGCAGAATTATTCCTTTCTCACGCTGGTTCAGACTGTGGTATTGCCAATGTAAATATCGGAACTTCTGGGGCTGAAATTGGTGGAGCTTTCGGTGGTGAAAAAGAAACCGGAGGTGGAAGAGAATCAGGATCTGATGCCTGGAAGTATTATATGAGAAGACAAACCAATACAATCAATTACACCGCACAACTTCCTTTAGCACAAGGAATTAAATTTGATTTATAAAAGCTTTACTTAAAGTACCCAAAAACTTAAAACTTAATAACCTGAATGGTTAAATGTTTCCTTGTTTGGGAACATTTAATCACTCACTTATTAAATCACACTACAAATTTATTATGGAACAAACATTAGATATAAAAGCAAATAAAGTAAAAGAGACAGTAGGAAGACACGTTCTTGCAGACGGTTTCGATTTTGTGATGGACATTGAAAAGTCACACGGATCATGGCTTTATGATAAATTGACCAACAGAGAATATCTGGATATGTTCTCTATGTTCGCATCAGCATCCGTTGGATACAACCACCCTTATCTTGTAGAAAGATCAGAATGGTTGGGAAAAATGGCTGTAAACAAACCTACTTTGGCTGACGTTTACTCTGAAGAATACGCTCATTTTCTTGAAGTATTCGAAAGAGTAGTGATTCCTGAAGAATTACAATATGCTTTCTTTATCGAAGGCGGAACTCTTGGCGTTGAAAATGCAATGAAGGCATGCTTCGACTGGAAAACCCGCAAAAACTTTGCAAAAGGATTAGACACGGAAGCAGGAATCTGCATCCACTTCAAACAGGCTTTTCACGGAAGAAGCGGGTATACTTTGAGCTTAACCAATACTTCTGACCCAAGAAAATACCAATATTTCCCAATGTTCAACTGGCCGAGAATTTTAAATCCAAAATTAAAGTTCCCAATTACAGATGAGAACCTGGAAGAAACTATCAAAAATGAAAACCTTGCTTTACTTCAGATTGAAGAGGCTATTTTGATGAACCCCAATAAAGTGGCTTGTATCATCATAGAACCTATTCAGGCAGAAGGAGGTGACAATCATTTCAGAGACGAATTCCTGTTAGGATTAAGAAGAATCTGTGATGACAACGAAATCTTACTTATTTTTGATGAAGTTCAGACGGGGATCGCTATTACAGGGAAAATGTGGGCATTCCAGCATTTTACAGCAAAACCGGATATCATTTCCTTTGGGAAAAAAGCTCAGGTTTGCGGTGTTCTAGCCAATAAAGAAAAGTTTGATGAAATTCCGAATAACGTTTTCAGAGAAAGTTCAAGAATCAATTCTACCTTCGGAGGAAACTTTATAGATATGCTTCGTTTCCAGTTGGTAATGGAAGTGATCGAAAAAGAAAACCTTGTTGAGAATGCAAGAGTAGTAGGAGATTTCTTATTGGAGAGTTTGAAAACCCTGGCAGAAAAATATCCTGAAAAAATTTCAAATGCAAGAGGTAGAGGCTTAATGTGTGCAGTTGATCTGCCATCAGGAGAACAGAGAAATGCCTTGATGAGTGAGCTTTACAAGGATGGATTAATCATTCTTCCATGTGGAGACCAGTCTCTTCGTTTCAGACCTCATTTGAATGTAACAAAGGAAGAAATTCAGCTTGCTTTAGACAAAATTGAAAACAATATTAATAAAATTTAAAACTCAGGATTTGTAATTGTAAAAAAAAGATCGTATATTTAGATACTGAAACAATTAGAATATGGAAAGAAGTACGAGAGTATCAGTGTATGTAAGTGATAACCCTTCAGAAATTCAGTTGGTTAAGTCTAAATTGGATGATGCACAAATTACAAATACCGTTGAAAATAATTATCTTACGTTTACTACAACGCCAACAGCCACTTCGCTGAAGGTAATGGTAGACCTGGAAGATGAAAAAAAGCATTTGATGTTATTGATGCTTACCTTCAACAAAGTGAAAATCAATAAACAATTTCATAATTTTAAATTTTACTACTTCGAACCGAAAATTAATCTACATTAATTTTCGGTTTTTTAATTAATTATAAACTATTAAAAGATAAAAAGATCAAAGAACTCATTCTGATTTTTTAAACATTCAATCTTTTAATCAAATTTTACAACATGAATCCAGAGATTACACTAAGACAGGCAGAAATTGAAGACAGAAACATTATTTGGGAAATTATCCAGCAATCTATAGAAAGAAGAAGACAGGATGGAAGTACCCAATGGCAGGACGGATACCCTAATCTCGGGACAGTAGAAAGTGATATTGCCAAAGGATTCGGGTATGTTTTGACAGTAGATGGGGAGATTGCAGTTTATGCAGCCCTTATTATGAATGACGAACCGGCTTATAGTACCATTGAAGGGGCATGGCTGAGTGACGGTGAATTTGTAGTGGTTCACAGAGTAGCTGTAGATGAAAAATTTGCAGGACAGGGTATGGTAAAAAAACTTTTTGATTACATAGAAGAATTTACGAAATCTCATGGAATCCAGAGTGTTAAAGTAGATACCAACTATGATAATATTGCGATGCTGAAAATTCTTGAAAGCAAAGGGTATTCTTATTGTGGAGAAGTTCTTCTCGCGGGAGGAATGAGGAAAGCTTTTGAGAAGATTATAATTTAAGCAAAAAGTTAAATCCTCTTTCATTGAATTTTTAAACCGCCCTTTATTTATAAACTCTATCAAGTTTGTTCGTTTGGTTCTGAACTAATTTTTACATTTGTTCAAATTTTTATATTATGCACCAAAGTATAGAAATTGATGAGAAAATTTTTCAGGATGCCGTAAAGTTTTACGGCACCGTGTTCAGCTTACCCCCTTTAGCATCTAAAATTTATTCCTACCTTCTTTTCGACTATGAGAAAGTAGGAATTACTTTTGATGAGTTTGTGGAAGTACTTTCTGCGAGCAAAAGCTCCGTATCTACAAGTATTTCACTGTTGCTCAATGCACAGCTTATCGTGGATCATAATAAAATGGATGAGCGGAAACGATATTTTTTCATCAACGACGAATACAAGAAAATACGATTCGAAAAAATTGTCCAGAAAATGCAGGACGAATTAAAACTATTAGATGATTTAAACAATTTTAAAAAAAGTAAAGACGATGGATACAATGAAAGAATAGAAGTTTACAAAGCACTCTTAAATAAAAACATAGAAAATATTCAGGAATCTCTTAATAAACTATAAAATGAATAATAAGCTAGTTATACTTTCCATTGCAGCATTCTCACTGACTGCCTGCAAAAAGAAGCCCCGAAACAGGATGGTGCCAAGCCGTATCCGGTTGTTTCTGTGGAGTCAAAAAATATAGTGGGTTATCAGACGTTTCCGGCTACCATTCAAGGTAGAGTAAACAATGATGTACGTGCAAAAATACAGGGATATATTACCCAGGTATTGGTAGATGAAGGACAATATGTTACAAAAGGACAGCCTTTATTCCGTCTGGAAACCAATATTCTGAACGAAAATGCAGCGGCTTCCAAAGCAGGAATCGGGGCAGCAGCATCCAGTGTTGCAGCAGCTCAGGCTTCCGTAAATGCGGCTCAGGTTGAAGTGAACAAACTAAAACCTCTGGTTCAGAAAAATATCATCAGCAATGTACAGCTGCAGACTGCTCAGGCTCAGCTGGCTCAGGCACAAGCTCAGTTACAGCAGGCCAATGCTGCCAAAAGACAGGCAGAAGCCAATTACAAAGGAGTAGAAGCGAATATCGAATATTCTATCATTCGTGCGCCTATTTCAGGGGTAATCGGAAGACTTCCGCTAAAAGTGGGAAGTTTGGTAGGACCGTCTGATCAGACTCCTCTTACAACGATTTCTGATACTTCTGAGATCTATGCTTACTTTGCAATGAATGAAAAGGAATATTTCAATTTCCTTGAAAAAGCTCCGGGTGCCTCTATGCCTGAGAAAATTAAAAACTTACCAATGGTAGAGCTTCAGCTGGCCAACGGAAGTCTTTATCCTGAAAAAGGAAAAATTGAAGCCATTACCGGTCAGATTGATCCTACAACAGGAACCATTCAGTTCAGAGTGGCATTCTCCAATGCTCAGAAATTATTGAGTAATGGTAACAGTGGAACCATCAGATTCCCTCAGAATTATGATAATGTATTGGTAGTTCCTGAAAGTGCTACTTACGAACAGCAAGGTATTGTTTACGTATACAAAGTAGAAAAAGGTGACACTGCCAGAAATGTTGTGGTAAATGTTATCGACAGAATCGACAATATGGCTCTTATCAAATCAGGAGTTAATAAAGGAGAAACGGTTATTGCAGCCGGTATCGGAGGTCTGAAACCAGGTACAGCAGTAAAACCGAAACCGATCAAAATGGATAGCCTAGTTCAATCAATAAAACCGAAATTCTAATGATAAAAAACTTTATTAACAGACCGGTTTTATCTACCGTAATCTCAATCTTGATTGTGATTCTCGGTATACTAGGGCTGATCTCGTTACCGGTTACACAGTATCCGGATATTGCGCCACCAACGGTGAGTGTTTCCGCCAACTATACGGGAGCGAATGCCGAGACGGTGATGAAAAGTGTAGTAGTACCTTTGGAAGAACAGATCAACGGGGTGGAAGGTATGGATTATATTACTTCCAGTGCGGGGAACGACGGTTCTGCCCAAATCCAGGTTTTCTTTAAACAAGGAATAGACCCAGATATTGCTGCGGTAAACGTACAGAACCGTGTGGCGAGAGCAACACCTCTTTTGCCATCTGAAGTAACACGTTCAGGGGTTGTAACCCAGAAACAGCAGACCAGTGCCCTGATGTATATGTCTTTCTATTCTGAAAATAAAGATCTGGATGACGTATACCTTCAGAACTTTTTGAACATTAACATTATTCCAAACCTTAAAAGGGTAAATGGTGTAGGGGATGCCAACGTTTTCGGTGGTAAAAACTACTCAATGAGAATCTGGCTGGATCCGGCAAAAATGGCTGCCTACAGTGTAACTCCTACGGATGTTACCAATGCGATTAACGAGCAAAGTAGGGAAGCAGCAGCGGGATCTATCGGACAAAACAGTGGTAGTTCTTTTGAATATATCATCAAATATGTAGGTAAATTCAACGATAAAGAACAATATGATAATATCATCATCAAATCTCTTGCAAACGGACAAAACCTGATGCTGAAAGACGTTGCCAAGGTAGAACTGGCAGGTCAGTCTTACACAGGTATCGGGGAAAACGGAAACAATCCTTCCATCAGTATGGGGATTTTCCAGACTCCGGGATCCAACGCACAGGAGATTATTAAAAATATTAAAACGTATCTGAAATCTGCGGAAGGAACTTTTCCAAAAGGAATCAAGTATACTTTTAACTTTGATACCAACGAATTCCTGGAAGCTTCTATTGAAAAGGTAGTACATACCCTGATCGAAGCCTTCATCCTGGTATTTATTGTAGTATATATTTTCCTTCAGGACTTCAGATCTACGCTGATTCCGGCTATTGCAGTTCCAGTATCTATTGTAGGGGCGTTCTTCTTCCTGAATCTCTTCGGATATTCCTTAAATCTCTTAACATTATTTGCATTGGTACTGGCGATCGGTATTGTGGTGGATGACGCCATTGTGGTCGTCGAGGCCGTCCATGCAAAGATGGAGCATGGTATTTCTGATGCGAAAAAAGCCACGGTAGAAGCGATGGATGAGATTACAGGAGCTATTATTTCTATTACCTTAGTAATGGCAGCAGTATTTATCCCGGTAACCTTCATTACAGGACCTACAGGGGTATTCTACCAACAGTTTGGTATTACGCTGATTATTGCAATCATCATTTCTGCTATTAATGCATTAACGTTGAGCCCGGTTCTATGTTCATTATTCCTAAAGCCTCACGAAGCGCATCATGCAGAGTACAAGAACTTAAATATTTTACAGAAGTTTTTTTATAAGTTTAATATTGCTTTTAAAACAACTACTGAGCGTTACGGAAGAGGATTTGTATTCCTTTTAAGACATAAATGGGTAACCCTGATTATTTTTGCAGTTACGGGAGGTATTTTATTCTGGGCAAGCAGCAGTATGAAGAAAGGTTTTGTACCTACAGAAGACAGAGGGATTATCTTTACAGATGTTCAGCTTCCTCCGGGAGCCTCTATGGAAAGAACCTATAACGCTTTGAAAGCCCTTCAGGCTAAAGCATTGAAAGTTCCGGGAGTACAGAACGTAACAATCTCTACAGGTAGAGGATTCTTATCAGGAAACGGAAGTAACAATGGTCTTGCCTTTATAAAGCTAAAACCGTTCGATGAAAGAAAAAAAGACGGACAGACCTCTGAAGATATCACCAAAAAATTATTTGGAATTGTAGGAGCTGTTCCTGATGCCAAAGTAGTATTTTTCCAACCGCCAAGTGTACCGGGATTTGGTAACAGTGCAGGTTTTGAGATGGTACTACTGGATAAATCTGGAGGTGAATATGCTGATCTGGATGCTAAAACCAATGAATTCATCGGTAAGCTGATGCAGAGACCGGAAATTCAGTTTGCGCAGACGTCATTCAATACTAAATATCCTCAGTATCAGATGGAGATCAATGTTCCTCTGAGCAAACAGCTTGGGGTTTCTGTCAATGACATTCTGGCTACCATGCAGGGGTATATTGGAGGTATTTATACTGCCGACTTTACCAAGTACGGTAAACAGTTTAGAGTGATGGTTCAGGCACTTCCTGAAAACAGACAGAATATTGATAACCTGAACCAGCTTTATGTAAGAACCGGATCAGGTACTATGTCTCCAATTTCACAGTTTGTAACATTAACAAAAGCATACGGACCACAATCTGTAAGCCGTTACAACCTGTTTACTTCCGTGAAGGTGACAGGAGCAAATTCTGATGGTTACAGTTCCGGGGATGCGATTGCTGCAGTACAGCAGGTGGCAGATGAAACCCTGAATCAAAACTATGCTGTAGAATTTACAGGGTTGACGAGAGAAGAATTAAATTCAGGATCTCAAACGCTTTTGATTTTCGGGTTAAGTTTGATCTTCGTTTACTTTATCCTTTCTGCACAATATGAAAGTTATATCCTTCCACTGATCGTTATTATTTCTCTTCCTCTAGGGGTAATGGGAGCTTACTTCGGACAGAAGATTATGGGCTTGGAAAATAATATTTATTTCCAGATTGCTTTGATCATGCTTGTGGGACTACTGGCGAAAAATGCGATCCTTATTGTGGAATTTGCTGTCCAAAGAAGACATCACGGTGAAACCATTGTTATGTCTGCCATCAATGCAGCGAAAGCGAGAGTAAGACCTATCCTAATGACATCGTTCGCCTTTATCTTCGGTTTATTACCATTAGTACTGGCAAGTGGAATTGGTGCAGTAGGTAACAGATCTATCGCTACCGGTGCAGCTATCGGACTATTGATAGGAACTATTTTAGGATTATTTGTAATTCCTGTATTGTATGTAATTTTTGAAACATTGCAGGAAAAAATTAAGCCTATCAAAAAAGAAGAGATCAATTTAGCAGAATAAAATTAAGATTTAAGAAATTAGAAGTTAGAAATTAGAGATGAGTCTAAAAACTAACTTCTAGCTTCTAAACTCTAACTTCTAATTAAAAATAATGAAGAGTTTATTAAACATCATAAAAGGAATCACTTTTTCAGTTTTCATACTCGGAGCCATCTCATCTTGTATGGCGAGAAAAGAATATGAAAGACCGAAGAACGTTGTAGACGAAAAGCTGTTCCGTACAGATATGCTTCCTTCAGACAGTGCCAGCATTGCCAATATTTCATGGAAAGAGATCTTTACCGATCCAATATTGCAGGGACACATTTCTAAAGCACTGGAAAACAATCTGGATATCAGAATTGCCTTAGAAAGTATCAATTCTGCGGAAGCTTATCTGAAACAAAGCAAAGCAGCGTATCAACCAACTCTTTCCATCGGACCAAATTATACGTTTCAGACTCAGTCTATTAATACTCAGTTTGGGCAGATCATCGGGGAAAGACGTTATGTAAATCAGTTTGACATTACGGCAAGTATCGGATGGGAAGCAGATATCTGGGGAAAACTAAGAGCACAGGAGAAAGCACAGTTAGCAACTTATTTAGGAACTGTTGCTGCTCATAAAGCTGTAAAAAGCAGCCTTGTGTCTTCCATTGCTTCTGCGTATTATCAATTATTGACTTTTGATGCTCAGAAGAGAATTATTACAGAAACTATTGCGGTAAGAGAGAAAAACCTGGAAGCAACAAAAGCTTTGAAAACTGCGGGAACCGTTACTGAAGTAGCAGTTCAGCAGAGTGAGGCACTTGTTTTCAATGCCAAATCATTATTGATTGATATTGATACACAGATTCAGCTGCTGGAAAATACCATGAGTCTTCTGATGGGTGAGCCTTCTCATTCTATTGCAAGATCTACACTGGAAGGACAAAACCTGCCGATTGATTTGAAGTTAGGTTATCCGTCTCAACTTCTGGCTAACCGTCCGGATGTAATGAGAGCAGAGTACAACCTGATGAATGCTTTTGAGCTGACTAATGCTGCCAAAGCTCAGTTTTACCCTACATTAAAACTGACAGGAAGTGGAGGACTTCAGTCTGTGGATATTGATCACTTATTCAGTGTAAATTCACTGTTTGCGAATGTAGTTGCTGGATTGGCTCAGCCAATTTTGAACAAAAGACAGATCAAGACCAACTATGATGTAAGTCTTGCGAACCAGGAAACTGCGTATTTGAACTTCAGAAAGACAGTTCTTACTGCCGGGAAAGAAGTTTCTGATGCCATCAGAGTTTTCTCCGTTCAGGATTCATTCATTGAATTAAAACAAAAAGAACTGGATGCCTATAAAAAATCGGTTGACTATTCTCAGGAATTGGTGAACTATGGTATGGCCAACTATCTTGAAGTATTGAATGCAAGCGTGAATTCACTGAATGCAGAACTTAACATTTCTAATGCAAGATATAGTAAAATGAAAGCCGCTGTAGAGCTTTATCAGGCTTTAGGTGGAGGCTGGAAATAACCGTATTCTGCAATTTAATATCAAAAAAAACGTATGTCAGTATTGGCATACGTTTTTTTATTATTGATCACGTTAAAATAATGTAATAGGTAAAATCAATTTGTATATATGTATTTAACTACGTAGTTTTATACCTTAAAATTGAAGTACTATGAAATTACAAATACAGCCCATAGGAAATTCTTATTCGGAACAGGCTATTGATTTGATTTTGACAATTCAGCAGAAAGAGTTTAACGTTCCGCTTACCATCCATGACCAACCGGATCTTTTTGAGATTGAAAGTTTTTATACCGAAGCGGGAGGTAACTTCTGGGGTGCCTTCGTAGATGGAGAACTGGTAGGAACTATTGCTTTGGTTAAATTTGATGAAAGGGCAGGAGCGATCAGGAAAATGTTTGTGAAAAAAGAATTCAGAGGAAAAGAACTAAATATTGCACAGGAATTATTGGAAATTTTAATTTCTTTCTGCCGGGAAAACGGAATAGATGATTTATATTTGGGAACCATTACAATATTGAAAGCTGCTCAGCGATTTTACGAACGGAACAACTTCGAAAAAATTGAAAAAGAAAAACTTCCGGCTCAATTTCCATTGATGGGTTCCGATGATATTTTTTATCATTTAAATACCACCTTATGAATGTCATCAACGAAGCAGGAATACTTGCTATTTCAACCAGATTACATCGTCTTAGTGAACAATTAAGAAAGGATGGAGCTATGATCTATAAAGCATTTGGGATAGATTTTGAACTCAAATGGTTTCCGGTCATCTTTACCATATACAAGAAAGGAACTGCAGGTGTGGTTGAAATTGCTAATGAAATTGGGTATAGCCATCCTTCTACCATAACTTTGCTTAAAGAACTTGAAAAGCTCAAAATTTTAGAATGGAAAAAAGATATCAATGATGAGCGTAAAAGGCTCTTTTTGTTAACTTCTAAAGGTACTGAACTGATTGAAAAAATGAAACCTGTTTGGGAATTGGTGACCATAGTATTGAGTGAGATTGCAGATAATGAAAATAATCTCCTAAAGGCTATTGATGAAGCTGAAGAGAAAATTGCCAGCCAGTCTTTTTATCAGAGGGCATTGCAGGTGAAGAATACAAAATAATAAACCGGCTGATTTATTAACCGGTTTGTTTACACACTTAGATGACTTGAAAAATAAGTTGATATTGTTAAATACCTCTTCCTATGATTTACAATATTAATAGATAAATAAATAATACCGTTACGGGTTCCAGTAAGGTCATAAAAAAAATCTTTCCGTAACTTGAAAAAATCTTGATTTTAAGGTGAATGATGCCAGCTATACCCACAATATCTACATTGTTTGGCATATGGAGTACGAGCGAGTCTGTGGCATTTTGGACAATTGTTGAAAAAAACTTTTTCTGGAGTTTCTGTCATTATTCGCGTTACAACATTTTGTTCAAAAACTTCATATCCATTTTCTAATAGTTTTGTGACTTCAGGATCGGAACTTATCCAGCCTCGTTTTATCATTAGATTTCTCATATATACATTTTCAGAACTTTTGAAAGTATACATATGATGATTCAGTGCTAATGCTTCATCATCAGTCATTAATTTCCTAAAATATCTGATAATATAATTTATAGTTTCTCTGTCCATATCTGAGTGAAAAAAATGAATATTTTTTAATTATTTGTTTGGTCTAAATTATCATTTATTTCTTTAGAATAATCTGTTTTAAAAATAAAACCCCGCCAAAATTAGCGGGGTTTCTGATTCATTATTAAAATGAAATGATCTTAGAATCTCAAAGTGGCTGCAACAGACCAGGTTCTTCCAAAACCAAGGAATCCTGTATTACCATCCGCAACACCTTGATACACTCTTCCTGCATCCTGATAGGTTTTCCCGGCATCCGGACCATTAGCAATTTTATCGCCAGCGAAGATGTTAGAACTTAATTCAGAAATATAATATTTGTTGAATAGGTTGTATACATTCGCTCTTAATGTTAAAGATTTTTTCGCATCCAATGTGAATTTGTAAGAAGCCCCTACATCAAATAAATGGTAGCTTGGCAATTTTACAATTCCTTTTTCTCTTGCTGCTTCAGTAAGGAAGTTGATCGGGTTGAACTGAGCATAAAGCTTGTCATAATATTCCCAGTTAGCATCAATACTGAAAGCCTTTGTAATATTATAATCAGCCCCGATACTTGCAGTAGTTTGTGCAGCATCTCCAACTTTTAAGTCTTTGATGTTGATCACTCCTGTAGCTCCAGCTATTTCCTGGTTAGTTTGAACATCAAGGATGTTGAAGTTGGCGTTTCCTTTGTACTTCCAATTACCGAATGAAACCATTCCTCTAAGCTTAAGGTTAGCAAAAGGTCTTGCTTTTGTCTCCAGCTCAAGTCCCTGGTGTACCTGTCCTACGTTCAAAGCATTATAGAAATAAGCATTTCCAAGACTTAACTGGGAGAATTTTGCAACATCTGCTGCCGTGGCATTGAATGTTCTTGAAATAAATCTGTCATCCCACTGCGTTCTGTAAGCATTGATGTTTACATCTATATAACGCGATTTGAAACCATATCCTAATTCCACAGAGAAGATTCTTTCATTCTTTGCATCGTTGTAGATATTCTGGTTGGATGGGAACAAAGCGTTGAATAATGGTTGTCTTGAAATAACCCCTGTATTGAAAAATACATTGTGGTGGTCATCTATATTATAGTTGGCACCTCCTTTTACGATATATCCGGTTTTGTGGTACCATTTTGTTTCCTGGTTTCCTGGTGTATACAGCATATAATCTACTCTCTTGTAGTATTGCTCAGAAACGGATCCCTGAACAGAAGCACTTAGCTTTTCAGAGCTGTATTCAACCATTCCATAGATACCAGCCCATTTTACCAAACCTTCATTGTGAATAGATACTTTTTGAGCATCTTTAAGCTTAGTAAGGGGTTCAGGTTTTACAGTCTGATTGATAAAATATCCCTTTGGTGCATTGGCTGTATTAGGAACATACAATGCATCTGATCCTAACATATCAGTTACAATGTCATACAGAGCTCCTTTGTATGTTTTAAGATCAATACCTCCGTTAAAGGTCCAGTTATTCTTTTTATAATTAAGGTCAGCAATTACTCCATACCAGTCATGAGCATTGATGCTTTGTTTTCTTACGATACCATTGGTTCCGTTCAGCGTAGCTACATATTTTCCGTTATAATCCGTAGGAGAACCTGCAGGTGCAGTGAAGGTTGATTTTTGGAAAGTATTTCCATTATAATCTGTTACCATGCCTCCTCTGTTATAGCGATAAATCATATCCCAGTTGATCGTACCGTCTCCACCAGCACCATAATTCATGAAGTTCATCGTTTGTCCAGCTGCGTTTTTGATAGAACCATTTAGTCCGGTACCTCCGCCGCCACGTCCCCATGAACCATAAAGAACTGTGGATAGTTTTAGATTATCATTGATATTCCAATCCCAGTTTAATGAAGCGATAGGCTTGTGGTAGAAGTTAGGTGCTAAATTGAATTGAGAACCATTCAGCATTCCTGTTTGTGGGTTGTATCTTCTTCCATACGTATCAAGTTGCTGCAAAGTAGCTACATTCGCTCCGGTTGCAGAAGATCTTCTTGTGTCGTGTACCTGTGGTGCTCCGGTTGCGATAAAATTGAACGCATGTTTTTCATTAGGCTTAAATCCTGTAGAGAAAAACCAGGAATAACCTTCTCCCTGTGTTCCGTTGATATAACCATCACCTTGCCAACGGGAAAGCAATACGGTTGTTCCCCATTTGTTTTTTAACCCCGAAGAGTACATTGCAGATATTCTGGAGTAGTTGTCGTTACCAACTTCTCCTTTTACCATTGCTTTCTGCTCAGAATCGGTAGCTTTGGTTACAATATTGATGGTTCCTCCTACAGATGGAACAACAAATTTAGAAGCTCCTAATCCTCTCTGAATTTGAATATTGCTGGCAATGTCAGCTAATCCCGTCCAGTTAGACCAGTAAACAGTACCTCCCTGCATGTCATTCACTGGCTGTCCGTTGATGATTACTGCAATGTTAGCCCCGTCAAAGCCTCTCATGTTGATTCTGCTGTCTCCAAATCCTCCACCTACTTTGGTAACGTAAACGGATGGAGTAGACTTCATAATTTCAGGGAATTCTCTGTTTCCCAGTTTCTCCTGAATCTCTGCTGCTTTAATGTTGGAAACTGCAACAGGCGTTTTTCTCTCTTTGGCTGTTTGGGAAAGGTTTCTACCTACCAACATAACCTCATCAATAGATTTTGATTTGTCTAATGAATCCTTCGTACTCTGCCCATAATAGATGGCGGCCGTAGGTAATACAAGCGCTATAATTAGTCGCTTTTTAAAAGTAATGCTCATGAAATAAACTAGCGTGTTTGATTTTAAGGCTGCAAAGATGGATAATTATTTTTGAATTAAGTATTAAATCTTCCCGAAGTGACATCCTATTGCGTGCATATAATGCATTATTACTCGTTTTTTTGAATGTATTAATTATTTCAGATATTTAATTTACAATTTGTTATAAAAGTGAATTATATAAAAAGAGGATTGTTTTTAACGAATAAAAATAATGATGTAGCTTCTCTAAAAATCTATCATTATGTATTTTTTTCTAATGACCTTTATGGTTTGGTTTATTTTGTATCATTATTAATATATTTGCAGATATTATTTGTATCAAATCTGTTTTCTCAGATTACATAACGTTTTCTATTATTTAAAAACTAAAAAAATGACCCAGCTCAGCTTATTTGATTCAGAAGACTTGTATGAATTCCCAAAAGACCTTCTGGAATACAGAGAGCATTTCCTGAGCCGGGAAGAAGCGGACCAACTTAAAAACCATTTAATTGAAACAGCTCCCTGGAAACAAAGGACCCAGAAAATGTATGATAAGATGGTTTTGACACCCCGTTTAACAGCCTGGTATGGTGATCCGAAAACGGATTATCCATTGGGTAATGGGGAAGTGGATAATAATCTCTGGACACCTGAACTGTTATCTTTAAAACAAAGGATAGAGGAAACATTCGGCTATCAGTTCAATTCCGTATTGCTTAATCTTTACAGGGATCACAATGATTCGGTTGCATGGCACCGAGATAAAGAGAGCAGATATGGAAAACGTCCTGTGATCGCATCTTTAAGTTTAGGACAGACCAGAAACTTCGATTTCCGGAAAAGGATCATCACCAGAGTAAATACAGTCTGCCTCTTCCTCATGGATCATTATTAATTATGAAAGGAGACTTGCAGGAACATTGGGAACATCGGATTGCAAAGTCTGTACTGTCTATGAAGGAGCGTATCAATCTTACATTTCGGTTGGTTAAAGAAGTGTAAAAGATTCTTTTAAGTGACAGATTGAAGGGTTTTCATTCAAAATAAAAAGCCTGAAGTCCTTTCTTTTTCCATAAAAAAACTGCACCTTTGCCCCAACAATGGGGTGCTACAGAACAGTGGCTGAGATGATACCCAGGAATGTACTTCCACACCTGATCCGGATAATGCCGGCGTAGGGATTGCTTACTGATCATCTCATCATTTGATTTCTAATAATTAATATGATGCAGGACATTTTAAAACAAATTACCTTACCGGAATGGTTCGGAGTCTTATTTTCAGTCATTCAGGTTTTACTGGCTCGTAAAAACAATGTCAACAACTATCTTTTCGGAATTGCAGGGATTCTGCTAACGTTGTATGTAATGCTTACATCAAAGCTGTATGCTGAATTTACCTTAAATCTTTATTATCTGATCATGAGCATCTACGGATGGTTATATTGGAAATTCGGAAAACAAAAATCCGAAATGGAAATCTCCGTTACCACCACCACAGAAAAATGGATTACCGGAGGAATTGTTCTGGGAACTTTTATTTTATTCTGGTCTTTTCTTACCCATTTTACAGATTCAGATGTTCCAATCTGGGATTCTCTGGTAAGTGCTTTTGCCTGGGCAGGAATGTGGCTGATGGCGAGACGGAAAATTGAAAACTGGGTGATATTGAACGTAAGTAATATTATTTCCGTTCCCTTAATGATTCATAAGGAATTATATCTCTATGCTGTTTTGACGTCATTTTTATTTTTAGTAGCAATTTCCGGATATATTGAATGGCAGAAAATCATTAAATCTAAAGCGAATGCTGAGTACTAAAGATATCAGAAAAGAACTTCATGGAGCTTCTGCAATTTCTGATGAGGTAATACAACATATTCATGAAGAAGGATTACTTAAAATCTGGGTTCCCCAAAAATATGGCGGACTGGGATATCGTTTTGAAGAAGGACTTAAAGCCTTATTCGGCTGGGCAGAAACCGATGGCAGTTTTGGCTGGATGCTAACGCTTTGTGCAGGAGCGAATTATTTTTCCAGAAACATGAAACCAGAGGTTGCTCAATTGCTTTTCTCTCATACTGAAACCTGTTTTGGCGGAAGTGGTATGATTGGCGGTACAGCAGAAAAACAAGATGATGATACCTATTTGATTAATGGTTCATGGAATTTTGCAACCGGAGCGCCACATCTGACGCATTTTACTTTAAATGCTAACATTACAGAGAACGGACAACCTGTAAGAGATAAAGATGGCAATGACATCATTCTATCATTTATTATTTCGAAAGAACACGCTGAGGTTATTCCGAACTGGAAATCGATGGGAATGAAAGCCAGTGGTACCTATTCATTCACTGTTGAAAATGTTCTCGTTAGTGAAGATTACAGTTTTGTTTATGATACCTTTTTCACCAACGATATTCTGGAGACCATTCCATTTCGGATTTTTGCAGATCTGACGCTGTTGGTCGATTATTTGGGAATGGCTTCTCATTTTATAGAAGAAGCAGAATTGATTCGTCCTGAGATCCATTTCAAAAGTTTCGCAGAGTCTGTTGAAAAACATTTGGAAAAAGTACTAAACATTGCCAGAGAAGTAGAAAATATACTTGGTGATCATAAAGAGATTTCAGATGAGCAACAAGATGAAATTCACCAATATGGAGTAGAGCTGGTTCAAAGATTATCCCATCAGATTCTTACGGTTTACACACAATTAGGAATCCGGGCTACGGATACCAATTCTGCAGTGTATCAGGTGTTCTGTGATTATTTTACAGCGGCAATGCATTCCAATTTCAGACCTTCAGCTGATGGTTTGAACTTTTCTTTCTGATGATTCTACTTTTGATGTATATAAAATAGGAAATGGCTGGCACTTACTTCTTAGCAGATACTCCCCATTTTTTATTGGAAAATCTATTTTTTAGGCCACTCTTCATGGAGAACAGCGTAAATAACATCATCTACCCAGTTGTTTTTCCAGAACAGACTTTTCACAAAGTGCCCTTCTTTTCTTAAACCGATTCTTTCCATAAGCTGAATAGAAGCCGTGTTAGCAGGATCTACGGAAGCGGTAATTCTATGTTTATGTAAATCATTAAAAAGATAATCAATAATGCCTTTTAAAGCCTCAGAAGCATAGCCTTTACCCTGAAAAGAGCTGCTTAATGTAATTCCGAATTCTACCTGTACGTTCTCATCTCCCAAAAAATGAACTCCGATATCTCCAATAACCGCTTTTGTTTCTTTATCGGTAATCAACAGTTGGTACCAGCTTTCAGGCTGATTGAATTCTTTATTGTTTCTTCGAATGAAACTTTCTACATCTTCCAGCGTCTCAGGAATCCAACTTTGAAATTTATTTGCTTCTGCATCTGAACGGTAATTGAAAATGTTCTGTTTGTCATCCATCGTAATATCCCGTAGAAGAAGTCTTTTTGTATAAAGTTGCATGATTGTACTGTTATTTCAGGCAAAAATAGGATTAATTGGGAAGTTTTTCAATGGGGAATGAGGGCTTTTATTAATTATGAGAAATAAAAAACTCCTATAATCATCAAGAATTACAGGAGTTATAATGTTTTAATGTATTTTGAATATATTTTCAGCTACATCTGTGGAGAATACGGGATTCGAACCCGTGACCTTTTGACTGCCAGTCAAACGCGCTAGCCAACTGCGCCAATCCCCCGTCTTTATTTTAAAAGCGCTACAAAAGTAAGTATTTAATGGTATTTGCAAATTATTTCTCAAAATTGATTGTCATTTTTTTCAACCTTGATTTCTAATTCAATCTTTTGGAGATAAATTGAGAAGTTATTCCTGAATTCTCTGGGTTATTATATTATTGAATTAGTTCTATTTATACAAAAAGATTTTAACCGTGCAATAATTCTAGTTACGGATTTCCGTAAAATATCGTATTAAGAATATTTCATTTTTGTAAAAAATGAATGAAAAAATCTTATATCTATTGTTATTAATGATATCCTTATTCGGTTTTATTTTTGAAAAATTAAACCGAAATAAAGGATTA
>NZ_QICI01000106.1 GCF_004119445.1 Chryseobacterium sp. CH21 | reverse complement strand
AAGGGTTGTAACATTTCCGGCAACAAAGAATCCTAAATCTGTTGTTTGAATCACAGATCTTGCTTCTTCATCAGAAGAACTTCCTAATGTTTTCTGCCATAATTCATCTCCAAATTCATTGATTCTGATCAGCCAGATATCTGAGCCTCCTTTGGAATCGTCTTTTTTGTTTAATCCTTTTCCTGAATAAGAAGTTCCGGCCAACAGAAATCCTCCATCTTGAGTGGTAACAGTTGCTGATAAATAATCATGATTCTGTCCTGAGAAGTATTTTTCCCAGACTTCTTCACCCTGTTGATTCAGTTTTACAAGATGAAAATCATAACCATTGTTCTGCTTTTGGCCGCTGGCTGCTGGCGATTGGCCTTTAGACTGTATAGAACTTCCCGTTATAAGATATTGTTGGTCGATGGTAGTAGTAACCTGGCTTAGAAAATCCTGAGTAGAGGATTTGATGTCTTTTTGCCACATCACTTCCTGAGCGGATATGCTCAAGCCTGCGCATAAGATTAGCGCACTGAGATAAAGTTTTCTCACACTTTGTTGTTTTTTTGAGTTATTAATCTGCCTATTTAAAACTGCGCGAATTTAACACTTTTTAAGACACTAAAATTATTTTAATGTGGTATGCTGTAAATCATACTATTAATCGTTAAATCTTCTTTATAATGTATTAAAATCTGTCTTATTCTAATGCAAATTATCTACAGACTACGACAAAACCTGTCGTATTAAAAATAAAAAAGGGCCAACTCTAAAAGAATCGACCCCAAAACATTAACTGTTTATTGATAGAATTATGATGTTTTTATTTCCAGCCTCCACCTAAACTTTTATAGATGTCGACTACTGTGCTGAGCTGCTTCTGTTTTGCTTCGATAAGCTCCATTTTAGCATCCAGCGCATCTCTCTGGTTCAAAAGAACTTCAAGATAATCCGCTCTTGAATTGCGGAACAATTGATTGGCAATATCAATAGACTGATCTAAGGCTTTGGTTTCCTGTGATTTCAATTGATAGTACTGATCTATATTTTTAACCTTTGACATTAGATTGGCAACATCCAGATAAGCATTCAAAATGGTTTTGTCATATTCGTACAACGCCTGAACCTGTTTCGCATCTGCCGTTTGGAAATTAGCTTTTATCGCACTCTTATTAATCAGCGGACCTGCCAGTTCTCCTGCCAGATTATATGCAATGGACTCTGGCATTTTAACAAGATAGGAAGGTTTGAAAGCCTCCAGACCTAATGTTGCAGAAATTTCCAATGAAGGATAAAATTCTTTTCTTGCAGCTTCTACATCCAGTTTTGAAGCTTTCAATTCTAATTCTGCCTGTTTGATATCAGGACGGTTTGCCAATAACTGTGAAGGAATTCCAGTATAGACTGTAGGAGGAATGGTAGACATAAAGTTTTCCTTTGTTCTCACAATCGGTTGTGGATATCTTCCCAGCAAAGCATTAATTTGATTTTCCTTCTCTGTAATCTGCTGACGGATCGTATACTCTGCCGCTTTGGATTTCGCCAGTTCTGCTTCAAATTTCTTCACCGCAAGTTCTGTTGCAGCAGCAGCTTCTTTCTGAATTTTGGAAATTTCCAATGCTCTCTGCTGAAGCTTGATATACTGTTGTATGATATCCAGCTGATTATCGAGAGCCAATAATTCATAATAGTTATCAGCAACTTCTTCAATAAGATTAGACAGAACAAAGTTCTTTCCTTCCACAGTAGAAAGATAATGAGCAACCGCAGATTCTTTCTCTGTTCGGAGTTTTTTCCAGATATCAATTTCCCAGCTTGCGTTTAATCCTGCTTCAAAATTTCCAAGTGGATCCGGCATTTCTTTTCCTGGTTCAATCTCTGTGGTAGCATCACCTGCTCCTTCACTGGTATAACGGCCTGCTTTTTTCAATCCGGCTCCTATTCCTGCGGAAACTGTTGGAGTCAATCTTCCTTTTTTGGCTAAAACACCACTTTTTGCAATTTCAATTTCCTGAAGAGTGATCAACAGCTCCTGATTATTTTTTAGAGCTGTTTCAATAAGGGTTACCAGGTTTGGATCTGTGAAGAACTGTCTCCACGGCGTTGTTCCGCTATTGTTATTAGCATCCTGTTGCTCATCCTGATTAAAGTTCTGAGGAATATTTTCTTTTACCTCATCTTTTATAACAGTCGCCATCGGCGCCTTACAGCTTGCGAGTACAAGCGATAAGGCGATGGCTGTGAATATATTTTTAGTCTTCGAATTTTCCATCATGTTCATAAGGTTCAGTTTGTTCTGTTAAAGGATTCTCTTCTTCATATCTGGCCAGTCTTGACTTATCAGCAATGGTTCCAAAGATATAATACAATCCTGGGATAATCATCAGTCCGAAAACAGTTCCGATCAACATCCCACCTGCTGCTGCAGTACCAATCGTTCTGTTTCCAATAGCTCCCGGCCCTGTTGCAATCACCAATGGAATCAATCCTGCAACGAATGCAAATGATGTCATCAAAATCGGACGGAAACGAATAGCTGCTCCTTCAATAGCCGCTTTTGCTACAGGAATTCCTTCTTCAGCTTTCTTCTGTACGGCAAATTCTACAATTAACACTGCGTTTTTACCCAAAAGCCCGATAAGCATAACCATCGCCACCTGTGCATAAATATTGTTTTCCAATCCTAAAAGTTTTAAGCATAAAAAGGCACCGAAAATACCCGTTGGAAGGGATAAAATTACCGGCAGCGGAAGAATAAAGCTTTCATACTGAGCAGAAAGGATTAAGTAAACAAATCCTAAACACACCAGGAAGATAAATACGGCTTCATTTCCACGGCTTACTTCGTCTTTGGAAATACCCGCCCAGTCGATACCAAATCCTCTCGGAAGTGTTTTGTCCGCAACTTCCTGAATAGCCTTAATTGCCTGTCCACTGCTGTATCCAGGTGCCGGAGTTCCACTCACCTCTGCAGAGTTGTACATATTATGTCTTGTAATCTCTGATAATCCGTAAACCTTTTCCAATCTCATAAAATCTGAGTAAGGAACCATCTGATCTTTATCATTTTTCACGTATAATTTCAGGATATCTGTTGGTAAGGCACGGTATTGAGGCCCTGCCTGAACAATTACTTTATATGGTCTGTCAAAGCGGATGAAACTCGTCTCATAGTTGGACCCAATCAGCGTAGATAAATTATCCATTGCTTTTTCAATAGTCACCCCTTTTTGTTCTGCAAGATCATTATCAATCTTAAGCATATATTGAGGGAAGCTGGCAGAATAGAATGTAAATGCGGACCCCAGCTCCGGACGCTTCTTAAGTTCCTTCACAAAATCGTTACTTACCTTCTCCATTTTATGATAGTCTCCACTTCCCGCTTTATCCAGCAAACGAAGTTCAAAACCTCCTGCTGCTCCATATCCGGGAACAGATGGCGGCTGGAAGAATTCAATATTGGCTCCCGGAATATTTTTGGCTTTTTCCTCGAGTTTTTCAATGATTTCTGCAGCAGATTCTTTACGTTCTTCCCAACTTTTAAGGTTGATAAGACAGGTTCCTGAGTTGGATCCGGTACCTTCCGTCAAAATCTCATATCCTGCAAGGGATGAAACAGACTGCACCCCATCAATATCTTCAGATTCTCTTAAAAGTTCTTTAGCAATCTGGTTGGTTCTTTCCAATGTAGATCCCGGAGGAGTCTGAATAATGGCATAGATCATTCCCTGATCTTCTGCAGGGATAAACCCTGAAGGTAAAGAGTTACTCAGGAAGAATGTACAGGCACAAAATGCTAATAGTAACGGCAGCGTAATCGTTTTTTTCGTTACTGTTTTGTTCAGCATCTTTTCGTATTTCCCTGCTCCTTTTGTGAACAGGTTATTGAATTTATCAAGGAAAATTGTAACCGGAGTTTTCTTTTTAGCTTTTCCGTGATTATTTTTCAAGATTAAAGCACACAATGCCGGTGTCAGCGTAAGAGCTACAATCCCTGATAAAATAATGGATGAAGCCATCGTAATAGAGAACTGGCGGTAGAATACCCCAACCGGTCCGGACATAAATGCAATCGGAATGAATACAGAAGCCATTACCAATGTAATTGCGATAATTGCTCCACTGATCTCATGCATTGCTTCTTCGGTAGCCTTTAACGGAGAAAGATGTTTTTCTTCCATCTTGGCGTGAACGGCTTCAATTACTACAATCGCATCATCTACCACAACCCCGATCGCCATTACTAAGGCAAAGAGGGAAATCATATTCAGGGTAATTCCAAAGGCTGACATTACAGCAAATGTTCCTACCAACGAAACTGGAACGGCCAGTGCTGGAATCAACGTTGAACGCCAGTCTCCAAGGAATAAGAATACTACAATAGCAACCAATACGAAAGCCTCAAATAAAGTATGAATTACTTTCTCCATGGATGCATCCAGGAATCTTGAAACGTCATAACTGATGTCATAATGCATTCCTTTAGGGAAGTTATTCTTTTCAAGATCTTTCATCAATGCTTTTACGTTTTTGATAACGTCACTTGCATTGGACCCATAGGACTGCTTTACAGTAATCGCTGCAGAAGGTTTTCCGTTCAATGTAGAGTAAATATCATACATGGAGCTTCCGAATTCTATATCAGCCACATCTTTCAGTCTTACTGATTCTCCATCCGGCTTTGCTTTTAAAATGATATTTCCGTAATCTTTTTCGTTATTGAAACGACCCGAATATTTTAAGATGTATTCAAATGACTGAGAGCGTTTTCCGGAGCTTTCCCCTGTTTTACCAGGAGATGCTTCTAAACTTTGCTCGTTCAGAGATTCCATTACTTCATCTGCTGAAATATTATATGCTGTTAATCTATCCGGTTTAAGCCAGATACGCATTGCATATTCACGGGTTCCCAGGATATCGGCAAAACCTACTCCACTTACCCTTCTCAATTCAGACATCACGTTGATATCTGCATAGTTGAAAAGGAATTTCTGGTCAGCTTTAGGGTCATCACTGTACAGGTTAATATACATCAACATGTTAGGTTCTTCACGTGTGATCTTTACCCCTTCACGTACTACCAAAGGTGGTAGTTTATTCACCACTGAAGATACACGGTTCTGCACATTTACTGCTGCTACGTTGGGATCTGTCCCCAGATCAAATACAAGCTGAATGGAAGCTTCCCCATCATTACCTGCATCTGAGGTCATATATTTCATACCCGGAACTCCATTCAATCCTCTTTCCAAAGGGATTACTACGGATTTAATCAACAATTCGTTGTTAGCACCAGGATATTCTGCGGTAATATTTACTTTAGGGGGAGAAATAGAAGGGAACTGAGTCACAGGAAGTTTTACCAATGACAGCACTCCCATAAATACAATAATCAATGAGATTACTATAGACAGAACTGGTCTGCGAATGAATTTTTTAAACATACTGCTTCATTTTAGAGACCACTACTCTGCTTTTAATTTTAATGATTGAAGAACTTTCTTAGGATCCTGGAATTTTGTTTTCACCTTTTGATCATCCTTCACTTTCTGAACTCCTTCCAGAAGAATCTGATCTCCTTTTGAAAGTCCTGAACCTACAATATACAAGTCAGGAAGTTCATAAGCTACTTTAATATTTCGGGATTTTGCCACTCCATTTTTGTCGATAACAAATACATATTTCTGATCCTGAATTTCATAGGTAGCTTTTTGTGGAATAATCAAACCGTTATGAACAGGCATTGTCATCTGTACCTTTCCTGTTTCTCCATTTCTCAGAAGCTTATCAGGATTAGGGAATTTGGCACGGAAAGCAATATTTCCGGTCTCATTATCAAATTCTCCTTCAATCGTCTGGATCTCTCCTTTTTGGGTATACATTTCTCCATTGGCAGTAATCAGGGATACCTGGTTACTTCCTCTGTCTGCAACGTGCGTCTGGTAGCTTAGATATTCTGGCTCGGAAACATTGAAATACGTATAGATATTGGTATTATCCGATAATGATGTCAAAAGGTCTCCTTCATCTACAAGACTTCCCAGTTTCAGCGGAATTCTGTTGATAATACCAGAGAATGGTGCTTTAATATCAGTAAATGAAAGGTGGATCTGAGCCAGTTTCATTTCAGCATTTGCAGCATCCAGCTTGGCTTTTGCCATTGCTCTTTCGTTTTTAGAAACAATGTTGTTTCCTGCCAATGTACTGGCATTTTTCAGTTCGATAGAAGCCTGCTCTACTTCTGCTTTTGCTTTTAATAATTCTGCCTGATAGAGTTTAGGCATAATTCGGAACAATGTTTGTCCGGCCTGCACGTACTGCCCTTCATCTACAAAGATTTTTTCCAGGAAACCTTTTTCCTGAGCTCTCACTTCAATGTTTTTTACGGATTGAATCTGGGCTACGTATTCTTTGTTGATTACAGTATCCATTACCACAGGGGACGTCACCGGATAGACGGTAACTTCTTCTTTTTCTTCTTTTTTCTTATTGCAGCCAACCGCCAACAAAAGGGCACTCAGCGCAATTCCCGAAGCAACTCTTTTTATCATAATTCTAGAGTTTATATAATCGTTAATGTTTTGATAGGAATAAAAAACGGTAATAAAAGAGGTACGGTGTGATGATTACCGGCATACACAACGTAAGGATTTCCCACCTGGTATCAGGCAGAAAATAAAGAGAACGGAAAAATTTTAAATTCTGATAGAGCGGATAAGAATAAATCTTTTGGTAGCCAAGCCCAAAACAAAGCCGTGAATATCCGGTTTGGATCTTTTATAGCTTTTTAATCCAAAAATATAGACTAATGAGAAAACTCCTGCAAAAACAATAACGGCCTGCCATACATCAGACAGGTGAAAATCATTTTCGGTAAGTTCTAGCGTTGAATTGTCTACGTTGTCGGCCATCTGCTGAACAGAAAGTTTTTCAAAAGTCTGATTCAAACGGTTGGCTCTTTTGGGCATATGATGAGAAGAATGACCACTGTAGTCATTTCGAAGAGTTCTAACATCGATTCTGCTTTCTACTACAAAGAGCAGAAAAAGACCGGTTAAAAAGTATACTACGAAGTTTCTCATTTTGAAGTTGCAAATGTACACCCAGATTATGACATTATCATCATGGATTAACAAAATTTAACTATCCTTAAAATACCTGAATAAAAAACTTGATAAATAGTAAATATTTTCTCTATTCAAGCACTGTGGGAACAATTCTGAGATTCCATCTGTGCAAGTTTCAATTTTCAAAAATCAAGCCAATTATTGGAACCAGAAAAAAATCTAGTCATAATAGTGTTGCTTTTTTTGACATTTTGAGTACTGTTTAACGCTATTTTGAAGTGCTTTTACTGCTGAATTAAAATCACTTAACCTAACTTTTATCATGATTTCGTTTTATTAATATTAACGTATTGTTTGTCTCTCATTTTTGAATTACTTTTGCCGAAAATTAACACAAACAGATAAAAAATGAAAAAAAATTATACCATCTTCCTGAGAATAATACACTTAAAAATCTCTTATTAACCCCTGCTTCCCTTACTTTTTTACAATAATTATTATTCTACGTTTCCTGAAAAATGTTTCAAAAAACAGTGAGATAAATCCACTATAATTTAAACTTATTGTTAGTTTATGAAAAATTAACATATATTTATTAAAAATATTTGTAAATTTATAAAGCATTAAAATCGTAATTCATGAAACACTTTAAAATCACATCTCACTATGAAAAAATTATTAGTACCAGTCCTTTTCGGATTGACCATTATTTCCCTAACAGCGTGTAAGCATCCCGGAAAAGAAGCTGAAACCATTACCGCTGCCACCCCTGAAAATACAGATGACATTTTCAAAGACGTGTACGTTGACAGCTATGGAGAAAAAATAGAAGTAACGATCAACAACACTAAAAATACCGCCACCATCCATTTAAACGGTAAAACTTTTGACCTAAAAAAAAGCGATGCTTTACCTAAATATACTGCCTCTAATGAAGAGTATCAATATTCTGATATTAAAGGAAATATAACTTTCCTGAAGAAGAATGTAGATATGGTCCTGTTCCATCTTAAACAGTCAAAAAAAGAGTCTGGCCCAGGAAAAATGGCATCGTATTAGCATATTGAACACCATTCATCTAAAAAATAAGTATTATGAAAAGTTTATTTTATTATTTATCGGCACTTGTTATTGCAACATTTTTAGTGGTTTCCTGTAAAACACAGAATTCACAAAAAGCGACTACTGATATTACAGGAAAAACATGGAAGCTTACTGAGCTTAATGGAAAGCCGATTGATCTTAAGAATCCTAAAAACAATCCTTATTTCAAACTTGATATGAATGGTATGAGATACCAGGGCCATGCCGGATGTAATGGTTTGGGAGGAACTTTCGAGATCAAACCTGAGATGATGAGAATAAAATTCAATCAGGGAATGTCTACCATGATGGCTTGTGAAGATCTGGATATCGAAAACCAGTTTACAAAAGCAATCCTTGCAGCAGATAACTATTCTGTGAATGGAAATACACTTACTTTAAACAAAGCGAGAATGGCTCCTTTAGCCAAATTCGTTCTTCAATAATATTATTTCACTTAAATAAAAAAAAAGACGCCTTATGAATGGGGCGTCTTTTTTATGTATTCTGCTCTACTCTTTTTTATTGTAAATAATGTAACAGATTAGAAGGCTGATGTTCACCAGAACAGCAAACGCATTGGATAAAATAATAGGTAATTCGCCTTTTTTAAAGCCATACCATACCCACAGTGAAAGCCCTGAAATAAGGACCAAAAGCATGATCAGAGAAATATCTTCTACATTCTTTTCTCTGATCACTTTTATCAACTGCGGAATCATGGATACAGAAGTAAGAATTCCGGCAATAATACCTAATATATTTTCATTCATACAGGTTACATTTTTAAATAAATATACTAAAATATGTTAATGAAATCTGTTCATTGATACTTCCTCATGCAATGGAATACCTTCTTCAATACATCGGAATAAATCTCTTGTAAAATAGCAGCCATTCAGAATGCCACGGGCACCTAATCCATTAAAAACATATAAGTTCTTCCATGTTTCATGCCTGCCAATGATCGGTCTTCTGTCTTTCACTGTAGGACGGAAGCCAAAGTGTACTTCTTCCACTTCAAAATCGTAAGGATAAAATTCGGAAAGTCCTTTTATCAATTGTTCAACCGCTGATTCATCAACATGATGATGAAGTTGCTCCCTGTCGTAAGTTCCTCCGTAGAAATAAAGTCCGTTTCCGGTTGGGAATAAGAAATGTTTCTTCTTAATTGTTATGTTTTCAGGAATTGGCTGAGACAATTTTACTTTTATGTGGTGACCTTTGTTTGGATTCACTGTAATTTCTGAAAAGTATGGATTATCTTTCACTCCCATCCCTTCACAGAAAATAATATGTTTGAAAGTAAAATCTTTGTATGTGGATTCTGAAGGGTTCAATTGGGTATAATTGAATTTTTCTTTTACCAAATGATCATTTTTTTCAAAATAATTGAATAAACCACTGAAAAATCCATTAACATCAAGTCTGGCAGATTGATTTACCTTTCCAGTCTGAAAGTCGTTTTTTACTACATTTAAACGATCAAAATTTTTATCAAGAAAAGCTGATAATTCTTCATTTCCTGATTTTTTCAACCACAAATTCTGTTCATTCTCATCATGAAAGATTCTGTGGATGGGAGCATTGATCAGATAGTTTGCTCCGGTATAAGATTCTATTTCTTTCAGACTAATTTTAAGGAAGTCTATTTGCTCCTGTGCTTTCCAGAAGGTAGTAAATTTCTTCAGAACAACCGGATTGATAATTCCCGCTGAAACTTGTGAAGCACTTTTTCTCCCCTCAGAAAAGATAACAAATGATTTACCGTTTTTAATTAGCTGATGAGCCATAAAAAGCCCTGCATATCCATCTCCTACAATAATATAATCTACATTTCTCATAATAAAAAAACCTGAGTAAAAATACTCAGGTTTTCTATAAATATCAAGTGAAATTTAGTAATTCCACATATCATTTTCCATGCTAAGAATCTGTGCTTTGATTCTATCGCTTTCTTCCAGCTGCTCATCAGCATTTTTAGGAATATAGTCCTTAATAGTACCATCTCCTAAACCAGCTGAAGACTTATAAATGATAGAAGAGAATCTTCTTGCATTGATAACGTCATCGAAAGATAAGTCAGCAGACGAATTTTTTCTGTTGAAGACAAAATTGTTTGCTAAAACATCACGAGCACTTGGATAATAGATCCAGAATAGGTCAATAAGCTCATCGTTACTTGCAATAGGCTTACCATCTGGCCCAATAACTCCCTGTACTGCAGGATCTGGTCCCATTGCAGCAATACCAAGAGGTCTGTATTTCATTTGTCCGTCTCTCTTATCAATAAACCACATACCCATGATTTTAAGAACTTTTACTTTATCTGTAGTGGTCTTAAATACGTCAGTATATTGTTTCTTTTCTGCTTCTGTAAGCTGTCTTCCAGAGTTTAAGATGTCAATAGCAGCATCATTGATGATTACTTTTTCCAATCTTTTCTGAATTCCTTCAGGAGAAAGTTTTACGGTAAAGTTTTCATCATCATATACCTGTTCAATCTTACCACTCAAAGCAGCATCCAATAATAATTGGTATAGAGATCTTGTAGGTGTAGCAAGAAGACCATCCGGATTATCGTAATAGAAAGGCTGGTTGATCTTATCATTCATGTCAATGATCTCCCATACAAACATACTCTTAAGGATATCTTTGTCTTCTACAAAACCATATTCAAGAGGTTTTACTGTTTTATCTACAATAGTATCACCAACTTTCTGTTTGTTTTCTGCTCTCATCTGTCTGAACTCTTCCGGAGAAGCTGCGTTCAGAATAGTCTGGGAAAAAGCAAATCCCGAAACTAATACTAAAAGGGTGCTAATATATTTTTTCATAATAAATTACAATTTTAGTCCTATGGAATGTTAATGATTATAGGAGTAATGTTTTTAATAACCTGGCCATCTAAACCTTGAGCTGTAACTTTAATATCAAAGATAGAAACTACATCTCCGGATCTAAGATTCTTCACTAGTCCAGCAGCATCATTCAATGAATTTCCATGAACTAGTAGCGCTGCTCTACCTGGAACTCTCACCATAAACTGTGTTACAGTAAATGAAACCGGGAAGTCGAAGTCAGGAATTGCTGCCTGAACAGACTGGTTCGGGATAGAAGTTGCAGGCATAGATACTATACTGCTTCCTCTGATTTGCCCTTGTGGCGGCGGTACATTTTTAATTCTGTATTCAAACACCTGAGATACTGTTTTCCCGTAAGGATCTGTTCCTGATAATGTCAGCTTAACCGTATTACCAGAAGTTGGTTTTATACTCCATTTTCCTGGGCCTGTACTTTTCACAGATGCACCCGGTGCAGATAATGAAAGTTTAGAATTGTCAGCACCTAAGATTGATCCTGAAACAGGGTTCTCAAGTCCTCTATACATAACGTTCATCTTATCAGCAGAAAGTAATAACCCTTTTTCAAGTTTTACTTCTCTAGGTCCAGCAATTACATTATAAGTATGCGTCCAAGGGAAAGATTGTGGCTTACCTGAAGCATCTGTTAATGTAATAGTACCTCCTAATTTATGCTCACCAATTCCAGAACCTGAAATAGATGTAATACCTTTACCGTTTTCTACTCTACCTACACCAGAGATACTGATCTTATTACTGTTAGAATAAGTTCCTAACATTACTTTTACTTCAGCCTGTTTTCCAGCCTGGATATCTACCGGACCTGAAACGATTGGTTCATAGCTTGAGAATTTAATATTCGCATCTACTTTTTCCTGAAGTAATAATGCCAATGCATCAGACTGTACGTTTCTGGCATCATTTTGGATAATTTCCAAATTAGATATTGCAGCGATTAGCGGCTGATGGTAAAATTTATTTTGGAACCAAGTTTTCTCATTTGGAGATTTTCCTTTAGGATATTCTGCAATAAGAGACTTGTTAGCTCTTTCCACTAAATCTTTAAGCTGAGGATTATTTCCAAAAGTAGTATTGATGTAGTTTCTTACGTCATCAATTTTAGCTTTCAGATCTAATGCATTCTTTGAAGGGGAGTTTTCATCTCCTTCTTTAAAGAAATATTCAGTAGTAGCTTCGTTATTGTTCAACGCAGCGAAGTTCTCACTTACATCAATATCTTTTCCTTGAGCATCTTTATCATGAAACTCGGATTGTTTTTTTAACAGATCTTTGATATCCTGAGAAGATTTTACCAATACATCAATCTTAGATTTCAATACTTTGTACTGAGCCCAAGGCTGTGCATAGGTATCCGGAACCTGCTGAGCTTTTGCTTCTAATGTTCTTTCAAAGATCTTCTCGTTTTTTCTTTCTGTTAAAGTTCTGGTTTCATTTAATGCTCTGGTAGAGTCATAGTATGATCTGATGATTTCTGCATCAATGTTTAGGGCCATCATCGCGATGAACACCAAATACATTAGGTTGATCATCTTCTGACGAGGGGTCTGTTTTCCTTGTGCCATTCTCTTTTCTTTGTTTTTTGATTAAGTAGTTAAATTTAGAAATGGTTAGGAATTAAGACTTCATAGCAGTTAGCATACCACCATAAACTCTATTTAAGTTATTAAGATTAGATGTTAAACCTTGTAGCTCTTGGTTGAATTTCTCAGAATGCTCTGCAGATTTCTGCATATCTGCTACATATTTGTTAGCAAATTCTGATTGTTTTTTACCGCTTTCCAATTGCATTGCATAAAGAGCATTCATGCTTTCCATATGCTGAGCAGCTTTGTTCAATTGGTCATTATATTTATGCGTAGAAGCAGATACATCAACCGTTTGATTGATCTGATCAACAGAGTTTGAGAATTTATCAATACCTGTTCTTAGTCTTTCAAATAATTGAACGTCTAATCTCGCATCTTCAAGCATTTTGTCCAATTTAGTTGAAAGAGAGTTTTCTAATTCAGCAAACTGAGCTGCAGCGTTATTATTTCTAGAAGAAACATTAGAGTGTAAAGGATTTGGGTTAGCATGTTTATCTAATAACTCAGGATAAACATTTTCCCAAGCATAAGACTCTTCTGATTTTGGAGGGTCAAATGCGAAAATGATAAAGATAATTGCCTCAGTAATAAGCCCTACGGTAAGAGCGATATTCCCGTTAATTGGTCCCAAGGTAATGTGAGTAATTTTAAGCCAAGCTCCAAGAATTACAATTGCAGCACCGAATGAATAAAAGAAATTCATCCAAGCATCTTTAGTCTTAAACATATTGAGTTAGTTTTTTTAATGTTAAATAAAATTGTTATTGAAAAATTGTCTGATTAATTTCTGTTAACTCTTCTTGGCTTAACAGCTGCTTCAGGAATGTCCTGTACAGTTCTGAATCCGATATAGCTTCTTGCGGAATCTTTTCTTTCCCAATCTCTAGCACCTGTCATTAGTGCATATCCTATATCTTTCCAAGATCCTCCTCTTACAGATTTCTTCGTATCCTTTTTATCTTTAGTAGAAGGATTTAGTGTAGAAGAGAATCCAGCTGAGGAATTGTTAAACGAAGATAATGTCCATTCAGAAACGTTTCCAGCCATATCAAATAACCCAAACCCATTTTTCTTAAATTTCTTAACTGGAGCTGTATATGTATAAGTACCTTTTTTCTCGTCTTCCATGTAGTTACCTCTCTTCGGTTTGAAGTTGGCAAGGTAACAACCTCTGTCATCCATTAAATATGGACCTCCCCAAGGGTAAGTAGCATTTTGCATACCTCCTCTTGCAGCATATTCCCATTCAGTCTCAGTTGGAAGACGGAACTCTAATGGTCTTTGTTTTTTCTTTTTAAACTTTCGTTGTAATCAGTTTTTAATTTAGATCTGAAGTTACAGTAAGCTCTTGCCTGATCCCAGGTTACTCCCACTACAGGATAGTCTTTGTAAGCTTTGTGCCAGAAATATTGTTCAAATAATGGCTCATTGTAAGCAAAGTGGAAATCTTTTACCCAAACTGTAGTATCAGGATAGATCGCGATACTTTCACTTTTCAGGTAATTAGCTCCTCTTTCGTTATCTGCAACAGCAGCGTCCATATCTCCCCAACGGTAAGTATATTTCAGCTTACTTACATCTAAAATTCTTTCGTTTCCAATTCTTGAAGAAGAAGGCAGATACATAGATTCTAAAACCTCTGCGTATTCTACATCCGGGTATTTTGTTGTACTCCAGTGTAAAGGAATTTTCCAATCTAACCTTTTGCTAGCATCATATCCTCCATCTTCACGGCCACCCTGGCCCTCCATATATTCTTGATAAGGTGTTAAATTTTCTTCTTTTTTAGCAAGATATGCGTAATCTCCTATTGCTGCTCCTTTACGTCCGCCTTCGTCACCACCTTCTCCGGCAGCTTCAGCTAGTAAAGTTCTCGCAATAGAGTCTCTTACATAATTGATAAATACTCTGTACTCCGAGTTGGTAGTTTCTGCTTCATCCATGAAGAAAGAAGAAACAGTAACAGTCTTCAATGCTGCTTTTTCAGGAGTATTTGTTGGATCCTGGTCTGCTAAACCAGCAACAAATGAACCTGCAGGAATTGCAACCATTCCGTATGGTCTTTCCGCAACAAATGATTTAGTTTTTTCTCTTGGTATCAATTCTCCTTTTGTTCCTGGCTTCCCTACAGAAGAGCTGCCACCACCTGAACAAGATACCGATGCTACCGACGCAGACAATAATAAAAGAAATATCCTTTTCATGTTAATTTTTATAATTAAGCCGTAAATATATAATTTTTTTAAGAAACTTTTAAGATTTTTTTTGAAATAACGGAAGAAATCTAAATTTATTTTATTTACAACAACTTTTTATTCCACGGTTACAGATTTTGCAAGGTTTCTCGGTTGATCTACGTTGGCTCCTCTATATACTGCAATATAATAAGCAAGCAGTTGCAGAGGTACGGAAGCAACGATTGGTGAGAAACATTCTGAAGTCTCAGGGATTTCAATAACATAATCTGCCATTGCGCTCACCTGACGGTCTCCTTTATTTACTACAGCGATAATTTTTCCTTTTCTCGCTTTAATTTCCTGAACGTTACTTACAATTTTATCATAGTGGCCTTTTTTAGGTGCTATAATTACAATTGGCATGTTTTCGTCGATCAGGGCAATAGGGCCGTGCTTCATTTCTGCAGCCGGGTATCCTTCTGCATGGATGTAAGAAATTTCTTTTAGTTTTAATGCTCCCTCAAGGGCAGCAGGATAATTGTATCCTCTTCCTAAATAAAGGAAGTTTGTAGCTTTCACAAAATCTTTTGCAATATTCTGAGTCAGCTCGTGGGTCGTATTCAGCACTTCTTCAATTTTCTTAGGAATAGCATCAAGCTCAGCAATTAAGCTCATAAATTCAGCGTTTCCTAAGTTTCCGTTGTGTTTTCCTAATTTAAATGCAATTAAAGTAAGAATGGTAAGCTGTGCTGTGAATGCTTTTGTAGAAGCAACTCCAATTTCAGGACCTGCATGTGTATACGAACCTGCATCTGTAATTCTTGCAATGGAAGAATCTACAACATTACATATACCATATATAAATGCTCCTTTTTCTTTTGCCAGTTTTAAGGCAGCCATTGTATCAGCTGTTTCTCCGGATTGAGAAATGGCGATCACCACATCTTTATCTGTAATAATCGGGTTTCTGTATCTGAATTCTGATGCGTATTCTACTTCAACAGGGATTCTTGCATATTCTTCTATCAGATATTCTCCGATAAGACCTGCATGCCATGAAGTACCACAAGCAATGATAATGATTCTGTTTGCATTTTTGAATTTTTCCACATGATCCCAGATTCCGGCCATTTTGATTACTCCTTCATCCACAAGAAGTCTACCTCTCATGGTATCGTGTACAGATTTAGGCTGTTCAAAGATTTCTTTTAGCATAAAATGCTCGTATCCACCCTTCTCTATCTGCTCAAGACTAAGTTTAAGCTCTTGAATTTCCGGCTCAATTTTAGAGTTATCATTGATGGTTCTGATATCTACTCCACCTTCAAGAGAGATGGTAGCCATATGTCCTTCTTCAAGATAAATTGCTTCTTTTGTAAATTCTACGAAAGGAGAAGCATCAGATGCAATAAAATATTCTTTATCACCGATTCCGATTGCCAAAGGAGAACCTAATCTTCCTACTACCAATACTCCAGGATAATCTTCATGAAGTACAGTGATGGCATATGCCCCATATACTTCATTCAATGCATATCTTACCGCAGTCGGGAAATCAGTTTCAGGATTAAGATCCATGAAATACTGAATAAGGTTTACCAATACTTCGGTATCTGTTTCTGATTTGAATGTAAATCCTTTTTCAGTAAGCATTGTTTTAATGGTATCATAGTTTTCGATAATACCATTGTGTACAATTGCTATTTTTCCATTGTTTGACAAGTGCGGGTGAGAGTTTCTGTCACTTGGAACTCCATGGGTAGCCCAACGGGTGTGCCCCATTCCAATTTTAGATGTCCCTTTTAATTCTTTCGAAATATTTACTAAATCCTCAACCTTGCCTTTTGTTTTTTCTACTTCAAGCTTATTGTCTGAACCTTCTAAAACAATTCCGGCACTGTCATATCCTCTATATTCTAATCTTCTAAGACCATTAATTACAATTTCGTAAGCGTCTTGAAAACCTGTATATCCTACTATTCCGCACATATTATTTTGTCTAGTGTTTTTTTATTGTATTTATTTTTTTGTAGCATAAACTACTTTAAGCTGCACTCTGTTTGCATTTGTTTTGTCTAATGAACCTGTAAGAACCATTCTATTCATATCAAATGCTCTTGTGGTATTACGAGTTCCTAAAAGAGTTCCTGTAGCATTTGCTGCAAATGTTCCTGCATTAATCCATAGTGGTTTATTAGTAATTGCTACGGTGTTTCCACTTGCATCCTTTTCTGTTTTTTCTTCAACAAGATCTTTAAGTGTTTTTGTTACTACAAAATCGTAGTATCCTTTACTTTCATTGTAACTATATAAACCAAGACCAGCTATCAAGTCTGATGAATAAGCTAATTTTGAAAAATCAAGAGTTCCGTCAGCCTTCATTGGATTCACTGTAAATCTGCGATCTTCTGTTGAATTGGTATTTTTCCAGCTTACAGGATCCAGATATACTCTTATTTTAGCACTTAAAATACCTATTTTATCTTTTTTATAGATATCTCTAAGAGCGGCAATCGTTTCATCTTTAATTTTCACTACCGCAGAAGGACCTCCCATTCCCTGAACGTAAAGTTTTGCATCTCCGTCATTCGTATTAATTGATGCCAATGCATTTGCAGACGGAGTTCCGCTTCTGTTGAATTCATATTGTCCAATATGAGCATTAAGACCTCCTACATTGAAAACAAGGTTTGTTTGTGGTCTTGTCGTTGTTCCGTTATCTACTTTATCGTATTTATAATACATGATTAGCTGTAGATCATTAGGAGAGAACTGGTAAAGGTATTTATCTGTTTCATCTACAGAAATTCTGATTCCTTTGAAATATCTGATAAAGTTGGAAGCATCCTGAAGTTCAGGTTTTCCTTTTTTATCAAGAATATGAGTCTGGAAAAAGTCTGTATTGCTCAGTTTCAGTCTGTATCCAAGACTTCCTGTGAATACCACTGAGTTATCAGATTTTTTAGTAATAGAGATTGCGCTTACGTTACCGTCAAATACCCCTGAACCTAATAGTTCGCCAGTACTTACAGTTTTATTGGAACGTTTGAAGCTATCATCATTCGAATCCAGGAATGTAGTAATCTCATGCACATTGATTTTCATTGATTTTGAACCACCTCCTATTTTACCGTATTTACGAACAGGATATGTTTTTTTCTCAATGGAAACTTCTGTAGCTACTCCATCTACCGGAAAATCGGTTTTTGCGTATGTGTTTGTCTTTAATGAATCACCTTCAAAGTAATAAGTATTGGAAACTGTATTGGCTGGTGGTCTTACCACAAGAACTACAGAGTCTACTTTTGGGTTAGCACCATTAAAATCGAAATTATCTACAGGCATTCTTAGCTGAGTAAGATAAGAAGCTCTCTGCATTCCGAACTGGCCTTCTGTGAAAGCTCCAAGAACACCTACCGTTAAAGCTCCTCCACTTTCGTTCAATCCATTGATCAATCTGGCAGCATCACTTCTGATAGAGTCATTATTATTATAGTTGTACGCAATAACGTCATATGATATTTCATTACCTTGTGCAGCGTCATTATTAAACAACTGCTCACCAAGAGAATCCGGATCAGGTTCACAGTTATAAAGGATTGTACTTCCGAAAATCGCCAATAAAAGCATGGCGAAGGTCCTTTTAAGAGTATGAGTCATTAAAAATGTGTTTTTAATAAAGTTGATTAATAGAATCTACGTCAAGATATTCCGATTTTTCGGTGGTTGTTTCGTTGAAAGCCTTGTCCAGGTCTTCATCCAGAAACTCGTCACCTTTTACAACGGCATTTACATAGTTCATACTTTCGATAACAAAACTTTTAATTGTTGGGTTATCTAACGCTTTTAATCCTGAAATATTATCAAACTGTAGTTTTTCGTCGATCTTTTTATCCAGATCAGCATCTTTCTCATTGTACAGAGAAAGCACAATTTTTGCGTCTTTAAAATAAGTATCTGATTCGTAGTAAGTTTTAAGGTAAATTGGAACAAAAGAAGACATCCATCCGTTCAAATGAATAACATCTGGTACCCAGTTTAGCTTCTTGATCGTTTCAATAACCCCTCTGGCAAAGAAAATAGCTCTTTCATCATTGTCGTCGAAAGGATTTCCTTCATCGTCGAAATAGTATTGTTTTCTTTTGAAGTATTCTTCATTGTCAATAAAGTAAACCTGAAGTCTTTCCCCCGGAAGAGACGCTACTTTAATGATTAGAGGCTGGTCCAGATCATTGATAATGATATTCATCCCTGAAAGACGGATTACCTCATGAAGCTGGAACTTTCTCTCACTTATTTGTCCAAATCTTGGCATAAAAACTCTTACATCATTGCCTTCTTGGTGCATCTTAAGTGCCATTTTGTTTACCACTGCAGCCATATTTGTGTCTTCCTGATATGGATACATCTCTGTAGTAATGTACAGTATTTTTTGATTCGGCATAAACTTTCTATCTAATTTTTGTAAAAATGCTTTAATGTGCAAAATTACAAAAAAACATCCAACATTATTTTAATTAACATTTTTTTACGAAAATTCCCTCTCCCAAATTATTAAAAGTACATATTATTATGCGATATTTTTAGTATTTTTGAAATAGTATTAAAATAAACTATGGAAGTTATAAAAAACAGGAAAGTCCTTCAGGATTTCATTGAAAGACAGAAAGAAATGGGAAAAAGAATTGGCTTTGCTCCTACCATGGGTGCTTTGCACAAAGGCCATCTTTCTCTGTATGAAGAAGCTAGAAAAGAAAATGACCTTGTGATTTCTTCAATTTTTGTAAATCCAACCCAGTTCAATAATCCTGAAGATCTTGAAAAATACCCAAGAGACATTAACAGAGATATCCTAATTCTTCAGAATTCAGGGCTTGTAGATGCTGTTTACATCCCTGAGGTAGCAGATATTTACCCTGAGAAAACTGAAAGCCAGCATTATGATTTTGACGGATTGGAAAATGAGATGGAAGGAAAATCAAGACCGGGACATTTTGATGGTGTAGGAACAGTTGTAGAAGAGCTATTCAGACAGGTACAGCCTGACAGTGCTTATTTTGGAGAAAAAGATTTCCAACAGCTTGCTATCATTAAAAAATGGTAGAGAAAAAGCATCTTCCAGTTAAAATAACCGGAGTTCCTATTTACAGAGCAGAAAACGGACTTGCATTAAGTTCTAGAAACCAAAGACTGCATGAAGACAGAAAAGAAGCTTCCAAACTTATTTATGAAACCCTAAATAAAGTGAATGACTGGTTCAGAACCGTTACCATACCAGAAATTAAGGAACGAGTAGAAGATATTTTTGACGAACAACAAGGAATGAAACTTGAATATTTCCTAATTGCAGATGAAAACACATTACAGGAGACGGATTTCTTCTATAAAGACAGAAATTTCAGAGCGTTTATTGTGGTAGTAGTGGATGGAGTGAGATTAATTGACAATATGCATTTGGATTAATACAATATACTTTACAAAATAAAAAAAACTCTGACGGTTGTTGTCAGAGTTTTTTTGTTCTATTATAATTATTGCTACTTATATTATTTCAGACTTCATACAAAAATCAAAGGCCTCCTGAGGGAAGCCTTTGAAACACCAAATCACAAAATATTAATATGAAAAAATTTACTTTTCAGTAAACTTGTGACCCGGCTGGGATTCGAACCCAGGACCCATACATTAAAAGTGTATTGCTCTACCAGCTGAGCTACCGAGTCGGCCACAATTAAAATGAAATAAATTTCAATATTAATTATAAAATTTTCTTTGCAGTGCCTGCGACTGGACTCGAACCAGCACATCCTTAGGAAACCACCCCCTCAAGATGGCGTGTCTACCAATTTCACCACGCAGGCAATAAAATCACAGAATTTGTAATATTTATTGCTAGTGACCCGGCTGGGATTCGAACCCAGGACCCATACATTAAAAGTGTATTGCTCTACCAGCTGAGCTACCGAGTCGGCCACTTGTGCAACAAGTTTTCATTTAAGTAATGTCCCTTGTTTTAAGTGGTGCAAAGATATGACTTTTTTCTTTATCTCAAAACTTTTTCGCAAATTTGTTAAAAAAAATTTCATGGTAATTTCATTGATCGGATACATGGGAAGTGGCAAATCTCACATTTCCAAAATATTAAGCGAAAAAATCAATTTTAAATTAATTGATCTAGATAAAGAGATTTCCAGAAGAAATAAATTATCCATCCCGGAAATATTTGAAAAAAGGGTGAGATTTACTTTAGAAAGCTGGAAAGAGAGGTGCTTGAAGAGATATTGGCTTCTGACGAAAATATAGTTTTAAGTCTTGGCGGAGGAACTCCTGTGTATTATAATAATATGGAGATCATCAATCATAATTCTAAAAGTGTGTTTTTGAGAAGTTCTGTTGGAACTTTAGTAGAAAGACTTTCAAAACAGAAAGAAAAAAGACCGTTGATTGCCAATATTTCTGATGAAGACCTCCCGGAATTCATCGCAAAACATCTGTTTGAAAGAAATCAGTTTTATAGTAAAGCACAATTTACAGTGGGTACAGATTCAAGAGAACCGGAAGACATTGTGAAAGAAATAATAGAAAAGCTCTATCTCTAGTAGTCATGGTCGGAAGATTTTTTCTTCCGACTTTTTGTTTTTAGATATTCAATATTATTATTTTAATTAATTGATTACCAGCCATTTAATTTGTTTTATTATTTCATTTTTTGTATCTTTATTACTGATAATCAATTGTTTATGTCAGTTTTTAAAGATCACAAAATATCACTTAAAGATGTTTTAGAATTTATTCCCGAAGCACTTTTAAGTCACCTTTCCGCAAGTACAAAAGTGGATTATTATAGTAAAGTTCTGCATGGAAGAAAAATATTCTACCTGCTTTTGTATTGCATATTTGATAATGAAAAATTAA
>NZ_QICI01000088.1 GCF_004119445.1 Chryseobacterium sp. CH21 | reverse complement strand
AAAATATTTTTCCACATAGAGAGTTTTGTCTAAGCCCTTGATAATTGGTCGCAAACCTTAATTTCTATTATGACCTTACTCTCAAAGAAACAGGGTTCATAATCTTTGCATAGGTCTAAAAACCTTTGGCGCTTAATGATTCACCCTGTTTCTTGTGGATTAATTAATACTATAAAGTTAATTTACGTAATTCAAAAAACTTTATAATACAAACTAAAGGGCGTTTCACTTAGCTAAGATAAATCCTCGCTGAACGAAGTGCCCTTGCGATCGTAAAAATAATAACTACGTAAGAATTTCTTTGCGTGCATAGCGTTTTTCAATATTTATTTTGAAGTTAACCTGCTATAAAACAATGTTTTTTACGAATGTTTCCTTAATTTATCATAACTTTAAATGAGGGATAGAAAGAAACGATAACTGTTTTTTACAAAAAAAAAGTCTATTATTTTTGTAGACTAATAAATAAATTCTACATTTGCACCTTGTAAAAAACATAAATGTTAATCAAATTCTAAAATATGAATAATAAGAAAACTATTCTTTCGGCCTCTGTCCTGTTTTTCCTCGGCGTATTTACTTACGGGCAGGAAAAAGACAGCATAAAAACAAATAAAGCCACCATAAAGACAAATAATGTAGAAGAAGTAGTAGTATTAGGCTCTAGAGCCGGAGCCAGATCTAAAGTAGACAGCCCGGTTCCCGTAGATGTATTCAATATAAAAGAATCTTCAATTATTCTTCCACAGACCAATATCGGACAAATTCTGAATGCTGTTGCTCCTTCATTTACTTCTACAATTCAGACCAATTCAGATGGGACCGACCATTTGGATCCTGCCCAGTTGAGAGGTTTAGGACCAGATCAGGTTTTAGTTTTGGTAAATGGAAAAAGAAGACATACTTCAGCATTAGTAAACGTAAACGGAACACCAGGAAGAGGTACTGTTGGAACGGATTTGAATGCTATTCCATCTTTTGCTTTAAACAGAATTGAAGTATTAAGAGACGGAGCTTCTGCACAATACGGATCTGATGCCATTGCCGGAGTGATCAACCTTGATCTGAAAAGAGATACAGGAAAACTGGCAGGGCAGATAAGCTATGGAGGAAACCTTACGCCAACCGCAAATGATCACACCGGAGATTTTGACGGGCAGAATATTCAGCTGGATTTAAACTATGGGAATAAAATCGGAACCAAAGGAGGTTTCTTTAATATTACCTGGTCGTCACAATTCAGAAACCCAACCTACAGAGCGGGAACAGAAAGCGGTCCTATTTATAATGCCTATAATGCTATTGAACAACGTGCATTGAATGACGGTGTGAATCTTTCTTCTCTCTTTACAAATATCAACAATACACCCAATTCACAGCAGCTTGTGAATTACATCCATCAGTATGCTCAGAATGTAAGCTATTTTTCTCAGGATCTGCAAAATTCTATCCAGGGAGCGAATACCATTTCTGCATTGCAGAATGTTTTGAAATCTGCTAATTTCACCAGAGATCAGCTTAATTACTTTACGGATCAGGAACTGGCTTACAGAGGACAGGAAAGGAAGGATTTTAATATGCAGGTAGGACAGTCGAAACTTAACAATCACCAGCTTTTTGTGAATGCTGAGATTCCTGTAAGTGACAACTGGAAAGTGTATACTTTTGGTGGTTACAGCATAAGACATGGTACTTCAGGAGGATTCTACAGAAGACCAAGCGAAAGCAGAACTTTTACAGGATTATATCCTAACGGTTACCTTCCACAGATCGGAACAGATATTCAGGATATCTCATTAGCTGCCGGAATCAAAGGAAAATGGGAGGGCTGGAATATTGATTTCAGCAATACATACGGACAGAATTCATTTACCTATAACATTCAGAATACAGGAAATACTTCTTTGCGTTTTGCTTCACCAAGAGAATTTAATGCAGGTGGACTAAGATTTTCTCAAAATACCATCAATTTAGATTTCTCAAAAAAATATGATGTATGGGAAGGAATCAATGTGGCGTTTGGAGCAGAGCACCGTTATGAGAATTTTAAAATTACTCAGGGGGAGCAAGCTTCTTTTGCAACCTATGATGTTTCAGGAAACGTATGGAACGGAAATTCTGTAAGACCTACAGATTTCTTCGAAGCAGCACTTCCTGGCGGATCACAGGTATTCAACGGATTTAAACCCGGAAATGCTGTAGATAAAAACAGACAGTCGGTAGCAGCCTATGCAGATGTGGAATTTAACTTTACCAACTGGTTATTGGTAGATGCTGCAGCCAGATATGAAAACTATTCTGATTTCGGGTCTACATTCAATTATAAATTGGCATCACGAATTAAAGTAGCCCCTAATTTCAATGTGAGATTTGCAGGTTCTACGGGATTCAGAGCACCATCTATTCACCAGATTTATTATAATGTAACATCTACATTATTCACCAATAATCAGCTTTTGGAAGTAGGAACCTTTAGCAATGATTCTCAACTTGCAGGATTGCTGGATATGCCAAAACTGAAACAGGAAACATCCAAATCAGCAAGTGTAGGATTTACCTATAGAATTCCTTCGGCTAGTCTTACCTTTACTGCAGACGGTTATTTCACAAGAATTGATAACCGTATTATTCTTACTGACCAGTTCTTAAGAGCAAGTGTTCCTCAGAAAGCACAGGAAGCTTATGATCAGTTGGGAATCAATGCAGCGCAGTTCTTTACCAATGCTATTGATACGGAGACAAAAGGTTTAGATGTGGTGATTTCGCATACAGCCAGATTCTCTGGATTTAAATTGGATAATAATTTCGCTATTAACCTTAATAAAACAAAACAGGTTGGAGATATCCACTCAGCAGGACTTTTACAGTCGCCACAATTGGAAAAAGTATACTTTTCTGAAAAATCAAGAGTCTATCTGGAAGAAGCTGTACCGAGGGTGAAAGCCAGTCTTTCACACACGCTTTCATGGAAAAATGCCACTTTCTATTTGAGAAATACCTATTTCGGAAAAGTAACAGGGGCTGATATTATTGATGTGAACGGAGACGGAATCATTGATTTTAATGAACACCAACAGATAGGAGATAAAATCATTACAGATTTATCTGCCGCTTATCAGTTTACCAAAAATGTAGGATTGACTTTAGGAGTAAACAATTTGTTTGATATCTATCCAACGAAAAACCTTACTGCTTCTACCAATAACGATCAATTCATCTATTCACGTTCTACTTCACAGTTTGGACAGAATGGAAGGTATGTTTTTGCAAGATTGAATTTCAATTTTTAAATAAAACAAGAGATCATATTTATAAACTTTTATATGTTGAACCATTAAGATTTAGTAAGAGTTTAAGAATAATAAGATAAGCTTCGCTTTAAGCTTAAGAACCAGAATGATTCACCTTAACTATACTTTATTTCTTAAATCCCCTTAATGGTTTTAATCTTATATTCTACGTTTAAATAACTCTAATAAAAAACAGTTCAGAAATCCTGAACTGTTTTTTTATGTAATATGAATTAAACTTTTATTTTGAAGCATTAAGATGTAATAAGAGTTTAAGAGTATTAAGATAAGCTTTGTTTTAAGCTTAAGAATTAGAAGGATTTATCTTAACTATACTTTATTTTTTCAATCCTTCTTAATGGTTTTTATTGATGAAGTTTGAATCTTACCTTTCTACCAATTCTTTCACAGGTTCACCATAATGATCAATTTCGGTAGTATTAATCTGAAGCAGCTGATACCACTTTCTGAAGGCTCCGATAAATACAATAAGCATAAGAATCATAGCTGTAGCCGCCAAAACAGCCAGTAAATACTGTCCTTTTGGAATATAAATCGCCGTCACCTGAATATAACCCGCCCAGAATGTAATTATGGCCATAAAAACACCCGGAATAGCTGAGCATAAAGCATATTTTCCTCTTTTCATTCTGATCAGCATTGTTGTACAAACAATAAGTCCGCAGGCTGCGAGCAGCTGATTACTGATCCCGAATAACGGCCAGATGCTGTTTACATTTCCGGTATATACCAGATATCCCCATGCAAAGGTGAAAAGAATACTGCTGATAATAATTCCCGGAATCCAGTTTTTATCATTAAACTTTGGAACAACAGACCCCAGCATTTCCTGTAAGAAGAATCTTCCAACCCTTGTTCCTGCATCAATAGCAGTAAGAATAAATACCGCTTCAAACATAATTGCGAAATTATACCAATATGCCGTCAGCTGATCCATATAAGGGATTTTATTAAATATATGCGCCATTCCCACCGCCAGAGATACTGCACCTCCGGTTCTTCCATACAGATCAATACCTATTTTCTGTGAATAATAATCAATATCTACCCCGTGCAGGGAAGGATGTGCAGCCAGAAAAGAATCATAAGCCTCTTTGGGAGTATTGATCGCAAAATAATCACCCGGCATCAAAGTACATGCAGCAATAAGTGCCATCAGCGCTACAAAACCTTCCACAAGCATCGCTCCATACCCTACAAAAAGAATTTCTCTTTCTTTATTAAGCATTTTCGGAGTGGTTCCTGTAGCAATCACCGCATGGAATCCTGAAATCGCACCACAGGCAATGACAATGAAAATAAAAGGAAGTACCGGACCACCAATAATAGGTCCTCCACCATTTACAAAAGCGGTAATAGCAGGCATCTGAATAGTAGGGTGAATGACAATTACCCCAATAGCCAGCATGATAATAGTTCCGATTTTTAAATAAGTAGAAAGGTAATCTCTTGGAACCAAAAGAAGCCATACCGGTAATACAGAAGCAATAAAACCATAGAGAGGAATCGCAATAGAAATGGTTTTGATATCCCAGGAAAATAAGCCATTCATTGTAGGATTCTGCATCAGGGTGTGTCCCCCGATAATCCCTGCAATCAGAAGAATTCCTCCCAAAATGCTTGCAAACAGCACACTGTTCTTTTTATAACGCATAATCAATCCCATAATGATCGCAATCGGCATGGTGATCACAACAGTAAAAAGAGACCAGGAAGCTTCATGCATGGCATTGATACAGGCTAAAGATAAGCCTGCAAGGGTAAGAATCAAAATGAAAAGGATAGCAAAACCTGCTACTGTTCCTGTTGTTTTCCCGATTTCTTTAGAAGCAATAGTCGCAAGACTCTGCCCTTTATGTCTTACAGAAGCAAAAAGAACAATCATATCATGCACTCCGCCTCCCAGAACACATCCAATCAAGATCCATAATGCGCCGGGAAGATATCCGAACTGAGCTGCAAGAACAGGTCCTACTAATGGTCCGGCAGCCGCAATAGCAGCAAAGTGATGTCCGAAAAGTACATTTTTATTAGTAGCAACATAATCTTTACCATCTGCAAATTCTACAGCAGGGGTCATATTCTGGTCGTTGAGCCGGAGAACCTTATTGGCGATGAAAATACCGTAAAAACGGTACGCTATCGCAAAAATCAGAACAGATACAAAGATAAGAGTAAGCGCATTGATATTGTTTAAAGATTCCATATTGCTTATTTTTGTTGGTAAAAAATTAAAGTATTGGTGTTTTTGTTGTAAATAATTTAAACAATAGCCAAGGTAATTAATTCTCAATGAAAAATATCAATAAGTATATCAATCTAGCAAATTTGTTGAATGTTTTTAATGTATTGTTTTGGTTTTTAGAATATTGAATGGTAAAATGATAAGTATATGTATATTATTTCTTCTGTGAAATAACGAAATCCACCATCTTATCCGTAAGTTGATCCAGATAAGCTTTATCAGTAGTTCCAAAACCGTGAACTCCACCTTCGACAATGATCAGTGAGTTCTGAATTTTAGCTCTGTTTAATTTTCTGTGAAGCTTTTTAGACTGGTTTAAAGGAACAATTTTATCATTATTCCCCTGAACAATTAATGTCGGCACTCCTCCCGAAACAAAATTAACTGGAGACATCGTTTTTAGATAATCAATAGCGCTGTCCTGATCTTTTCTGATATTATAGCCCGAAATTCCTTTGACAAGATTTTCCTGTAAACCAACAATCTTTTTGGACATTAATCCAATCAGCGCTACCGGAATCGTCCCTAATTTTGTATGGAAAAGTTTATTGAGATCTGCCGGACCATAATGATCAATTACATAATTTACTTTAGCGGAATACGAAGAAAGTTCCGGATTACCGAGATAAGTATTATCCGGAGTATATGCTGCCATCAGAGAAAGGTGAGCTCCGGCTGAAGCCCCGAACAAACCAATATTATTGGTGTCAAAATGATATTGCGCTGCATTTTTTCTTACCCATCTTACGGCATCTTTCGTATCTTCCAAAGGGAGCGGAAAATGCGTGCTGTCATTCAATAGTGTATAATTAATACTGATTACGGCATATTGCTTTGCCATCAGCTTAGCAATGGTTGTTTCAACATAATTATCGGAATGAATTACTTTATCACCTTCTATCCATCCGCCACCATGAACATAGATTAATACAGGTAACAACTGACCTGAAGGAACATTTTTAGGAGTAAAAACATCCAGTTTTACAGCATTTCCTTTTCTGTTGGTTTTATAAACAATATCTTCGGAAAGGTTCGCTATTTCAGGAAGTAATATGCTTTTTACAGGAGGCGTTTTAACCTGTACCTGGGAGAAGTTTTGTGAAAAAAATAAATGAGGAGAACTTATTATTAAAACAAAAAACAGGTTTGTGAAAAACCTGTAGATTGATATGTCGTTTGTCGATAAATTCATAATAAATTTTTTAAGGAAGTCTTACTTTACTAACTCCTCAAAAAGCTTACCAAAAGTAGTATTCAGGTCTTTGGATTTTCCCGGATGAGGTCTTGAAGTCTGCACAACAGAGCTTCTCACAGCCGTCAGCCAGCGGAAGCGCTCCGGAACATCCAAAAAGGCAATAGGACCGCCGTCTTTAGCACCATTTGCGATCTTCTGAAAACTTTCCAGGTTGTGAATAACATCATCATAATCAAGTTTGCTGTGCATCAGTTTGAATTTGTCCGGACACAGATAGAACTCCACTCTGATGAATTTTTCTTTTTTAGAAAACATCACGAGCCCGATATTGAAAAATTCTTCTCTTTCAACCTTGGGTACCAGGCGTATTACCGCGTATTCATATATTTTATCCTCTTGCATTTTTCGCTTCGTTTACAAAGATTTGAGAATTTTCTAATCTGGTTTTCATAAACTGAAAATAGATCTCACGGATTTCGTCAGGCGTTTCATCAGCATCATTCCACAGTAACCAGTCTTCAGGAATCATGTTGACAATTTCTCTGAAAAGATTATCATTCAGTATTTCATGGGCAAACCTATCAGCCTCATCAAGCATTTTTGCTTTGGGAAGAAGTACATGGTCTTTCACGTATTTGAAAGGTGTTTTAGCAGCGGTATCAAAATTCTGCCAAGAATGGTGGAAATAGAACGAAGCACCATTATCGATGATCCAAAGTTCTTTATGCCACATCAACATATTGGTATTTTTAAAAGTACGGTCAATATTGGTAATAAATGCATCCAGCCATACAATTTTTGAAGCCAGAAGAGGATCCACACTTACTCCCGGATCATACGTAATAGAACCGGAAAGATAATGCAGACCAAGATTCAACCCTTCAGAATGTTTCAGAAGATCCTGTATTTCCTCATCGGCTTCCGTTCTTCCAAAATCTGCATCAAGGTTGATGAAAACAAGTTCAGGAATTTTAAGTCCCAACGCTTCAGTAATCTTGCCACCCAAAAGTTCGGAGATCAGCATTTTTACTCCATGGCCTGCACCACGGAATTTTAATACATATTTGAAATCATCATCAGCTTCTGCCAGAGCCGGAAGAGATCCTCCTTCTCTCAAAGGCAGAATGTAACGCATCACGGTTACAGTTCTTAAATTCTGCATGAAGCAAAAATAAGGCTATTTTTATAAACTTCGGCTTGGCTTGACATAAAAGAAATAAGGAATAAAGAGTAAAAACCAGTTTTTTTCATAAATTTCCATATCAAATAACATCTCAAATACAAAGAATGCTGAGTTATGAACCTGATTGGTGAAAAGAATATATACTTAGAAAATAAAGAAACAAAAGGTTTTCTTGCGGATGCTTTTTACAACGCTGCTGGACAAAAACTTCCGTTAGTCATCTTTGTTCACGGATATAAAGGCTACAAAGACTGGGGAGCCTGGAATCTGATGGCCGAAAAGTTTGCTGAAGCAGGTTTTTTCTTCGTTAAGTTTAATTTTTCGCATAACGGAACAACAGTTGAGGATCCTCATCATTTTGGAGATCTTGAGGCTTTTGGGAATGATAATTATTCTAAAGAACTTTCAGACCTTGGAGTGGTGATTGATCACTTTAGTAAAGACCCGCATGTAGATGCTGAAAGAATTGTTCTGATAGGGCATAGCAGAGGAGGAGGGATTTCTATTATTAAAACTTTCGAAGATGAAAGAGTCAACGGTTTAATTACCTTAGCAAGTGTGGATACTTTAGATCGTTTTCCAAAAGGAGATGCTTTTGAGAAGTGGAAGAATAATGGAGTGTATTACGCCTTGAATGGACGTACTCAACAACAGATGCCTCACTATTACCAGTTCTATGAGGATTATGAGAAAAATATTCACCGTTTTGATGTGGAAAGAGCAACTGAAATGGCTAAAGCCTATATGTTGATTATCCATGGAACTGAAGACGAAGCAGTAGAAGCAAAACAGGCAGAACATCTTCATCTTCTTCACCCGAATTCAGAGCTTTTTCTGATCGAAAATGCCAATCATACCTTTGGAGCAAAAGAACCATGGACAGACAACAATTTACCAGAAGATTTATATAGTGTAACTGAAAAATGTATTGATTTTATAAAAGAAAAATTGAAATAAAATATTTAAAACAACGTTTATTATAAATTAACCACCATAAAATGTAATTATGAGAAAAATTATTGCAGGCGCATTTGCGCTTTCATTGTGTGTTGTTTCGTGTAAAAAGGAAACAAAAACAGAATCTTCTTTAAGTACAGATACTTTGGCTACAGCAGCGCCTAAGGATTCTGTAGTGACAAAAAACGATTCTGTAGCATCACCTACATCTTCTGCTTCGGAGAATATTATTACCAAAAATGTGGGTAAATATCCTCATGATATTAAATTCTTTGAAGATAAAAGCATTACAGAAAGATTGAAAAAACTAGCCGGGGCCCAATATGATGAGATGGTGAAGAATTTCAATGTAGAAAGTCCTATTTCTTCAGAGAACGAAATCTATAAGCTGACAGGATGTAAACAACATGACTGTCCGGGATATGCTACCAGTATTTTTTACGATGCTAAAAATGATAATCTGAATGTTTCCATTGATAAAAATGGGAAAGTAACAGAATTTGCTGAAAAAGGAAAAATTGCTGTTTCTGAATCATTGAAAGCAAAGTAAGAAAGGGTGCCAAAGGCTGGATGCTGGAAGTTATTATGGTTTTCCATATCTATTGAAATCAAAATAGAACTGTTTTCCAAAAGGTTGTTTCTTTGGACAAAAGTTATTTTAAAAACCTATAAAATTCCAGAGTCTAGCTTCCAGTATACAATAAAAAAGCCTGAAATCTCAGGCTTTTTTTATTGTATTGTGAGTAGTACCCACGCTTCTTCAATTTTGCTTTCCAGAAGCAGTTTTTGGGCATCCAAATGAATGTTTTCATCGGCATGGAAATCACCTGTAGGTAATACCTCTGTATTGGCAAGCATTCCAAGATCATTTCCTGTAAATACTTTGCTGTACTTTATGGAATCCGGCAGCAGATCAAAACCAATTCCTTTTGTTACCAAAGGTTTTGGCACTTCAAAAAGACTGTTCTCATTGCTTCTGGAATACCAGTTGCTGCCTAAACGGGCTACCATATCCAGTTTTTTCTGATCCAGATTTCCAGCTTCATTCAGATATTCTTCTCTGATATGGATTTTCTGCACTTCACAAATTACAAGGTTTCCTGCACCACCCTGATCTCCCAATGGTTTTACTTCTAAAACTTTACATTCAAAGTTAACGGGGCATTCTTCAATCAGTTTAGGCTGCACAAGATCTGCATCTTTCATAGTAAGACCGGATTTGATAAACTCATTGACTCCGGTTTCATATTCTGTAGAAGCTAAAGAGATCTGCTGTACAATCGGAAAATTCACGGTTCCGATGACCACTTCCGGAATTTCAATAACATTTTCCAGCGTATGTTTCGTGGTATTATCCCTCACTCTTCTTGAAGGCGAAAAGATCAGAATCGGAGGAACCGTACTGAACATATTAAAAAAACTGAATGGAGATAAATTATTATTACCGTCTTTATCTACAGTAGAAGCCAATGCTATGGGACGTGGTGAAACGGCCGTCTGCATGATGGTCTGCAGCTGTACGGAGGTTATCTCGGAGGGGATTACTGTTTTCATGTTTTTACTTTTAACACTTAATTCAACGTAAATATTCAAATGATATTAAAAAGAGGATTCGACCCAGCTCAGCATGACATTTCTAATACTAACTGTTTAGCAGTGTATTTCTAGCGATGTCATCCACCAAACCTTATAGGTTTTCAAAAACCTATAAGGTTTAATAGTAGTATTGTGCAGAGTTAAAATTTAGATAAAAATTAAAGTGTTGGGATAATTTTACCGGAAACTTCCCCGAAACCTACTCTTACACCGTCTTTTTCAGCCCAAGCCTTCATCGTAACAGTATCGTTATCTTCAATGAATTTTCTTTCTTCTCCGTTGCTTAATGATAATGGATTTTGTCCTCTCCATGTTAATTCCAGCATAGATCCGAAAGATTTTGGATCACTTCCGGAAATGGTTCCACTGGCGTATAGATCACCTACTTCTACGTTACATCCGTTTACGGTATGGTGTGCCAGTTGCTGAGTCATGTTCCAGTACATGTGTTTGTAATTGCTTTCACAGATCAGGTTTTGATCTCCGTTTTCAGGCTGGATATATACTTCAAGGTTGATATCGTAGTTTTTATCACCTTCAAATTGTAAATACTCCAGCACTTCAGGATCCTGAGTTGGAGAAGCGGTTCTGAATGGCTCTAAAGCTTCAAGCGTAATCACCCATGGAGAAATAGATGAACCGAAATTCTTTGCAAGGAATGGTCCTAGAGGAACATATTCCCATGCCTGGATATCTCTTGCTGACCAATCATTGAAAACAACCATTCCGAAGATGGCATCTTCTGCATTTTTGGTAGAGATGCTTTCTCCCATCTCTGTATTTTTATTGATGATGAAAGCCATTTCCAGTTCAAAATCAAGTTGCTTAGATGGACCAAAAAGCGGTTTGTCTGCATCCGCAGGTTTCGTCTGACCTTTCGGACGGTTGATATCCGTTCCTGAAATTACGATAGAAGATGCTCTCCCATGGTAACCTACCGGTAAGTGTTTCCAGTTTGGCAATAAAGCGTTTGCCGGATCACGGAACATTTTTCCTACGTTGGTAGCATGTTCAATACTGCTATAGAAATCCGTGTAGTTCGGAATGTGAACAGGCATCATCATCTTTACTTTATCCAGGTCATAGAAAGCTTCTTCGATAGTTTTCTGATCTTTAGACAAAGTAGATCCTTCCTGCAAAAGGGTTTGAATTTTGGTACGAACAGCATTGGTAACAGGTTTACCCAGTTCGATAAATTCGTTAATGGTATAAGCTTCAAAAACATTGTCGTCTAATCCTTCAATATCTTCAAAATAACCCAGATCGTACAATGTAGCAAGATCAATTACCTGATCTCCGATTCTTGTACAGCATCCGATATATTCTTTGTTAAAAACTGCGACTCCAAAAGGAATATTGTGTATAGAAAAATCCGAATTTGAGGAATAGTCTACAAATGATTTCATAAGTTTAGATTTTAGTTAGGTTACATATCATCCAGAGCATTTCCCCGGAACATTTATTTTGCCTTTTTTGTTGAGTAAGATGCTTCATCTATCCATCTGTCTCTGGTATTGACATCAATGAGGTACAGAATATTATCCTGCTGAGTCAACAATAAAGTTTTGGTAACAGGCATTGGGATTTTTTTATTTTCAAGCAGGTCTGCTCTTAAAGAAATAATATTTTTTTTCCTGATGACATCACCGGTAAAAACATTAGAGCTGCTTTCTCCCGTTGCTTTATCATCAAAAACTTCTACATAAGTGGCATTATTCCCTTTGATAATAATAAAGTCCCTTTCTGTATGATCGGCTTCATCTTTGATGAAAACGAACTTTTTGTTGTCAATATTTACATTTTCAAGATGCTGATTGATGCCTTTTCTTTGTTCAAGTCTGTTAAGGATTTCATTCAGAGAACCATATTGAGCTTTAAGCCCTAATGTTCCCAAAAGTAAAATCCCGATTAAAAATTTTCTCATATACTGTGTTTTATAAAAAAGTTTTGCCAGAATACTGTATCCTGACAAAACTTATATTTTTAAATGTAAACTTAAAGATTACCTCTTCTTTCCTGCTCTCTCTCTAATGCTTCGAATAGAGCTTTGAAATTTCCGGCACCAAAACTCTGTGCACCATGTCTTTCAATGATTTCGAAGAATAGAGTAGGACGGTCTTCTACAGGCTTCGTAAAGATCTGTAGTAAGTATCCTTCTTCATCATGATCAATAAGTATACCTAACTGCTGAAGTTTTTTAAGATCTTCATCGATATGACCTACTCTTTCAGGAACCATATCGTAATAAGCCTCTGGTGGAGCAGAAAGGAACTCTACACCACGCTTCTTCAATTCAGTTACCGTGTGGATAATATCCTTTGTTGCCACAGCGATGTGCTGTACTCCTTCTCCTTCGTAGAAATCAAGATATTCTTCTACCTGAGATTTCTTTTTACCTTCTGCAGGTTCGTTGATAGGGAATTTTGCAAATCCGTTTCCGTTTGACATTACTTTAGACATCAATGCAGAATATTCTGTGTTGATCTGCTTGTCATCAAAAGAAAGGATGTTTACAAATCCCATTACTTTTTCATACCATTCTACTGTTGGGATCATTCTGTTCCAATCAACATTTCCTACACAGTGGTCTACATACAGTAAACCTGCTTCTTCAGGTTTATAGTCACTTTCCCACTTTTCATAACCAGGCATAAATGCTCCGTTATAATTCTTTCTTTCAATAAACATGTGAACGGTTTCTCCATACGTGTAGATTCCGGACATTCTTACCTCACCTTGCTCATCAGTTAACGTTACCGGCTCTAAATAAGGTTTTCCACCTCTTTTAGTTGTTTCTTCGAAAGCTGCATAAGCGTCATCTACCCAAAGTGCCAAAATTTTTACTCCGTCACCATGTTTTTTTACATGCTCGCTGATAGGAGAGTCCGATTTTAATCCGGTAGTTAATACCAATCTGATTTTTCCCTGTTGAAGCACATAAGATGCACGGTCTCTTACTCCTGTTTCAGGACCGGCATAAGCTACAGACTGAAAACCGAAAGCGGTTTTGTAATAATGGGCAGCCTGTTTTGCATTTCCTACATAAAACTCAATATAATCTGTACCGTTGATGGGTAAGAAATTTTCTGCTTGAGCTATTTTCTCGGCAAATGTAAGTGTTGACATATTTTCTCTTTTACTTTTATTTTATTGGTATGCAAATTACAAAATTCTTAGATATGGCGAAAATATTACCATAGATTCATTGAATATATTTAACATAAAGTTAAAGAAGAGTTTACTTAAGTATATTTAAGTTTCTTATGTTTAAAATCGACTACCTACATTTGTTATACAAAAGACAAGTGAAAAAATATTTCGAAACATGAAAGCCGTAGAGATTCTCTACGGCTTTCTTATTTTCAGATAGTTTCAATTCTTTTATTCAGCATTCCTGCATCGGGATTATAGTTATCCCATATTTTCCAGGTGTTATTTATTTTTCGGATAAAATAGATCTGAGTGCTCAATTGATTCACAAAATGTTCTTCTCCGGTTTCTCCTACTTTGAACAGAAGATTCCAGAATTCCTGAGATTCTAATATTTTTTTGTCCGGTTCATCTGTAACAATGTGAATATCAAAGACCTCATAATTGGATCTGTTGTTTTTGGTCACCAAATGAAAATCCCTGTCACACAGCTCTTTACTGAATTGTGAGGCTCTTTCCAGAAAAGGGGAATCATCAAATACCAGATCTTTTAAAAGTTCTGTATTGTGTGTGGGGAATAACTTGTAGAATTCAAAAGCTGAGGCACAGTAATCATACACCATTTTGGTAAGGTATGACTGGTCATCAGTTTCATCATCGTCCTGTTTTTTGTACCTGACGGTAAGAATGTAATCATTAAGGTCTTTATATCCTAAGAAGATGCAGATTTTATCTAATGTTTTTAAAAACCTTAAATCACTGTGGGTTTTATCCTGGTAATCGTTTTCAAAAAACGCTGAAGGGTAACATGGGAAATGGTATTTCCGATTTCAAATTTTTTACCCCCTTTCAGCTCTTCGGCTTCAAAGAGTTCATCTTTGATGATTTCGGAAAGAATAATATAATGGCTTCTCTTCCATTCATTCACATTCCCCAAAACAGAATTCCTTACCTTCGAATGCTTTACAATCTCGTCCCGTATCGAATTATATATAGTTTTCAATTTCCTTGTTTTTGAATGAGTTTTATCAAATATACTGCCAAAATATTAATATTTTCGTATGTTTTTTTGATGTTGATTTCAAAATTTATTTTAAGTTTTCACATTGAAATGAGTTTTAAAACCTTTATGGTTTGATTATCAGTGTTTAAACCTTTCGAAAGCTGCTCTTTCCAACATTTCTCTGTCATCAGGATGAGCAATGCTTATCAGTTCCTGTGCTCTCTGGCGAAGGTTTTTACCATACAGATAGGCAGTTCCATACTCTGTAACGACGTAATGGATATGGCCTCTTGTGGTGACTACACCGGCACCCTGTTTAAGAAAAGGAACAATTCTGGAAATCCCTTTTTTCGTTCTTGCGGTAATGGCGATGATGGGTTTTCCGTCATCACTTAAAGCAGCTCCACGCATAAAATCCATTTGGCCCCCGATTCCACTATATTGCATGGTTCCGATAGAATCTGCACATACCTGTCCTGTAAGGTCTATTTCAATAGCAGAATTGATGGCTACCATTTTTTGTTTCTCATGATGTTGATCGGAAAATTCACTTCACTTACATCTCTGAAGGCAAACACGGTATTGTCATCCACATAATCATAAAGTTTTCTGGTCCCGAAGCAGAAGCTTGTAATGGTTTTATTATCGTTATAACCTTTGTATTTGTTGTTGATCACATCATCCTGAATCAGATCAATAACACCATCACTCAGCATTTCTGTGTGAACTCCCAGATCTTTGTGGTTGGTAAGACATTTCAAAACGGCATCAGGAATGGTTCCTATACCCATCTGAAGAGTAGATCTGTCTTCAATAAGCTCAGCCACATTTTTTCCGACAAGCATTTCTTCCGGGCCTACTTTGGAACCATAATCCACTGTAGGCAGTTCTTCTTCATGCCAAACCAGTTTATGAATTCTGCTGATATGGATCATCCCGTCTCCATGGGTTCTGGGCATTCTCGGATTGACAATGGCAACAATGATTTTCGCAGTATCTACCGCTGCTCTTGCAATGTCTACCGAAGTTCCCAATGTACAGAAACCATGTTTATCCGGAGGAGAAACGGTGACAATGGCTACATCAAGAGGGAGAATGTTTTTTCTGAATAGAATAGGAATTTCACTTAAGAAAACCGGAACAAAATCTCCGCGCTCGGAATTCACAGCATCACGCACAGGAGTGGAAACAAATAACGAATTGATGAAAAAACTGTCTTTGTATTCCGGTTTTGCAATTTCCACATTTCCCTGCTGGGTAATGGAAACCATTTCTACATTTTGTAAACGGCCAGCCTGTCTTGCCAGCTCATCAATGAGATAATTGGGAGTACATGCACTCCCATGAAAAATACGCGGTTTCCACTTTTTATTGTATAAATTGCTTCTTCTGCACTGATATAATTATTCATATTTTGTCTTTTTTTAATAGGTGTTAAGAGTATTTACTGGCTCATAAAATACTTCCATTCTTTCAAAGATAATCTTTATAATTTTATATTCATATAAATATTTTGAGGATATTGAACAGACTTTTGTCATATAAATAAGCCAAAGAATATTAAAAAATAAAAAGGACTAAATGCATTGGCATTCAGTCCTTTTGTCTATTTAAGATTTTATAAAAATCTTAATTGGCCGTTTCTACAGTTATTTGCTGTTTCATACTTCCTGTTTCTGCAAACCTCAGGTGCCAGCTAAATGCTTCTTGTAGCAAATGAGGAGTATGACCTCCCTTTTCACAGGCTCTGTCAAAATAAGATTGTAATTCTTCTCTATAATCAGGATGAACACAGTTGTCTATAATCTTTTGTGCTCTTTCTCTCGGTGCCAGCCCTCTTAAGTCAGCCAATCCAACATCTGTTACCAGAATATCTACATCATGTTCTGTGTGATCGGTATGAGAAACCATTGGAAGAACATGGGAAATATTGTTGCCTTTTGAAGCAGCCTGAGTCACAAAAATACTTAGGTAAGCATTTCTAGCGAAGTCGCCGGAACCTCCGATTCCGTTCATGATTTTGGTTCCTCCGATATGAGTAGAATTTACGTTTCCATAGATATCGAACTCAATAGCTGTATTGATGGCAATTACACCCAGCCTTCTGATTAATCCAGGAGTATTGGAAATATTCTGAGGTCTTAAAACGAACTTGTCTTTATATTTTGAAAGGTTTCCTATCACTCTTTCATAGCATTCCTGAGAAACGGTAATGGAAGATGCGGATGCAAAACTTAGCTTGCCGGAGTCTATCAAATCGAATGTACTATCCTGAAGGACTTCCGAAAACATGGTCAGATCATAAAAATTACTGTCTTTAAATCCAGTCAGAACTGCGTTGGCTACTTTACCAATACCAGCCTGAAGAGGAAGTAAACGGTCTGTAAGTCGTCCCAAAAGAACTTCATTTTCAAAAAAGGCCAGTAGGTGTTTGGCTATAGCTGTTGTTTTTTCGTCTGGTTCTGCAATATCTGCCGGGCTGTCCTTACGGTTGGTAAATACAATAGCCTCAATTTTTTCAGGATCTACAGGAATACTTTTTCTCCCGATTTTGTTCCATGGTGCTACAATGGGAATCACATTTCTGTAAGGATAATCTTCAGCCTGGTAAATATCATGGATTCCGTAGACTTCTTCAGGAACTTCCGTATTGATTTCAATAATCACTTTTTTAGCCAAAGCAGCAAATGTCACTGAATTTCCTACAGACGTGGTAGGAACAATACTTCCGTCTCTTTCAATATAAGCAGCTTCGATAATCGCTACATCAATGCTCTGAAGATTTTTGGTGTGAAGAAGCTCGGCACTTTCACTTAAATGCTGATCGATGAAGAGGATTTCACCGTTGTTGATTTTGTTTCTTAAGATAGGATCTACCTGAAATGGCATCCTTTTCTTGAGAACATTGGCTTCTGCCAGTTTTCCGTCGGTACCGTGTCCCAATGAAGCTCCGGTCATTAGAGTGACTTTCAGGTCTTCTGTTTTTCCTCTTTCTGCAAGTGCGGGCAAAATGGCTTTACTGTCACCTGCTTTTGTAAAGCCGCTGGACCCGATGGTCATCCCGTCTTTAATGATTTTTACTGCATTTTCAGCTGTAGTAACTTTTTCGTGTAGACTTTCTAATCTGATTCTTTCTAACATGTAATATTGATTTTGTTTTAAACCACCATTACTTAGGATGCGTTATGAAAAATAATGATGGTAAATATGGTAACCATACCTCACAAATTTACGAAAAAAGACGCTTTAAATAAAGGATTTAAAGCGTCTTTTGTATGTATTCAGTAGTACTTTTTTTATAATTTTACTGTTTTATTCCAGCCATGAAGTTTTATAAGAAGGATCTTCTACTTTTAAAGCTTCTTCTGTAATTTTTAACGGACGGAAAGGGTCAACCATTACAGCATATTCTTCCGTGAATTTTTTACCGATACTTCTTTCCATAGCACCAGGGTGAGGTCCGTGTACAATTCCTCCCGGGTGAAGGGTAAAGTCCATTAAATCAATGTGGTTACGGCTCATGAAATCACCTTCTGTGTAGAACAGTACCTCATCAGAATCAATATTGGAGTGGTTGTAAGGAGCCGGAATAGCCTGTGGATGGTAATCATACATTCTTGCGCAGAATGAACATACCACGAAATTATGTCCTTCAAAATTCTGGTGAACCGGTGGCGGTTGGTGGATTCTTCCGGTAATCGGTTCGAAGTTTTTAATATTGAATTTATAAGGATAGAAATATCCGTCCCAGCCTACCACATCAAATGGGTGAGTAGCGTAGATGAAGTCGGTAATCTGGTTTTCTTTTTTTACTTTAATCAGGAATTCTCCTTTTTCATCAATGGGTTCTCTGTAAGTAGGAGCAATCATATCTCTTTCGCAGAATGGAGAATGTTCCAATAGTTGCCCGAATTCGTTTCTGTATCTTTTCGGAGTATAAATAGGAGAGTGGCTTTCTAATACAAAAAAGACTGTATCGTAAGACTTCAGTTCTACCTGATAAATGGTTCCTCTCGGAATAATCAGATAATCTCCGGTTACGAATTCAAGATCTCCTACAAATGTTTTCAAAATTCCGGTTCCGTTATGAACATACAAAAGCTCATCACATTCTGCATTTTTGTAGAAATAATCCATCGATTTTCTTGGCTTTGCCAATCCCATTTTCAGGTCGTTGTTCATCAAAAGGATCTTTCGGCTGTCCATGAAATCGTCTTCAGGAGTGACGTTCATTCCCTTAAACATTCTTGGAGCCACATTCTTTTCCACAGCAATTTTAGGAGTGACATCTTTCGGTTCACCGATAGATTTTATCTGTGTAGGGCGGTGGATATGATATAACAGAGAAGAAATACCATGGAAGCCTTCTGTACCGAAAAGCTGCTCATAATAAAATTTATCTTCCGGAGACTTAAAGATCGTATGCCTTTTTGGTGGGATATTTCCCAATTGATGATATCTCATTTTACTTTCATATGGAGTTTCTCAAATTTAATCATTTTTCATGAATTGGCTCAACCTATATTTCCAGCATTAAGTTTTGTATTTGAAAAATAATTGTTAGATTTGTCTAACAATTTTAATTTCATGAAGCGAATATTATTTTCTATTACTTTTTTATCAACCTATTGTTTTGCGCAGGAGACCGATAGTTTGAATTTACAACAGACTAAAAATCTGGATTCTGCGAGAGTTACGAAGAAGGAAATCAAGACAAGTAACATTGAAGATGTAGTGGTTACCGGTACGATAAAACCGATGAGCAGGTCTAAAAGTCCTGTAGCAGTAGAGATCTACAGTCAGAAATTTTTCAGAAAATCCTACTCCCAGCATTTTTGAAGCTATTGCAATGGTAAATGGAGTAAAACCTCAGCTGAATTGTTCCGTATGTAACACCGGAGATATTCATATCAATGGGCTGGAAGGACCTTATACCATGATTCTGATTGACGGAATGCCGATTGTAAGTTCACTTTCCACAGTATACGGATTGAGTGGGATTCCAAATAGTCTGGTAGACAGAATAGAGGTTGTAAAAGGGCCTGCTTCTTCCATTTACGGTTCTGAAGCCATGGGAGGAGTTATTAATATTATCACCAAAAATGCACTGACGGCTCCTAAATTAAGTGTTGATCTGATGACAACGAGCTGGTTTGAAAATAATCTGGATCTTTCCACTAAATTTAATGTAGGAAAGAATGCTGCTTCATTATTAAGCTTGAATTATTTCAGTTTTCAGGAAAGAATAGATCAGAATAAAGATAATTTCACGGATACCACTTTACAAAGCAGAATTTCCGTATTCAACAAGTGGAACTTTAAGAGAAAAGAAAACAGACAGGCAAGTTTTGCTTTGAGGTATCTGTATGAAGACCGTTTTGGGGGAGAAATGCAATGGAATAAATCTTTCCGTGGCAGTGATGAAGTATACGGAGAAAGTATTTATACCAACAGAGCAGAGGTTTTCGGATTGTATGAATGGCCGATGAAAGAACATATCGTGACTCAGTTTTCTTATAATTATCATGACCAGAATTCGTTTTATGGTTCTAACCCGTTCAATGCGACACAAAAAGTGGCTTTCATACAGACGTACTGGGACAGAAGTTTTGGAAAACATGATATCACGGCCGGACTTACTTTCAAAAGAACTTTTTACGATGACAATACCCCGGGAACACTTGATGCAGATGGGATAACCAATGCGCCGATGAAATCTCCGATCTGGGGAGCTTTTATTCAGGATCAGTGGGAAATCAATGATAAAAACACCTTGTTGCTTGGGTACAGATATGATTATGACAAGGTACATCATTCCGTACACTCACCGAGGTTTGCATGGAAATTTAATCCCAATCCGTATCACACTTTACGCTTCAACTTTGGAACAGGGTTCAGAGTGGTTAATTTATTTACGGAAGATCATGCTGCATTAACAGGATCAAGAGAAGTTGTGGTAAAATCAGACCTGAAGCCGGAAAGATCTATCAACGGAAACCTGAATTATATCTGGAAAATTCCGGTAGGCAGCCGAATGGTGAATCTTGATGCATCTGCTTTCTATACTTATTTCAGTAATAAAATTGTAGGGGATTTTGATTCCGATCCTAATAAAATTATTTATGATAATCTTCACGGATACGGAATTTCAAGAGGTGCTTCCCTGAATGTGGATTTCAGTTTTCAGTTTCCTTTGAGTGTTAATCTTGGTGTTACTTATCTGGATGTCTATCAGAAATTTGATAATGAAAATCAAAAAACACAACAGCTGCATGCTCCAAAATGGAGTGGTACTTATAACCTGACGTATAAGTTTGCAAATAACCTGACCATCGATTTTACAGGACAGTTCTACGGACCTATGCGACTGCCTGTTCTTGTGAACGATTTCCGCCCTGAATATTCTCCTTTTTATTCTCTCGCCAATATTCAGGTGTCCAAGAGTTTCAAATCCGGCTTTGAAGTGTATTGCGGGATGAAAAACCTATTCAACTTCAGACCTAAAGATCCTTTGATGAGACCATTTGACCCGTTTGATAAGCATGTTGATGATCCTATCAACAATCCTAATCATTATACTTTTGATACGGCATACGGTTATGCGCCAATGCAGGGGATCAGAGGTTTCTTAGGAGTAAAATATACTTTAAAATGAAAAAAATAGCTTTATTTTTAATGTTAGTGCCCTGTTTTTATCTGTCTCAGATGAAGACAGGCACTTTTTCTGATCTTGAGGTTCGGCAGAAAGAAAATCCGAAGCCGGTTGTTATTCACCTTTATACAGATTGGTGTGCGGTCTGTAAGATTGAGTCTTATCGTATGAGTAAAGATAAAGAGCTGGTTGATATGATTAATGATCATTTTTATTTTGTCAATTTCGAGGCGGAGAAGACGAAGGAAAAAATTCATTTCCAGAATCAGGAATTTGAATATCTGCAGAACGGAAATTCCGGAATTCATGAGTTGGCGCTGGCTTTATCGAAGAATAAAAATCAGCCTGTTTATCCTTTGTGGGTATTTCTGGATAAGCATCAGAATCTGGTGTATTATCAGGAAGGGCAGATGACGCCTGAAAAAATGAAGCAGAAACTGTTGGAGATTTCTGCTTTGTGAGTTGAGAAGTTTAAATTTAGACGGCTATATACAATTTCACATTAATCCTGCTATCTTATTATTATGACGCTGTCATTCTGAATGTAACGCAGTGAAATGAAGAATCTAAGCTTTACATGAGATTCTTCCTTCGTCAGAATGACAATGGTGTAAAATCCTATATAGCCGTGTAAATTTAAATTTTTGCATCGATCAAAACAGCCAGCTGAATGCAAGGTTCATCAGAACGGTTGCTCCATGCATGATTAGTTCCTCTTTGAATAACGATGTCTCCTGGTTTCAGAAGCGTTTCACCTTCTTCCATGATGAGGTAAAGTTCACCGGAAAGGATGATGATATAATCCAGGGTCGGAGTTTGATGCATCATTGGATGAGGTTCATTTTTTTCCATTCTACACCTAAATCTTTATCCGGGGGAACTACTACATATCGAAAATAAGTACCATTTTTAGGCGTTTGCGGAAATCCTGTGTTGGGAATTTTGGTTTCAAAGTTCAGGCTGGCTGGCATGGTCTGAGTATTCCACACATCTGAAATAATGAGTCCCGGGAAATGTTCCACAGCGTTTTCTACCTGTTGGTCTTCAATGATAATAGATTTTCCGTCTTTTATTCCTGTTACGATTCGTCTTGGTATTTTATTCATAGATTAATGTTTCATGATCAGTTTGTGACCTTGGGTCTGATTATTTTTTAAAATAGAATGTGCCTGTAGAACGGTGCCCAAAGAAAGACCCCCTATGACTTTATATTGTGGAGGGAGGATTGTTACGTCTTCAATGAGTTTCTTTATTTCAAGCAAGCTATTTTTATAGTATTCATATTTTTTTACCATTCCATACGTGTAATTGGAGATATTCATAATCAATGTCCCTTTATTGAAGAGGGTTCCGTGAGCATCTTTCGTAACTAAAGCCGTTACATCCACATACGTTCCGTTAATTTTTAATACTTCTGCCGTTACTTCTGACATGGAGTTTCCAACCAGATCAATTCCATATTCGAAAGGCTGGCTATTATTGGCTTTTACAATATTCCCAATAAGATTTTCGTCTTTATAATTGATAATCTGATGATCTTTTAAACCTAATTTGAGAAGAATCTGTTTGTTTTCTTCATTTCCAACAGTTGCTGTGATTTTTTGGATACCATGGGAGAGTAAAAGTTTAATCAGGAAAGAACCCACACCTCTGGTTGCTCCTGTTACCAAAAGTGTGTTTTCGGGATTTAATTTTAAACGGTTAAAGATCTGTAAAGAAGTCATTCCTGCTGATGGAATAGCCGCCGCCTGTTCAAAAGAAATATTTTTTGGTTTAAAAGAGACAATAGCTTCAGGAACTGCAATATATTCAGCGTAAGTGCCGTTGCTTCCCATAGAGCCGCTTCCGCAGTACACTTCATCTCCAATATTGAATTCTGTAACTTCGGAACCTTTATCCACTACAATTCCGGATAATTCTCTTCCTAATATCGGGGAACTGATCAGTTTCCGTTCCAATTCATTTTCCAGCATCTGATAATCGATGGGATTGAAACCGCTTGCTTTAATCTGGATTAAAACTTCATTGTTTTTGGGTTGAGGCTGCTTGGCAATTCCGTCTTCCAGTTTTCCGTTTCTATTTAAAATAATTGCTTTCATACATTTAATTTGATACACAAATGTAAAGAGGGAATAGTTTATATTTGCTACTAGTTAACCAATGGTAACTAGTTACCTTCATGAAACTATTATGGCAAAAATCATTGAAAACGGTATCGAAAGAGAAGCCAGCTGTACGGAAGAATTGTTCGCAATGCGCGACAGTCTGGATGTTTTGGGAGGAAAATGGAAACTGATGATTTTACGGTATCTGACGAACAGACCGGATCAGATGATTCATTTTAAAAAGCTGGAACGCAGTATTGAAGGAATCTCTGCGAAAATGCTGAGCAAAGAATTAAAAGAACTGGAAACCAATCTTCTGATCACCAGAACCATCCAGGATACAAAACCGATCACAGTGACCTATGCAGTGACGGAATATGGAAAATCAGTATTTCCTGTAACAGAAACATTAGTCAATTGGGGAATAATCCATCGGGAAAAAATTAAAGAATCAATGGGATAGTTATGAGATATTGGAAAACGCAAAAACGCAAGAATTTTCCTTTAAATATGCCTTAAGGCACAAGGATTTTATCTTTGATAAAATTTAATTCTGTTGAATTTTAACTGAAACAAACTTGCTGAAAATCTTCCATTGAGCGAAGTCGAAATGTTCCTGCGCCTTAAAGCAGTATGTTATTAAATTTCTTTGCGCCCTTTAGTTTGTATTATAAAGTTTTTTGAATTACGTAAATTAACTTTATAGTATTAATTAATCCACAAGAAACAGGGTGAATCATTAAGCGCCAAAGGT
>NZ_QICI01000032.1 GCF_004119445.1 Chryseobacterium sp. CH21 | reverse complement strand
AATTCCATAGAAGTTCTGACCTGCAGTAACGGTAGCAGTCTGCCAGGCTCCACTTGGTGCCACTCTCCATCTTACGGTATAAGTAGCTCCAACAGTAGAGACCCATGATACGGTAGCTGTAGTTGCCGCAACGTTGTTCACCACAATATTTGTTGGAGGAGCTGTAGAACAAGGCTGAGAATCTACAAATTTAACCGCATAATCCTCTACTTCTCCCTGTGTGAATGTTCCACATGCATTAGCATTGTCATAATATCTCATTACAACACGCATGCGGGTAGGAAGTGTTCCTGTATATACATTTCCACTTGCTACTGTAGGAACAGCAAAAGTAGCTGTTACAGGAGTAGTGGTATTATATGTACTATTAAGGATTCTCTCACTGGTTTCAAATGTTCCGTTTCTGTTAAAGTCTACCCATGCTGAAACTCCATAAGATACAGGAGAACCAGGCCAGTATTTGTTTACAGAGATTTTATTATTTGCAGAACCTCTTTCAAAGATAACTACTCTTGTAGGATCTGGTGTATAATCTTTATAATTGTCTGACCCAGAATTACTCAACATAATAGGAGCATTTGTAGGCGTAACAGTTACATTATTAATATAGCCACTTGTAGCTGTATTGCTGGAAGGACCTGCTGTACAATAAGTAAGAGCCGGAGTTGAAAAGTTCACACTTGGTGAGAAGGCACCTGTAGTACCTCCACACACAGTAGCTACCTGAACTTCATAAGCAGTCTGTTCTAATAATCCTGTAAGCATTTGGTTACTTACTAAAGGAGTATTTACAGTAATCTGCTGCCAAGCACCAGAAGGTGAAACTCTGTATCTTACAATATAAGTAGCTCCTGTAGTGGACGTCCAAGTAACGTTAGCTGAAGAAGGAGTTACATTATTTACACTAATATTAGAAGGCGGAGCAGTAGTACATGCTGACAAATCAATAAGTTTAACAGCATAATCTTCAGTCTCTCCATAAGAATAAGTACCACAAGCATTAATAGGGCTATACTCATTCATTACAACACGCATTTTGGTAGTCAAGTTTCCAGTATATACATTTCCACTTGCAGTTGTAGGTACAGTAAATGTTGCTGTAACCGGAGTTGTTGTATTACTTGGAGAAGTTAATACTCTTTCAGAAGCTTCAAAAACACCATTACGGTTATAATCAATCCAAACTCCAGTTAAGAAGCTATATTGATAATCCGGCCATACTTTCGATACAGAAACGGTACCTGTACCACCTCTAACCAAAGTAACCAATCTTGTAGGATCTGTACTGTAATCTGTATATCCACTTTGACCAGAATTACTTAGCATAGAAGGTGCTCCTTGTGCATTAACTGCAACCTGACCAATGTATCCATCAATAAAAGTACTCGTCGCCGCTGAAGCACAATAACTTAATGCCGGCGTTGTAAAATTCACACTTGGAGAGAAAGCTCCTGTAGCCCCTCCGCAGACAGTAGCTACCTGAACTTCGTATGCAGTTTGTTCAGTTAATCCGGTAATAATCTGGTTTCCTACTAAAGGAGTTGTAACATTGATTGTAGTCCATGGTCCTCCGGATAAAAGTCTGTACCTTACCACATAAGTAGCACCTGCAGACAGATACCAACCTACATTAGCTGATGTTGTTGTAAGGTTTGAAACCGTAATGTTAGTAGGTGGTGCTGCTGAACAAGCCGGCAGCGCATGACTTTCAATCTGTACTCTAGGAATATCCGCAAGTCTATCTTTTGCTGTAGGTGGTGCAGCAGGATCTGGATTTGCAGAATCTTCATAATAAATCATACCTCTATTTGCTCCTGCATTATAAGATCCCCAAGCTGTACCTGGTGAAGATGCATAACCTGGAGTTTTTTCATTTACAGCAATCACAAGATTATCTGTTCCATTCCATAAAAATGGTGTAGCCAATTGAAGAGTTACCCAGTTTCCATTTGTTAAAGTAGGTATCACTCCGGAATACACCTGAGTAAGGGTATTTAAAGGGACCCAGTTTATAAGGGAGGCAAAGTTATTCTGGGTGGTGTTTCCCATGTATACTACCCAATCCTTATATACATCCTGAGAGGTTGCAACGGTGGTAGAATAAAACTTTATTGCCGTGATATAGGTCGACGTACCAATGGCAGCCGAAACTTCCGAAGCAGTATAAATCTGCTGGGAATAACTATACCCATAGTAGGAACGTATTGGGAGATACACTGAGGTACCCGTTCCAGTCCCGATCTGGCCTGCCTGAGCCGAGACTTTGGATACAAAGCCCGTACAAATCAAACAGAGAAACAGAATTAAAGAGGTAAAGAGTTTCTTCATAATGTTTTTCATTATAATATTAATCAGACAAATCTAATCATTTTTTATTATTAATTTACAGGTACATTTATGTTTTTTTTGAAAAAAATGACAATATCCCCACTTATGCTTTAAATAAAGAAATCCCCGAGAGACCCCGGGGATTTAATAAAATTTAAAGATTATCTTTATTTTTTGATGAATTTAGATTTGAATTGCTCAATTCCTTTATCATCTATTGTAATTACATAAGCTCCTTTCACTAATGCTGAAACATTTACTTTTCCATCATTGATATTTCCTCTATCTACTAATTGTCCGGCAGCGCTATAAATCTTATAAGTTGCTTTACCAGAAACTTTAGTAATATTTAGGACATCAGTTGCCGGATTTGGGTAAATCTGAATTCCGTCATTTTTAACAGCAGTTTCAGAAGTAGCAAGGTTGCCTGTAATAACTACATTATAATCTTCAATCTCTCCATAGTAGAAATTGGTTCCACAAGCAAATGAAGCAGGAATTGAAAGTCCAACATTAGAAGCTCCTACATAGAATAAGATAACTCTCATTCTTAATGTCTGATTTTCCACAGCATTAGCAGGCACTGTAAATGATCCTGAAAACTGAGTCGTTACAGTACTTACTGTAGGCACATTCAATACAACTTCATTATCAGCAAAAACACCATCTTTATTAAAATCTATATACACTGCAGCTACATCATAAGCACGTGCATTTCCTACTTTAAATGATATAGGATATGTAGGTCCTTTTGACAGATTAACCTGAAGAGCTCCATTTGTTGTATAATTTGTATATGTAGATGCAGCAGAAGTGTTGTTGATATTAGCTACAGTAACATTTGAAATATACTCATTATTTGTTAGAACAGTTGAAGCTGCACAATATAAAACAGCAACCGTACTAAAGTTAACAGATGTAGAATATGTTCCCACTGTAGATCCACAAACTAAAGCTACTTGCACTTCATAACTCGTCCCATCTGTTAATCCATTCAAATTTACAGCAGGTACAGTAGTATCAATATCAGTCCATGTAGTTGTACCTACTTTTCTGTAACGTACTTTATAAGTAGCGCCAGTATAAGCCATCCAGGAAATACTTGCTGCAGAACTATTAATATTACTTACAACAATATTCGTAGGAGCTGCACTGCTACATGCAGAAAGAGGTCCTATTGTAACAGGTCCAACTGCGTAGAACACATTCCCAATTGAGGATACTCTTACTTTAATAGTTTGTCCGTTCATTGAAGAAGGGAAAGTAAAGTTTTCGGATCCGTCATTAGGTGTTGAAGCAGCTAACACCGTCCATGTTGTTCCATTATCTGTAGTATAATCAATTTTAACATTCGCTACATTATATGGAGCTATATTTGTATTAGCAACAAGCCACTGAATTGGTGATGGAGTATTAACATCAATATATTGATTTGCTAATTTAAAAGGTCCATTATCCCCAACAACAATAGTTTGCACAGCATAAGAAGTCTGCTGCTGTTGAACATTTGCATTATTATCTCTTACTGTAACAGCAAAGTTTGTAGTTCTTGGCACTAATGAAACAGCTTCCCATGTATTATTTGCATTATTTAATACACCATTCATTACAGAAGTAAAGCTAGGGAAATATCTTGTTGGGCTAGTTCCTGTTGACTTGGATCTGAATGAAGCTCCAGTACTAGTGTTACCTAAATTATTTTTATTAATAACAACAGCGGCATCATCTACTTCTTCCCAAACATAAGAAAGAGGATCATTTTCAGCATCTGTCGCAGAAGCTGTTAATACAAATGCAGTTCCTCTTGGAATATTATAAGTTGGTAAGGCAGCAATTACAGCCGGGTTGTTTGTTATAGTAGTTTCTACATCACAAGTTTTTTCAATTAGGTTTTCCTGAATCTGATCAATACTTGCAATATGGAAATAAGCATCTGAATGTGGCTGTACATCATAAGTAGGTCCTGTTATCCCTGCATATCCCATAATTGTAGATCCTGAACCTGGTTCCATGTTTACCCCTGATCCTTCAAGACTATGGGCAAATGTATGGTTTGCTCCCAACTGGTGTCCCATTTCGTGAGCCACATAATCAATATCAAAATTATCCCCGGATGGCGGATATGTTGCAGATGGATTTACACTTCCTGTAGCAGGAGATGTAATTCCCGATCCTTTTCCTTCCGGCTCATCAGTAGTAGGGCTTATACAAACGCAACCAATACAGCCTGCGTTTCCTCCACCTCCTGAAGCACCAAATAAGTGGCCAATATCATAATTTGCCTCACCAACAACTGTTGTCAATTGGTTTTGCAGCTCAGTATTCCATGTACCTGGAGGCGCTGTTGCGCTGGTAACAGTAGCATATGGATCTGTAGCAGGATTATCAAAGATAAGAGCAGGATAATTTAATACATTTAAGTGTAATGCAAAGTCTTTTTCAAATACTCCGTTTACTCTTGACATGGTATTGTTTACTTGTGCCCATGCACCAGCAACCCCTCCAAAAAATTGGGTATACTCACCTGTAACAGACATTGCCAATCTCATTGTTCTGTATTTCTTATCAGAATTCTTAGCAAAGCTGGTTGGTTGATTAGCAATAGATTTACCTTTTTTCAATAAAACATCTATTTGCTTTTTAGAAGCAGGACTTTCTTCGGTTGAGCATATAAACCCATTTGGATTCTTCATCGTTTTAGGATGCACTGCATATACACTCTTATCAGTAGTTAAAGGTTCAATAAACTCATATTTGTCTCCATCTATAATCATAGACTGAAGTTCATTAGGAGAAACACTGAATCTTAAATATTTACTGGGATCTTCAACACTTGTTCCCACATAAGAACCTAGCTCATACTTATCCGCAATTTCTTTTGCCAGAACAGGAAAGCTAAATACTTTGAATCTTTCTATCCTCCCATCTACAGTAGGAAGAGAAATAATCACTGGAGCTGCGTTTGGCCCCATTTCTTGAGCATTCTTCAATTGAGATCTTAGTGAAGCTAAGTCTAATTTATAATACCCATTCTCTCTTACACCAGATTTCTCTACTGTAAAAGTTCCTCTTTTTTGGTGTCTACTTTATTAAATGAAGCAGGAGTCCATTGTCCGAACGCCGTTCCACCTATTAAAGTACACACCAAGGCAGTAAATACTCTTTTCATAAATTAAATAACAATTATAATTTCCGCCAAATATAGCCAATTTACAACTAACACAAATAAAATAAGTTAATATTTATTAATATTATACATCTAATATATACATCCATTAAAAAAAATACAAACTTTAGACTAATCTAAAGTTTGTATTTTATATAATATAAATATGAAAGAATAATACTTCTAAAACTTATATGCAATATTCCATGCAAATCCCATATTGAATTTTGAAGAGCTTCTTCCGAATCCGGGAACGATCATTGGAGAGATATCATCCTGCTTAGAGGTATACACCATGTATCTCGGCTGAAGATTTACATCAATATAGAAGTTGGAACTGAATAACTGTACTCTACCTCCAATAGTTCCTTCCAGCCAAAAAGAAGACTGCGAGGATGAAGGAAAAGCTTCTGAAGAGTTACTTCCTCCAAATCCACGAACCGGAACTGCCATATATTCCTGGTTATAGAATGATCCGGCAACTTTTCCCCCAGCATAAAATCCGTTGAATTCATTTTCGGAATCCTTTGCCAGCATATAGAATGCACCTAACTTAACGAAAGGACCACTTGCTTTGGCATCATAACCATTTTTCTGATATACGTTCTTCTCAAAACCGGCTTCCGCAATGGCATGAACATTTCCTCTGAGTTTTGAAGAAATGAATCCCTGGTATAGCTTTCTATCTGAAAAGAAACCTGCTCCGGTATTCAATACATCAAGGCCAACCATAAAATTGGGCTCATATTTTTCATGAACCTTTTTTTCTGCTTCCTTTTTTTTATCCTGTGCCCAGCTTATTATTCCAAATAAACTAAAAAGAAAGGTAAAGATTAGTCTTGTCTTCATTCTCTATTTGATTTTGCCCAGCCTCCAGTTTCAAAACCGGGTTAGGAGTTATTAATTCTGAAGTTAAATTCTCATAAGACTTCTTGATCCCGCATCCGGGAGAAACATACGTTGATTTCGTAGTATAACTAACTCTTACTTTAGATTCCGCTCCTTTAAGTCTAACTCTGAAATAAACATCTGTATAAGGTGAGTCATCCACACGTAAAGGAATTAGTCTGGAATCAATTTGCGCAAGTTTACCCAGATCCACTTTCCCGGCACCATAATCTACTGCTACATAGAGTGTATCTACCGTTGCTTCCTTTCCAGTTGACAGTGATCTGAAAGCCACTTTCATTCTGGGAGTTCCTTCTCCGCTTTCGCAAATATCATCATCTCCTCCACAGGAAAAAAGCATTCCTAAAAAGCAGATTGCTATGAGAAATTTAAAATACTTCATCTGTACATTTTTATTTTTCATTGGGGTCAGATGGAACTGACGTTTCCTATTACGATTTGAAATTCAAATTTAAATAAATTTATTTTTTAATCAGCAACGCAATGTTCTCAACATGGTGTGTCTGTGGGAACATATCTACTGGCAGAATTTTCACTAAAGTATAATGATCCTTCATTAAAGCAAGGTCTCTTGCCTGTGTTGCAGAATTACAGCTAACATAAACTACTTTTTCAGGTGAAAGCTTTAAGATCTGTTCAACCACTTTCTGGTGCATACCATCTCTTGGTGGATCTGTGATCAAAACATCTGCTTTTGGATGATTTTCTAAAAACTCGTCATTAAAGACATTTTTCATATCTCCACAATAGAAAGTTGTATTGGTTAAACCATTCAATTCAGCATGTTCAATGGCTGCATCAATTGCTTCCTGAACAGATTCGATTCCGATAACCTGTTTTGCATTTCTTGCCACATATTGAGCAATTGTTCCTGTTCCAGTATAAAGATCATACACAACTTCATCCCCTTTTAGATCGGCAAATTCAAGGGTTTTTCTATATAATTCTAAAGCTTGTTTGTAATTGGTTTGAAAGAAAGATTTTGGTCCGATTTTAAATTTCAGTCCGTCCATTTCTTCCATAAGGTACCCTTCCCCGAAATACACGTTGATATTCAAATCATAAATAGAATCATTCTGCTTAGGATTAATAGCATATACCAACGTTTTAATCTGCGGGAATTTTGCTAACAAGAATTCAAAAAGTTTTTCTCTGTTCTCTTTTTCTTCTCTGTATAGCTGGAAAAGAACCATCCATTCTCCTTTTGAGTTTTGTCTCATCATTAAGGTTCTTAAGAAACCTTCCTGATTTCTAACATCAAAGAAGTCCAGGCCGTTATTTACGCCATATTCTTTTACAGCCAATCTGATGGCGTTGGAAGGGTCTTCCTGAAGAAAACATTCTTTAAGATCCAGAATTTTGCTCCACATTCCCGGAATATGAAATCCTAAGGCGTCTTTGCTTCCGAAATTTTCTTCAGAGCTTATTTCATATTGAGTAAGCCATCTCGCATTTGAGAAGGAAAACTCCATTTTATTTCTATAAAAATATTGTTCTTCAGCGCCTAAAATTGGAACGGTTTCAAAATTTTCAATTCCTCCAATTCTTTTGATATTATTATATACTTCTTCCTGTTTAAAATCAAGCTGCTTCTCGTAGCTCATATTCTGCCATTTGCATCCTCCACAAGTTCCGAAGTGAATACATTTAGCATCAACTCTGTAAGGAGATTTTTCAATCACTTCTACAGCTTCCCCTTCATAATATTTTGACTTGGCTTTTTTCACTCTCACATTCACAGTATCACCCGGAATTGCGCCTGAAACCATTACCGCTTTGCCTTCCTCTGTTCTTCCGATGGCAACTCCTTTTGCTCCAGCAGTCAATAGCTTTATATTTTCAAGAATTAGATCTCTTTTTTTCTTTCTACTCATTCTAAAATTTTCTATTTTCCTAATTGAAACTTTTACGTTTCAGTTTGCAAAAATACAATAAAAAAAACCTTATCCGAAGATAAGGTTTCTATACTGTGTTAAAGTTTATTATTTTGTTGGAGCCGGCTGAGGATTTGCTGGCTGTGGAGCTTGCTGCATTGCGGAAGGATCAAGCTGTAATTGTGGCTGCATTTGAGCATTCGGCTCTACTTTTGGAGCTGCAAGACCTGTCTGCTTGTCAAGAATCGTTACTAATTCCTGCTCACCAAGATTTACAAATGACCTGCTGGCAATTTTACCATCTTTATCAATGATTACAAAGCAAGGCAATTTGAATCCGTATACACCATATTTCTTAGCGATATCAGAGTTAAGACCTCCTTCTCCATAAACATTCACTCCCTGAATTCCTTTTAGAAGAGAGTTACTTGTTTTAATGAACTGATCTTTTGTATCGTCTACGTTTACAAATACAAAGTTCATTTTAGATTTATAGAAGTTTACTACTTCTTTTAATACAGGTACTGTAGCTTCGCTGATATAAGGATTCCATGAAGCATAGAAGAACAACATATAAGGTTTCCCTTTGTTTTCAGAAAGGTTATAAGCTTTTCCGTCCTGTTTTGCTAAAGTTGCTTCAGGAGCGGCATCTCCGATTTTAAGTCCAGTAATGGCAACCTGCATTTTTAGCAGGTCACTTTTAATAGTAGCATCCTTAATATCTGAATCAATAATTTTTTTGATTTTATCAATGTTGGCAGGTGTAGTTGTAGGGTGAATATCCGCCTGAGCCATTACGAAAGCTAAAAGATAATCTTTTGCGGTCTGAGATAAATCTTTCTTTGTTTTTAAGTACTGAGCAAACATCTCAGAAGTTGTAATTCCTGTTTTTCCTTTGCTGTTTGCTTCCGCATACTTCTGGAAATCCGGAGTCATTTTTACAAGAAGATATTGTCTGTAAAGAGGGATTGATTTCACCATCGCTTCTTTATCAGTTTCCAACTGAGTTTCGTAGTCTTTTAAAGCTTTAGAAGCTTTGTAAGATGGGTTACCAGACATTGGTCCGTGAGACATCTCATAGTTGGCAAGCAAATTAAGAATGGTCACTTTAATATCATTTTTCTTCCACTCAAGAAGTCCTTTACTTGGGTTGTTTTTCTTTGCTAGGTCGTCAACATTTTTATTAATATCAGCTTCTACTTTATGCATTCCTTTCAAAAATGCAGCTTCGTCTCCGCCCATTAATCCTGCTAAGTTAACTTTACTGCCATAGTCTGCCAAGAACTTCATACTTGCTGTAAGGAAATCATTGTTCTTTTTGGCATCTCCGGTAATGATATATTCATTTGGGAAAGTAGTTCCATTTCCTGAAATATTTACTTTTTGTCCTCCTTCAAGATAGATCAGGTTTTGTCTGCCTGCATAATTGATCACGTACATTCCGTCTTTAGGGGCTTCAAAACTTCCTGAGAAATTTCCGTCTTTATCTAAACCAATATTAATCAAAGGCAGGGTTCCTACTCCTGAAGCTTCTACAAATTCAATTCTTTCTAATGATGAGCTTCCAGTAATTTTTCCTTTTACTTCTACTTTTTTTGAACAAGACATCACAAAGAATGTGATGATAAACAATAAAAGATATTTTTTCATTTCAATTTTTAATATTACACAAAAATACGCTTTTTAGGGCTTGCTAATTCACACTAATTATTTTTTTTGAAAATTTTATTAATGCTGTTCAAAAGAGGGTTTTCCATTTATTTCAACCCTTTCTTTTTGAATGGCATGCTGTATAAAAGTTTTTAAAAAAACAATTCAACTGCCCTTCAAATATATACTTATTAAATAAAGAATGACTAAAACCATCCAATAAGTTAACAAACTTTAACAGGCTTAGGCCATTCATAAAAAAATCGCCTCCAGAAATGAAGGCGATTTTTTATGTATTTGAATCAATTCTATCCTTGATCTACAAGAGCAGCCATGTATTCTCTGTTCATTCTTGCGATGTTTTCAAGAGAAATTCCTTTTGGACATTCTACTTCACATGCTCCGGTGTTTGAACAGTTTCCGAATCCTTCTTCATCCATAGCTTTCACCATGTTCAGAACTCTTCTCTTAGCTTCTACTCTCCCTTGTGGAAGTAATGCATACTGAGAAACTTTAGCTCCTACGAATAGCATTGCAGATCCGTTTTTACATGTAGCCACACAAGCTCCACATCCGATACAAGCAGCAGCATCCATTGCTCTGTCTGCATCTTCTTTTGGAACCGGAATCGCGTTAGCATCCAGTGTATTACCTGAAGTATTCACAGAAATGAAACCTCCTGCTGCCATTACTCTGTCGAAAGCACTTCTGTCTACCATCAAGTCTTTGATAACAGGGAAAGCGGCACTTCTCCAAGGTTCAATAACGATAGTCTCTCCATCTTTGAACATTCTCATGTGAAGCTGGCAGGTTGTGATACCTGTATCCGGCCCGTGAGCTCTACCATTGATGTAAAGAGAACACATCCCGCAGATTCCTTCACGACAGTCGTGGTCGAAAGCGATAGGTTCTTTACCTTCGTTAATTAAATTTTCATTCAGGATATCTAACATCTCTAAAAATGAAGAGTCTGTAGATACATCTGATATTTTATAGGTCTCAAACTGACCTTTAGTTTTACTATTTTTTGTCTCCAAATTTTCAGCGTAAGATGTAAGCCTTTTTTTGCACTCATAATGTTATATTTTAGGTTGGAGATTATTTATAACTTCTAGTTTTAACCTCGATGTTGTCATATATCAGTTCTTCTTTATGCAACACTTCTGCGTTGATATCGTTACCCTGATATTCCCAAGCTCCGACGTATTTGTAGTTTACGTCATCTCTTTCCGCTTCTCCATCCGGAGTTGAGTGGTCTTCACGGAAATGTCCACCACAAGATTCGTTTCTGTGTAGTGCATCGATAGCCATTAATTGTCCAAGTTCAAGGAAGTCTGCTACTCTGAATGCTTTTTCAAGCTCAGTGTTCATCCCTTCTCCTTCTCCCGGTACTTTTACGTTTTTCCAGAAATCGTTTCTTACTTCTTCAATTTCTTTGATTGCTTCTCTTAATCCTTCAGGCGTTCTTCCCATTCCTACTTTATTCCACATAATGTTTCCTAATTGCTTATGGAAGTGGTCTACAGAATGAGTTCCTTTATTATTTAAGAAGAATGCAATTTTTTCTTTAATTCCTTTTTCAGCTTCATCAAACGCTCCCGAATTGGTAGGAATAGCTCCTGTTCTGATGTCTGCAGAAAGGTAATCTGCGATTGTGTAAGGAAGTACGAAATATCCGTCAGCAAGACCCTGCATCAACGCAGAAGCCCCAAGTCTGTTTGCACCGTGGTCAGAGAAATTAGCTTCACCTATTACGAAACATCCAGGGATTGTAGACTGAAGGTTATAATCAACCCATACACCACCCATTGTATAGTGAACTGCAGGATAGATCTTCATTGGAGTTTTGTAAGGATCATCTGCTGTAATTTTTTCGTACATTACGAATAAGTTACCGTATTTCTCCTCTACCCAGCTCTTACCTAGATCATAGATCTGCTGATCTGTAGGATTATGAATATGTTTTTCGATAGCGGATTCTTTACCTTTTTTCATGATCTCTGTAGAGAAATCAAGGTAAACTCCTTCCTGAGTATCATTATTTTCGATTCCGAATCCGGCGTCGCATCTTTCCTTAGCGGCTCTTGAAGCAACATCTCTCGGTACAAGGTTACCAAACGCAGGATATCTTCTTTCTAAATAATAGTCTCTATCTTCTTCTTTAATATTTTCTGGTCTTAATTTACCTTCTCTGATGGCTACTGAATCTTTATGTTTTTTAGGAACCCAGATTCTTCCTGAGTTTCTTAATGATTCAGACATCAAAGTCAGTTTAGACTGCTGTGTTCCGTGAACAGGAATACAAGTCGGGTGAATCTGTACGTAGCAAGGGTTTGCGAAGTAAGCTCCTTTCTTGTGAATTTTCCATGCTGCAGAAACGTTGGATCCCATTGCATTGGTAGAAAGGAAATATACGTTTCCGTATCCTCCTGAAGCAATGACTACAGCGTGAGCTGAATGTCTTTCGATTTCACCTGTAACAAGGTTTCTTGCGATAATTCCTCTTGCTTTTCCATCAACAATTACAAGGTCAAGCATTTCATGACGGTTGTACATCTTGATTCTTCCTTTACCAATCTGACGGCTCATTGAAGAGTATGCTCCTAATAATAACTGCTGTCCTGTTTGTCCTTTTGCGTAGAAAGTTCTTTTTACCTGAACCCCTCCAAATGAACGGTTATCTAACTGACCGCCGTAATCTCTACCGAAAGGAACCCCTTGGGAAACACACTGGTCAATAATATTTGCAGAAACTTCAGCTAATCTGTAAACATTAGCCTCTCTTGCTCTATAGTCACCACCTTTGATAGTGTCATAGAATAATCTGTAAGTAGAGTCACCATCTCCCTGGTAATTCTTAGCTGCGTTGATCCCTCCCTGAGCTGCAATAGAGTGTGCTCTTCTTGGTGAATCCTGATAGCAGAACGCTTTTACGTTATATCCCTGCTCAGCTAATGTAGCTGCTGCAGAACCTCCTGCCAAACCTGTACCTACAACAATAATATCAATCTTATCTCTGTTGTTTGGTGCAACAAGGTTCATATGGTCTTTATGATTTTTCCACTTGTCTTTAAGAGGACCCGCTGGAATTCTTGAATCTAATTTACTCATACTAGTATATTGATATTATTGAGTTATAAAATGGAAAACTGCTACGATGATGAATCCTGCAGGAATAAGGATTGAATACCATGTTCCGAAAGCTTTGATCACCGGCGTATATTTTGGATGTCTTGCTCCGATAGACTGGAATGAAGACTGGAATCCGTGTGCTAAGTGTAATCCTAGTAAAACAAAAGAAATCACATACAAAGCCACTCTCCAAAGATCAGCAAACTTCTCATGAAGTTCCGGCCAGAAACGTTCTGCATCAGGAGCTAATCCTTCTACATACTTGTAATTAATTTCATGCAACCAGAAATCATATAAGTGAAGCGCTAAGAAAGCTAAAATAACAGCTCCGGAAATAATCATATTTCTGGACATCCATGAAGAATTCACTGATGCATTGTTTGCTGCATACTTTACCGGACGCGCTTTATTATTCTTGATCTCAAGCACAAATCCCATTACGAAATGGAAAATTACTGCAAAACCAAGAATAGGCTGCATTAAGAACTGCACAAAAGGATTATAGCCCATGAAATCTGATGCGGTGTTGAATGCATCCTTGTTCAGAACTGATAACAAATTGGTCGTCAAATGCAGTATAAGAAAAATCAGCAAAAATAGAGCTGATAATGCCATAGCATATTTTCTACCTATCGTAGAACTCGTTAAACCTGCCATATAAGTTTAAATTTGAATTTCTACAAAATTAAGAAAGTTTAACAATATCGAAAAGTGAGAAATCTCACAATTAGGCAGTTTGTAATGTTTCTAAATAAGAATCTCATACATTATAAATGCAGGAAAACATATAAATGATAAAACTCTATTTAAGATCATAAACCTGATTCCTGAAAACTACTTTTTTAGGAGAAGACGAGAAGGTTTTTATTTCAAAATAATCCACTCTTTTTACAGAACAATAAGGATTTATGACATAACGTAGAATTTTCGCCTTATTTTCTTTGTCAGAGATCCAAAACCAGACGTTACCTCCACTTTTAATTGAAAAGATTTTACTTTTACCAAAAGAATGAATCAACACCTCTTCTTTCTGATTTTCATAGATATTACTTCCGGTTCTTAAGATCAAAAACACCATTACAGCCATCGCAAACCTCATCCAATTTTTGAAATTAAATTTTATGATAACCGATCTTAATAAATAGACTACTATGAAAACGGACAGCACTTCAAACCCATTCATAGGAATGTTTTCAAAGAATAACATATCTACCTCCGCAAACCAATGGATTACTTTCAGCAAAATATGAATGACAAAATCATAGACTTTATTCATCAGTTCAAAATCAATTCCGAATGCAACAACACCCGTCATTATAAATGAGAATACAATAATTATTTCGGAAAAAGGAACAATAACAAAATTGGAAATGATGGAAATGAATGAAAACTGATGAAAATAATACAATACCAAAGGAAGAGCAGCCAACTGGGCAGATAAAGAGATTGTAATGGTATTGAATAAAAGTTTTTTAAGATAATGATCCTGTTTGGGAAAGTGTTTCAACAAAGGCTGATTCAGCCAATAGATCCCTAAAACTGCTAAAAAGCTAAGCTGAAATCCTACATCAAAAAGCTGATGTGTATCTCCAATTAAAATAAGAAAAGCTGATAAAGCCAACGAATGAAGTAGATCCGGCTTCCGCTGAAGCAGTACAAAAATAAAATATACACTGAGCATAATACATGACCGCAGAACAGAATTTCCAAATCCTATAAAAGCAGCAAACAGCCAGATAAAAATCAAACTTAGAATAACTGCATATTTTCTGAATTGTAGTGGAATGAAACGAGTTAGAAAAAAATAAAACATTCCAAAAATAACCACAATATGGGTTCCGGAAATGGCCAGAAAATGAACCAGTCCAGATTTATTGAAATCCTGAACTGTTCCTTCATCAATCTCCGTTCGATCCGCCACGATAATTCCTTTTAGAAATTCTTTCGTTTTTCCTGAAATAGAGGCTTTATCAATTTTCTGAAGAACCGTAAGTCTATATTGCCGAAGGCGATCTGCCAACGTTAGGTCATTTCGTACTGCAGATACAATCTCTTTTGAAAGATAAATCTGCCCATCAATATGCTTATGTTTCAGGTATTGAGTATAGTTAAATTGAAAATCATGCTGGGGAGCTCTAGGTTTTGTAATATAAGCTTCCCCTTTATAATAATGAATAAAATCCAGCTCTTTGACATCTTTTGGAACATACAGAATTGAATTTAATTTTGCATTTCCCGCCTGCACAGTTCCTTCATATTTTTTATATTTTTCTGTTGTGTTTAACTTTTGATAAATTTTAAAAACAACTGTTTCTTTTTTATTTGAAAATAAATAAACATTATCCACAGAAGTATTATAATAATGAAGAACAACCCCTGTTCCAAAGAACAAAAGTGTAAGTAGAGTAACTTTGATTTTTTGCAGAAAATAAGAATGAAAACATATTGCTATGAGTATGACCAAGCACATTGCAATTACTGAATAAAATGCAACACCAGCCAACACTATCTTATCCTGAAAAATAATTCCAAGAATAAAAAATATCACGAGAATAAGAAGGGGCTGCTTTTTCAATTTCAATTAATTATCAAGGGAAAATAGATAATTAATTAATAGAATATGACCTCTCAAATAACTAAAAAATACCCCGTTACGCATCAAAAGCATCAACGGGGCACTTAATTTTTTATGGTAAAATTTACGATCGAAAGAATACTATTTCTTTTTCAGAAATTTATCCGTCAAACGCTTCGTTTCTTTGATATAAAATAAAGGATCCTTCCCATAATCTTCATATTTGAAATCACCTGATTTTTTAGGAATAGCAGGCTCTATTTGTGTTCCTTCATGCCATTCATTGAATGATGTGATTCCGATGAAATCCGGTTTTACTTTGATAGCAGCATCAAACATTTTTTCGTAATACTTTCCATTGTCTCTGCTTTTGAAATTAGCTTCGTTCCATGGACGTATTCTTGTATCGGAATAACCGGGTCCCACACAAGGAATAAAAATCAGGTTGTGATCTTTAGCGTAATTGGCCATGAAATCCCAGTTAGCAATTGTGCTTCCGTACACAAAACCTTCGCTGGCAAAATAGGTATAGAAACCATCAAAACCTGCTGTATCAAAGAAATTCGCATCATCTTTTTCAACCCACAGCCCAATATAAAGTGCGTCTAAATCTGTATTTCTGACTGTCTGTTCTCCATTTTTGGATAGTATTTTTGCCCACTCTTCTTTAGAAATCTTATAGCTGTCATATACATAAAGCAAAGGTTTTCCATCTTTTTTGTAGAATGCATGATGATGGGAATACGTTTTTATAAGATAAGAAAGCTGTTCCTTTAATTCTGAAGTATTTTTATAAAACGGCTCAATGTGGAATGCAATTTTTAAATCAAAACGATCTGCAATATCCAGATATTTGGTAAGGCTTTTATCTGTGAATGAATCTTTCCCCAGCCAGCTTACTACCACTACTCCTACTCCGGATTCTTTGATCATTTTCATGTGTTGTTCAATGATCTTCGGGTCATTGGAACTGTAGTTTCCAAGTGAAGGGTAGAAATTAGCTCCAATATCATCTCCTCCTTGGTGATGCCCCAGATTGTTCCATTTAGGATTACTCCAGTGAGGAAGAATCTCGTGATTCCAGTGCTGATAATCACCATCTGTTGCAGGATTTGCGTACCAGCCATAATAAAATATCTGAACTTTCTCTCTTGAGATGTTCTGTTGTGCAGAACTATTTGAGAAAAATAATGTGAATGTCAATAATAACAGGAAACGGGTGCAATAATTCATAATTAAAAAGCAGGTTAAATTCTAAAAAGCTCTGGTAAGGTTATACTTTCAATATCACCTCAGCGGCATGATCACTGGCTCCTTTTCCGCCTAGTTTTTCTCTCAGAAGATCATAGTCATTCAGAACCTGGTTTCTTTTTTCTCCTGACACAATTTTATTGAGTTCTTCCACAAGATTTTTAGTATTCAGATCATTCTGAATAAGCTCTTTCACAACTTCTCTGTCCATGATCAGATTAACCAGAGAAATGTAATTGATATTTTTCACTAATCGTTTAGCAATAGCATAAGAAATTTTGCTTCCGCGATAGCAAACCACTTCGGGGATATTTAGTAAAGCTGTTTCCAGAGTAGCTGTTCCTGAGGTAACCAAAGCAGCTTTGGAACATCTTAGCAAATCATAAGTTTTATTGGATACAAAATGGACATTATCATCCACATATTTCTGATAAAATTCTTTAGGAAGACTTGGTGCTCCGGCAATGACAAACTGGTAGTTTTTAAAATGCGGTCTTACGGAAAGCATTATTTCAAGCATCTTTTCTACTTCCTGTTCTCTGGAACCCGGCAATAGTGCAATGATTTCTTTTTCATTCAATCCATGCTCCGATTTGAAATTTTCAATACTGATTTCCTGAAGATCCGAAATAGCATCCAGTAAAGGATGACCTACAAAATGAGAATGAACGCCATGTTTTCTGTAAAAATCTTCTTCAAAAGGAAGGATGACCATCATTTCATCCACATATTTCTTAATAATCTCTACACGTCCCTCTTTCCATGCCCAAAGCTGTGGAGAAATATAATAAACGACTTTGATACCAAGCTCTTTGGCAAATCTCGCAATTCTCAGGTTAAAGCCAGGATAATCCACCAAAATCAAGACATCAGGTCTGTTCTTCTGAATATCCTCTTTGCAGAATTTGATATTATTCAGAATGGTTCTCAGGTTCATCACGACCTCCAGAAATCCCATAAATGCAAGATCCCTGTAGTGTTTTACGAGTGTTCCGCCCTGAGCTTTCATCAGATCACCACCCCAAAATCTGAACTCCGCATTCGGATCTTTTTGTTTTAAGGCTTTCATCAGGTTACTTCCGTGCAAATCACCTGAAGCTTCTCCTGCAATAATATAATACTTCATTTCTATAGTAAGGATAGAGAACAAATTAAAATAGATATGATCTTAATTCGTAAATTTGTTCAAAGATAATGATAAAAAATGTCAGAAGAATTTGAAATCAGGAATAAAGTTGCTGAAAGCGGCCTTATCAATTTTGACTTAGCTACTTTACTTCCAAAAGGGGAAAGAATGGGAATTGATCTGAAAGATTTTCTTTTTCAGGAAATGATCCTGAAAGAAAAAGATTTCCGTGAAAAGGTAGAAGCTATTGATGCTGAACAGTATAAAGACTCATATATATACATTTACAATTCTGTAGATACCATCATTCCGCTTTGGGCTTATTTTGTGTTAACGGCAAAACTTACAGATGTTGCCAAAAAAATTGTCTTTGGGAACCGTGGGGATCTTGAGGTTATTTTGATGCACAATGCTATCCAGACGCATGATTTTGAGGAAATGAGAGGAAAAAGAGTGCTTGTAAAAGGCTGTTCTGATAAAGAGATCCCAGAAAATGCCTACATAGAACTGGTGGAACAGTTAAAGCCAATTGTAAAATCTCTGATGTTCGGAGAAGCATGCTCCAATGTTCCTATCATTAAAAACTAAGACCTTCTGAAACGCCCTCAGAAACTTTAACAATAATTATGAGAGGTGGTCATTTTATGAGGCATATTTTTTGATAACTTTGGTTCACTTAATACTAAATAAACACAAAAAATGAGTTTAATCGACCTACTTACAGGGAACACAGGCAACCAGGTTGCTGAACAGGCTGAAAACAAATTCGGAATCAGCAAAAATCAGGTAATCGCTTTATTAGCTGTAGCTACCCCTCTTATTATTTCTTATCTTAGAAATAAATCTCAGGATGCCAAAGAAGCAGAAGCTCTAAATAGTGCTTTAGATAAAGACCACAACGGAAGTATTTTAGATGATGCTTCTCAGATTGAGTCAAGACAAGCTGAAGGCGGATCCATTCTTGGTCATATTTTTGGTGATCAGAAAAGTAATGTTGAAAACCAGTTATCACAGAATACAGGGATTTCAATAGACAAAATAGGACCTATTCTTGCGATGCTTGCACCTGTAGTAATGGGTTACATCGGACAGCAGAAACAACAGAGCAATGTAGGAGCAGGTGGTTTAGGAGATCTTTTAGGAGGAATCCTTGGGAATGCTTCTAACCAGGCACAAGCTCAGCAGTCTAATCCTTTGAATGATATTCTTGGAAGTGTTTTAGGAGGAGGCGGACAGGCTCAATCATCAGGAAACCCACTAAACGATATACTTGGAAGTGTATTGGGTGGTGGTGGAAACCAACAACAAGGCGGCGGCGGATTAGGCAGCATCCTTGGTAATATTCTTGGAGGTAAATAATTAATTTAATTTTCATAAAAAAAGACCGGAGACGTGATCTTCGGTCTTTTTTATTTGGATTACTTTTTAGATTTTTCTTCAGAAGCGGCAAAAGATTTTGAGGTTTTTCTAGGTCTTCTTTTCCCATAACTTCCGGAGTTAATCTTTCCTCTTCTTGATTTTTTGTCTCCTTTTCCCATAGTAATATGTATTGGTTGTTATCACGAATTTAGAGAATATAAGTCTAAAATCCAATTAATGAAGCTGTTAAAGTTTTATAAATTAGAAAGGGAAGCGGGAGGAAGAATGGTGGAAATTATTATTAGATTACCATTTTCGATTATCAACCAGTAGATCAATTATCTTTTTTTATCTTGTCATAAAAGGCTATTTTAAATATTTCAGGCCACTCGCACTTCCTTCCTCCATCTTTTCTAAACTTTTATCGTTTTCCATTTTCCTTTTTTAAATAAGATAAAGGCAATAATGGTAATCAATGTCTCGGCAGCAGGGATTGAAATAAAGACTCCTTTGGGACCCATGCCAAGATATTTTGAAAGAAAATAGGCAAGAGGGATCTGAAACAGCCAGAATCCAAAAAGATTAACCCATGTAGGTGTCCAGGTATCTCCGGCTCCATTGAATGCATTAATCATCACCATCCCGATTCCATAGAAAATAAATCCTACACTCATAATCTGAAGGGCATTTTTCGCAAAATCTTTAATAGCCGGTTCCTGAGTAAAGAAACCAACTAAAAAATTCCCCATCAAAAGGAAAATCAAGCTTACTATCAGCATAAATATTACATTATATTTCACCGTTTTCATCACTGATTGTTCTGCTCTCAACATTTCATTGGCACCCATATTCTGTCCTACCAGCGTAGCAGCAGCATTACTCAGTCCCCATGCCGGAAGCATAAAGAACATCATTAGCCTTAAAGCAGTCTGATAACCCGCTGAAGCATTCTCCCCTCCTGTAGTTGCTACAAGCTCTGCAAGGAAAATCCAGCTGCATGACGCAATAACAAACTGGAAAATTCCGGGAGTTGCAATTTTTATAATGGATTTTATTAACTCAAAATTCGGTTTAAAGTAAGGAAGTTTAATTCTTATCTGAGTATCCGCTACCAAAAGATGATACAATTGATAAATAACCCCGATACTACGCCCTATTGTTGTTGCCAATGCTGCTCCGGTCAAACCCAAAGCAGGAACAGGTCCTAACCCTTTTATCAGAATCGGGCAGAGAATGATATTCGCAATATTCGCAATCCATAAACTTTTCATGGCAATCATTGCATTCCCAGCTCCTCTGAAAATACCATTGATTAAGAATAAAAGCATGATAATGGTACTGCTTCCCATCATAATTCTTGTAAAATTCTTGCCATAAGCTGCTGCTTCTGGTTTTGAACCCATCAGAATCAGAATTTCTTCAGCATAGATTACTCCCAATAAGCTTAAAACAAAAGTAATTACAAAGGAGACGAGCAATACCTGTGCGGCACTTCTGGAAGCTTGCTCAGGGTTTTTCTCGCCAATTCTTCTTGCTACCAAAGCAGTTGCCGCCATACTCATCCCAATCGCAATAGAGTACATGATCGAAAGTACGGATTCAGTAAGGCCTACCGTCTGAATAGCAAAACCACTTTCTTTCAGATGGCCGACAAAATAGAGATCAACAAGCGCAAATACAGATTCCATAGCCATTTCCAGCATCATAGGAATGGCTAAAAGCAATACAGCACTTCTGATATTCACTTTCGTAAAATCAGTTTCTTCACCGCTGAATGCTTTTTTAAAAAACTCAACATATTTTGTCATGATTCTATTTGATTTACTTCGCAAAAGTATCCATTCATAAGCAATTAAAAGTTCGCATATGAAAAGTTTTTATTTTTTTTTGAATAGCTTTTGTTTAAAGAAAAATTAATTTAAATTAATTTTACAATAATAATTTATTGTATTACGATAAATTATTATACATTTACAACAAATAAAAATATCATATGAAATTAATTGGTGAAAAATCTATATCCACTGTTTTAAACAAAATTCTGTTGGTTGGTTCAATAGCTCAATTACTATATTTAGGTTATATAATTTTGGGATTCATTATCGTATCTATCAACATACATCAGGGAACTCATTATTTTTCTGAAACTTTCAAAACTGGAAATTTCAATAATGAATTAACAAAAACAGCTGCTGATTCTTCAGATTTTCAATTCAATATGCCATTATCAGATTCAGTTATCAAAGGAAATTACACATTATACACTTTTATTTCGATAATATTTTTCATTGGATTTTACAGTCTATTTACTTTTTATTTGTTTAGAATTTTCAAAGGAATGAGTTCGGAGATTATTTTTAATACAAAAGTAATTCAGGATTTAAAGCTCTTTGCCATGCTTAACATAATCTTTATCCCTGTTTATTGTACTATTTTATATTTCATGGATCAATCTATATACAGCATAGATCCAATGCTTATACTCCTCCATCTCACCTTAGGAATTATTATACTTTTTATTATAGAATTTTTTAAAAAGGGATATGAATTACAATCAGAAAATGACTTAACCATATAATCATGCCGATAATAATCAATATTGATGTAATGCTTGCAAAACGAAAAATGCAGTCTCAGGAATTGGCCGAAAAAATAGGGATTACACAGGCTAATCTTTCAATTTTAAAAAACGGAAAAGCCAAAGCTTTAAAAATTTCAACCTTAGAAGCCATTTGTACAGCATTGGATTGCCAACCTGGTGATATATTAGAATTTAAACCTTAAAAAATATATAACATGAAACGCTATCTAACTTTAAAAACAATTATTTTCACATTCGTACTATTTTCAACTATTGGAAAAGCACAGGAACTCACTAATGAGCACAAACAAATGTTGAAGTACGATAATACAGCTTACTTTAACAACCTTATCAACAAAGACAACATCAATGCATGCTATAAAATTGAAGACAATGCTTATACGTTGTTAGGCCTGGCTATTAAAATGAACAGTAAAGAAGTATTTCAAAAATTGATTGATGAAAAGGCAGATTTAGAAAAGGCTTGTGATGGAAAAACGCCATTGATGTTTGCCGCAAAATATGGCAACACTGAATTTACAAAGAAGCTCCTTGCAAATGGAGTAAAGAAGGATACTAAAACATCTTCCGGTTATACAGCACTGGATTATGCAAAAAAATATGAAAAATCTGATGTCATTAAGCTTTTGGAATAAGAACTTTTTATCGTAATCGACAAAACAGCAGTTTTATGATTTTATAATTAATAAGATAATAAACTGATGAATAGCAAGATAATTATTATCAAAACTTAGCAATTGGTAATAAAATTTAATTTAGATTTGTATATTCTTAAAAATTATCCTTATGAAAAAATAATCTCTACTACTTTTCTATTTGGAATGTTACTGTCTGGCAGTATGTTATCTGCCCAGAAGATGAGTCAGGAAAAGATGAAAGCCATTTATTCTGATGATATAGCAACATTTAAAAAACAGTTCGCACCGGGAGATTACAACAAATGCTTCCTTGTAGGAGATATCCTTTATTCACCACTTGGTTTCAGTGTAATGTCTGACAGAAAGAATATCATCAACTTCCTTTTGGACAGCAAGGCTAATGTGAATAAAAAATGTCAGAACAAAACACCTCTTGAAGTAGCTGATGAAACAAAAGGCAGTGAAGAAGTGAAAAGAATTCTGATTGCAAAAGGTGGTAATAGAATTTAAAAAAATCTAAAAACAACATATGAAACTTCCGAAAGGGAGTTTTTTTTTATTTATAAAACCTGCAAAAATCTTATCTTTGCCAACGAAAAATTCAAGGTTCGGAATTGAACCTTAAACATTGAACTTTAAACAAATAATTATGTTTCGATCACACACCAACGGAGAGCTATCTCTGAAAAATCTGAATGAAGAAGTTATACTATCAGGATGGGTACAGACTATCCGTGATAAAGGATTTATGATTTGGGTAGATCTTCGAGATCGTTACGGAATTACCCAGCTGGTTTTTGACCAGGACCGCTCTTCTGCACAATTGATGGAAGAAGCTAAAAAACTGGGCCGTGAATTTGTGATTCAGGCTACCGGAAGAGTTATTGAAAGAGTAAGTAAAAACCCTAATATTCCAACCGGGGAAATTGAAATTCTGGTAGAAAAACTGACAATTCTGAATGATTCTCAACTTCCTCCTTTCACTATTGAAGATGAAACAGATGGTGGTGAAGAGCTAAGAATGAAATACCGTTACCTGGATATCAGAAGAAATCCGGTAAAAGATAAACTGATCTTCCGTCACAAGATGGCACAGAAAGTAAGAAATTATTTATCTGAAGAAGGTTTCATTGAAGTAGAAACCCCTGTTTTGATCAAGTCTACTCCAGAGGGAGCAAGAGACTTCGTGGTGCCAAGCAGAATGAACCCAGGGCAGTTTTACGCATTGCCACAGTCTCCGCAGACCTTCAAACAGCTTTTGATGGTAGGTGGAATGGATAAATATTTCCAGATTGTAAAATGTTTCCGTGATGAAGATTTAAGAGCCGACCGACAGCCGGAATTTACACAAATCGACTGTGAAATGGCTTTTGTAGAGCAGGAAGACGTGATGAACGTATTCGAAGGGATGACTAAGACTCTTATTAAAGATATTACAGGTCAGGAATTCGGAGCTTTCCCAAGAATGACGTTCGCAGATGCGATGAGAAAATACGGAAATGACAAACCGGATATCCGTTTTGGAATGGAGTTCGTAGAACTGAATGAACTGGTAAAAGGAAAAGACTTTAAAATATTTGATGATGCAGAACTGGTTGTCGGAATCAATGTAGAAGGATGTGCAGAATATACAAGAAAACAGATCGACGAGCTTGTTGATTGGGTAAAACGTCCTCAGATTGGAGCTTCAGGAATGGTTTGGGCAAAATTCCAGAATGACGGTGTAAAGACCTCATCTGTGAACAAATTCTACAACGAGGAAGATTTAGCGAAAATCATCGAAAAATTCGGAGCAAAAGAAGGTGACTTAATGTTGATTCTTTCCGGAAACGAAAATAAAGTAAGAGCTCAGCTTTCAGCATTGAGAATGGAGCTTGGAAACCGTTTAGGATTAAGAAAAGGAAATGAATTCGCACCTCTTTGGGTAGTTGACTTCCCTCTATTGGAATTTGATGAAGAAAGTGGTCGTTACCATGCAATGCACCACCCTTTCACATCTCCAAAGCCGGAAGATATCCACTTATTGGAAACTGAGCCTGGAAAAGCAAGAGCCAATGCTTATGATATGGTTCTGAACGGAAACGAAATCGGAGGTGGATCTATCAGAATTTTTGACAGAGATCTTCAGTCTAAAATGTTTGATTTATTAGGATTTACCAGAGAAGAAGCTGAGGCTCAATTTGGATTCCTGATGAATGCATTTAAATACGGAGCTCCGCCACACGGAGGTTTAGCATTCGGTTTTGACCGTTTGGTAGCGATTCTTGACGGAAACGAAGTAATCAGAGATTATATTGCTTTCCCTAAGAACAATTCAGGACGAGATGTAATGATTGACGCACCTGCTTCTATTGCCGATGCACAGCTCGACGAATTAGAATTACAATTGAATTTAAAAGCATAAATGTAAAGCGGGGTATTTGCCCTAGTCATGGTCGGAAGAAATTTCCGACCATTTTT
>NZ_QICI01000024.1 GCF_004119445.1 Chryseobacterium sp. CH21 | reverse complement strand
GTCCCGTCCGGATCGCAGAAGTTTTCTCAATTTCTTTTTTAAAAAAATTGATCCGGTAGTTCAGCTGGTTAGAATGCCGCCCTGTCACGGCGGAGGTCGCGGGTTCGAGTCCCGTCCGGATCGCAAAAAGTCTTCTAGAAATAGAAGACTTTTTTTGTTTATAACCTTTGGATGTAAAATAAGAAGGATGGAGCATTTAAATCTGTGCTATTTTGATTTAATGCAAAGATTTATTTTCTCATGCTCAATTATTAAGAAAGCAAAGATGGAATCAATCTCATTGATTCTTTCTAAGCGCATGTAAATCTATATATTTCGATGAGTGGTTGTATCACTTTTAAACAAGATGATTCGATGTGATATTTAAAATAAAAATGGCCGGAAGAAATTCCGGCCATTACTGCTTTTGAGCAGCGTTGTTGTAATTTATCTTTTAATAATTTTTACAACAGTTTCAGAGTTATTAATTCTTATAAGGTAAGCTCCGGTTAACAATGAAGTGACATCTGTTTGTTTGTTGTTAAACTTGCCTTCTTTCATCAGCTGTCCGGACATGTTATAAATCTGATAATAATAATCCTTATCATCTTTTGCATCAATATAAAGGATATCTTTTACAGGATTAGGGTAAAGAACCAGCTTGTCATTTTTTACCTTTTCCTCGATAACCGTTTTGCTTAAAGCCGTTCTAGCCTGAAGTCCGGTGTTTGGCGTTACAGGAATACCTGGCAGCGGACCTCTTGGTGTACCTGCATCTTCCTGTTTTACACATCTGCAGCTTAGGGAAGCGAAAGGATCTATATCAACATTTTTTACATTATTTCTGCTGTAAATATCGAAATACATATAAGTAGCTCTTCCTGTCATTTCTCCGTTTAGGTTAGCATACCATACTCCTCCTGAGGCACCTACAGCAGTATTTATCGCACCTGCATACATGACGCTTCTGCTTCCTCTGCTAACGGCCTTTGGATAATTTCCGATATTATATAAACTGTTAATAAATGAATATCCTACAGTTTTGCCCCAGAAACTAGGTGCGGTGACACTATAGATAGGAGCTCCGTAATAACCAGCTTCTGTACCATCAATAGTTCTGAGTGCTTCAGGATTGCCTTTCAGACTCCATGGAGAGGTTTTGTTGTTACCTTTACCAAGAACCTCAGGAACTCTCCATCCATTCGGGCAAGGATCAAAGACAGATTTTTTTCCACCTAATCCCCATCTTTCATCATATAACCCCTGATATTGGGTGTCAAACAACCAGTCTGAAGCAAGAGTATAATGAGGCGTGTTATCTCCACGATACGGATATGCAGTGACCGGCATCATCAGCTTTAATGGATTGGCTACAGAATAGCCCAGAATCTTTTCTATCCTAACATCTATTTTATCCGTTGCATTGATACTGCTTTTATAAGTGTTGTAATTGACAATATTACTTGAGTTATAGTTTGCTTCTGTAAAGGTAGAATAGGTTACAGCACCGCTGCCATTCGTAGTACCTAAGAATATATTGTATTTAGATCCATTGATATTATTGAATATAGGCAGAGGGTCTTTTCTTCCCCATTGATAATGCAATCCCTGTGAGCTGTTCAGCTGGTTTACCTGAGCTGCAACCGTTGGGTTATATGGGCTAGGCATTGCTTCGGTAGCTCCTATGTTTCTATCCATGATAGTTGTCTTCATGATGGTCCCATATTGGGTATAATTGACATAATTATCAGTCGTAATAGGAGTATCATTTACATGAGTAAAAGAATTCACCGATGTATTGGTTACCCAGATGTGCCAGCTCCAATAAATAGGGTTAGTGATTGAACCATTATGCAATGTGACAACAGCGTTTCCTGATTGATTGGCATTCACTTTTACGTTGATGTTTCCATCTTTGGAAGATGTGTTATCTATGGTTAATTGTGTTACCAAAGCAGGATTATCCGTCCAGAGTATATTGGCTTTTAAGTCATTAAAGCTTGTTGTATTCAGAATTTGGGTATTTCCTAAATAATTACTCTGTACAGAAAAGGCTTTACTTACTGGTACTGAAATGATCTGATCTGCTGTAGACCTTGTAACCATATAAGTATTAGGATTATCCAAACCTGTTTTGTAGGTTTCGGTTTCAGTGAAGTAAGTGGTGTCGAAATTATAGTTATTTTTTATGAATAACGGATCTTTAATACATCTGCAGGCTTGTGCATTATTGGTTGAATAGTCATCAGAAGGTCTATAACTGTACAAACCGTATACATTAGGATAATTAGCAGCATCAGGGCGATAGTTATTAACGATCTGATCAGCAGCAGGAATTAATCTTAATGCACTTGCTATCGTTGAGTAATCACCAAAAGTAGTCATTGTAGACGTCCATAGATACGTTTCAAGCTGATCTGTAAATGTGGCCTTAGTATGATATCTTGCATCTGAGGAAGCTCCTCTTCCAATCCATCCGGTTCCAGGGAATATTCCGATATTGTTGCCTGCTACATTGGTCATGTCAAAACCAGTTTGAGGGTATACCTTGATCCCTGCGAGATATCCTTTTAAATTAGATAACCCGGGAGGAATATTTGACTGAACTCCATTTAATGCAGATAATGGGCTGTTTACTTTGGCACCAAAAGGTGTAAAATCCATTCTTACATTTTTGGTAGATGATGCCACCAATACTGAAGGCAGTCTCCATCCGTTAGGACAAGGGTCATAAGATGATTTATTTCTATACGGCTGTGGAACAGAGATATCAGTTGCCTGTATCCCTTGAGAGTTATCCGACCATAAATTAACTTTACTTAACTCATTGGTCTGCAATCCCGGTACCTGACCAAACCAATTGTAATAGTAAGGAATATTGCTTATAGTTCCATAGATGGATGGTGTTGTAGTACCATCATCATTGACATACATCAGACTTAATGGATTTTTAACCGATGCTCTGATGTTATCTGTTATATTTGCTGCTGATTTATTCACAAACAGTCTCAGCTCATTAAAATTTTTATAGTCATTAAAAGGACTGTTGGTAAATCTCAATCTCGGTATCGCATCGTCATAAATTACCTTTCCTATGCTTCCGGTTACCTGATAAAAGCTTGCATCAGTATAAGTTAATGAAGGAAAAGGATCTTTTCTTCCCCATTGGTATAAAAGTCCTCCGTTTCTGTGCCATCCGTCTCCATTAAGAGAATTCCCCAGAGCACCAAGGTTTCTGTCCATCCATCCCCATTCAGAGTTAGGAATAGTTTCTATTGTACCGTCACTTAATTGTCTTTTTACATCGTCATAACTTTTATAAGTAGAACCATTTCTGGGATCATCTGTTACCCAAACGTGCCATGACCAGAAGATTTGTCCGTCTACTTTATAAGCAACTACTGCATTTCCTTTCTTTACTTTGTTTACAGGTACTTTTATTTTTGCCGTTTCCCCTGAGCCTATAATATCTAAAGTATAGTTTTCCTTAGATTTTATCAGTCCCATAGTATCTTCCCACAAAACATCAGCAGTAACTGTTCCGGAAGGAACATCAACTCCTTTCATATAATTCCCGCTTCGCCACATTTCGTAAGCTTTTTTTACAGGAATATAAAGCCCGTCTGCATTATTACCATCATTATCTTTACCCGTAAAAATATAACTGTTCGGAGCTTTTGTCCAGTCTGCTATTGTATTGTCAGGCTGTGCTCCGGAATTAATTGTAAAACAGCTATTAGCACAATCTGCAGAATCAAATGCAGTGGTGTTTCCAAAAATACCTACATATTTGATGAATTTTTTGATTTCTGCTTCCACCTCCGAAAGCGGTCTCATTGGTCCATTCCAGTTGGCTATTACTTTTCTGTTTCTGATGGCTCCAATACCATATAAAGAAGCTTTAGGAGTATTGCTCAAAAAGAAATTTTCAGATCCGGGACCTCTTTGTTTGTCATATAATGGAGGATAACCGAAATCATTCACTGTATTATAATTGCTTAATGCATTGACCGTGATATACTGTCCGGTAGATTTGTATACCCTGAAACCTGTTATTTTGCTTACAACAATAACTACAGGCTCTTGATCCGAAATAATGTCTGTCAGTTTCTCGTTGATGTAATTGTAAAGGTTGTAATACCTGTTAACTAAAGCATTAGGGTTTGTAAAATCCAAATATCCTCTGCCCCAGGGTTCTCCACCCTCCTCAGGAGGTAGAAACCAGTTACTGAAGTTAATAAAGAAGCCCGAACTTGAAAACTTACCGGCAAATACATAAACAGGATCATGGTAAGAAAACTCAAAAGGGCTCGTATCACTGCCTTGATAGATGTATTTCTGTGAACTGGCAATCGTACCGATATTATTAGGATTGTCAATATTAATCACAGGAGCGTTTGGATTGCTGCTATCCAGAGTACCACTGGCGTTAACGGATAATACAATATCATCCAGTTTCTTAGTCAGATGCTGTGATTTTACCCTGTCTTTTACACCGGAAACACTTCCATTAGGATTTAATAATACTGTACCACTTTTTTTCGGAGTGAAAAGTATTGTGTACTCATTTTCATCCAGTTCACAGGTGGCCGCAGCATAGTCTCCGAATTTGTAATGGCTTACTGCTTTATTCCATGTAATTCCGGAGAAGTTATCGGTTTCTGAACTCAGCACAACTTTTAAATTATACGTGCCGCTGCTTGCAGAAGCTGGCAATTCAAAGGTAGCATTAAGGTTTTCATTATACAGATTGCTGGCGTATAATGTTTTACACCATGCAGTAACCCATTCTCCCAGAGCATTCTGGTATTTGGCGGAAATCAGAACATCACTGGTAGTGACAGGTTTGTTGAGCTGTCCACTCATAACAACCGCTCCTTTTTCATTTACGTTTTGTGAAATGACCATCACAGGTCCCAGATCATAAGTGAAATTGGTTACTGGAAGGCGACTTTCCAATATAAATCGATCATTAGAAAAGCGCCGGTCCGTATCGCCTCGTGATGAAGCATAAACGGATGCAACTGAGCAGAATACAGCCCAGACTGATAGCATTGATTTTTTTCTCATACGCATGTTTTTTAGGTTATTAGATTCTGTTTGAATATCTTTTATTCAAATTTTATAGCTTATCATCAACAGTATAGGAAAGAATGGAATACAATAAAGCAGCTGTACTTTTGGTAAAGTAACCGCTACACAAGAATCCGATATTATCAGCTGCAGCAGATTTTTGAAAACCGACCGTTCCTTACAATCGTTATTTTTTGCTAGCCATGATAAATAATCCGAATTGTGTTTGTATTAAAGCCTTCCAATATAATTATTGCAGGTTTTCGGGCTCGTGTTGTGTTGTGAGTAAAAGTAGGCCGGTAGAATAATATATATTATAGCCTAATTTGAAGATAAAAATCCCATTTTTCATATTTGTGTTTTAGTTTTTTAGTTTTTATAAAAAATAATTCATAATCAATTATACAATTATGCAAACTTACAATCAGAACAAATAGGGAGGAAATATCACAAAAACATATGCTTTTTAATGAAAAATTTCTACTGAGTTTTTTGTGCTTTTTGTAATGTTTTTTTGTTAAATGTGTGGATAATCGTATGTTAATTTATTATTAACCACTATGTTTGCAAAGTTACGATATTAAAAAAACACACAATGAGTCAAAAAAATCTGACTAATAACAGCTCAGCTGATGAGACTGAGATATGTCCTGTACAGAAGCTTTTAAAAGCACTTTCAGGCAAGCTAAAATTGGAAATATTCATTCTTGCATCCCAATCCACATTGCGTTTCAGCAGCTTGCTGCGCAACTTAAAAGGATCTAATAAACAGACATTATCTATGGCTCTTAGAGAGCTGGAAGAAATGGATTTATTGGAAAGAGTGGTCATCAGGCAAAAGCCATTGCACATAGAATATAATCTTACTCAAAAAGGGAAGTCTTTAATACCTATCTTACAACAATTGGAGAGGATCATATGAAGAAAGGGATATTGGAAAGAGTATTTTAAAATCAATAATTCAACTCTCAATAATTCAACTTACTAAAGTTGAAATGGTAAGATTATTGACCAGATATTGTTAATTTAGCTCATAAACATAACTTGAATGTCAAAAAGAAAATTCATCATGTACTCAATACTTAAAACCTGGTTGATTGCTAAGGTGCTTTCTTTCATGCTTTTTGGTTATTTTATTATCACAGATTCAATATCCGTTTCAATATAATCCATTCCTGAAATTATATAGTTCATGGAAAAACAATTTCAAAACTGGACCCTCTTTTTTATTGCAGGAATCATCGCCATGATTTCCGGATTGATTGCTGCCATTGTTCTCATGACCAGATCATCAGCTCCTGATGCGTTATTTGGTATGTATATTCTGTTCGGTTTAGTTCCTGTATTACTGGTAATTATCATAGATCGGATTCTGGTATGGAAATTCGGGAACAAAAATGTGAATAAAGTTCAGTTTTCAATACTGCTGCTGATTGTATTTTTATGGATTGTAAGATTTGTATGGGATCTTTTTATATAAACTGATGATGATGAAAAACTTGTTTTTATTCTGTTTAATCATGATTTCTGTGCTGATTTCAGCACAGCCTTTTACCCTGAAATCTGTGGGAGAAACAAAAGAATTTAGGCTGAAATTGTATTATGGAGCTCAAGGTAAAGGAGCATTTGTGCAATATTCCGGAAAGAAAGAAATCATTCCTTTACAGGTAAAAAGCTTTAAAGTAGATTCAGAGGGGAGACATGACGGTCAACCGGACATTAATTATTATGTCTGGAATGAAATAATTGACGGTAAAATCAACGGGGTATATACGCTCGAAATAATGCACCATAGTACTTCGAACATTACCTATACAAGAGCAAAGGACAACAGAAAATTTATGCTGGAAATGGTAGAAAGCGAAAAGTATGACGGAAGTGACAAATATCTCCTACATGATGCTGTGCTTGCCTTTAATCATTCTTATAATAATCATTTCACCATTACTTATCCGGATGGGAAAAAGACGGCTATTGAACTTCCGTCTCCGGACCAACCTTCTTTTGCCAGACAAAGCATTATTGAAGATTATAATTTTGACGGGTATGATGATGTTGCATTTTCTGTTCCTGATGAAGGAATGGGTGTTTACAGAATGTTTGATATATATCTGTATAATCCTGGAAACAAACGTTTTGAAAAGCTTAAAGAACCGGATTATTCCCAATCAAGCTGTTCTTGTCTATGCGATGTTACTGTGGACAAAGAGAAGAAGTTTTTAACAACAGGCTGCAGAGGAGGAGCTCGATGGCATCAGGATCTCTACCGCTATGGTAAAAACGGGCATTTAGAATGGATTTCCACAGAAGAGCAGAAGGAAGAATAATCTGCTTTTCAATGTGTGAAAATTCCTTTCAAATCAATAAAATTAAGAAATTAATTAGTCATAACTCCTCATTTACAGGGATAAAACCTCCGTTTTTTTACGGTATTTTTAACAATCTCTTTTAGGATTCAATTTTAGGTCTGATATTTGTACTGGGTAGCCAAACTAAACGGCCAATTTATTTATGAAAAACATATCTGTGAAAAAATCCTTTATTTATGCCTGTTTATGCGCTTTTTTCCTTGTTTCCTGTAAAAAGGAAATAGAGAAAATAAGTGATACTTTTAAAGATACTGTTTCTTCTTCTGAAGTTCAGGAGGCAGAAAAGGATTCTATAAAGAAAGATTCTGTTCCCGTGGTAAAAAAAGAATCTGTTCCGCCTGTGATGCAGGAGAATGGTTTTTATAATGCTTTTATTCTTCCAAAGGATAAAAAGATGAGAGATTCCATCTACGCAGAATATAGTAAAAAATACAGTGTAGGAGAGCGTACTGCTATTTTAGCATTGAACAGACTGGATTCTAAAAGTAAATGGAATGCCGATACATTGGTAGTTCCTGCCAAAATAGATACAACTTTGATGGCGTATTCACCATTTCCGATGCAGCTGGATGTATTGAGCGGGGTGAAAAAGTTTGTCATCTTCTCATATCCTATTCAGGCTTTTGGAGTATATTCTAATGGTAGTCTTGTGAAATGGGGACCTACAAGTATGGGTAAAAAAGCGGCTCAGACTACGAGAGGTCTTACTTTTGCCAACTGGAAAAAGGAGCTGGCTATTTCTACCGTAAGCAGTGAATGGAAACTTCCTTATAACTTTAATATTCATAATTTAGGAGGTATCGGATGGCATGAATATACGCTTCCCGGATATCCTGCTTCACACTCATGTTTACGATTGCTGAGAAAAGATGCGAAATGGCTGTATTCTTATGCCGATACCTGGATCCTGAATCCCGGAGGTGCTACTACAAAAGCCAAAGGTACAGCGGTAATGGTATTCGGGGATTATAAATGGGGTGGAAGAAAGCCATGGAGAAAACTCCTGGATGATCCTAATGCTAATAATATTTCTGTTGAAGAATTAACTAAGCTTTTGGAACCTGAGGTACCGAAAATGCTTAAAGAACAAAGCAACAGAGAAAAAGTAGCAGATTCCATCAAAGCGGCTAGAGCAGCGGCTACACCTATTCAGAATGAAAAGCCAGTAGAATCTCAATCTAACTAATTTTCTTTTCAAACTGTAAGGTAGATTCTTCAGCAAACTGTCTCAATTTAAGCATTTCTTCTTTTCCTTTATGCTGGCCGAATCTGGCGGCGATATAGGTAAGAAGAATAAAAATAGCATGATAAAAGAAGCGCTCAGTGCCCACGGGTATTCAGCGCTTTTTATTTGTTTTTCCACATAATACATGGTGAAGAAAGTCATCCAGAGAATAGAAAAGGAAAAATACAGGAACATAAAGAATGTCCACACTGCAGAGCTTGGTCCAAATACTCCGCGTATGGCCGTATGTTCATCTTCCATTTCTACTCTTAAAGCAAGACGGGGTTTCCAGTAATTGTCATCTGTTGTTTTCACCCAGATGGTAGCAACTTCTTTATTGATATTGCCTGAAAACTCATCTTTATGCTCTTCCATATATTTTTTCAGACTTTCAGCATACTCTTCTTTGGTAAGATGAGTAAACATTTTAAATCTGGGTCTGGTTCTTATCCTGTCTAAGGTGCTTTCTTCAGTATTCATATTGTTATTCTTGATAAGGAATGGGATCTTCCAGAGCGAAACGCAATGTCAGTTTCTGATCTTTTCTTTGAATGACCATGGTGATATTTCTGCCTTCATTGGATTTCATGAGTTCTACTATTTTTTCCAGCGTCATATCCGAGGTCTGTTCTCCATTGATGGTGAGTATTCTGTCATCTTTTTGCAGGCCGGCCTCATAAGCGGGAGAATCTTTTCTTACCCCGGCTATGGAAAATATAGGTTTTAAACTGAATTTATACTGGAAGGCATCTTTATAAACTTCAGTGGATACCATAGCAGATTTTTGAGTTTCAATTTTTACTCTGTCTTCCTTCCATTCCAATCCGTCCTGCTTGAAATCTAGTCCGCTCATATTAAAATGAAAAGGATCATCAAAATATCTGTTTTTCCTCAAATAAAGCTTCTTATTAGCATAATCAAAAACTACGGTAAACCTTCGCATAAGCTCGCTGCCAATAGAACCTTTTCTGTTTTCTACCATATTAACATGCTGGATAGAAAATTCATCCGGCATCGCAGTAAGAGGTTTTTCAAACTTAAATTTTCCGAGATAAAAATTATGAATACGGCTTCTTTTGCCATAAATATCTCCATTAAAACCACGGCCCAGAAAATCATCAATATTAGGTCGGTTATACACAAAATTCTTAATAAGGGTGGGGAAGAGCCAGATGGCATCGCTATTTCCAAGATCAATCAGCAGTTTTGAATCTTTCTTTTCATTCGTCATCTCTACACCGCCAAACAGATAGGGTTTATCTTTCTCAATAGTGATTGGGAATTCTTCAAATCTTCTCGTTTTCTTTTCCAGAAGATTGGCACTTTCATACACGGTTATTTTCTTTGATGTATAATCTATATAAATAGGATGATCTTTAAAAAAATGATATCCAATCACTCCATTGACGGGAATTCCTACATGGGGCGAAATATTAAATTCTTCATCAATAATAATATAGAGAGACATGGAGGTATTGACAATTTCATTTCCAATTTTGCCTACGTTACGTTCAGATTTTAAGCCATCAATACTTATACTGCCTCCAAGACCGGAAAATTTTACTTTTTCAACGTTGCTCAGTTTAAGTTCCTTATTTTCCAGACTGAAAAGAATGGTTTCCGAAACTCCCGTATCCAGCAAGAAGGTAAGCTCTGCACCATTTACATTGATGGGAATAAAGATAAGATTATTGATAAACTGAAAAGGAATAACCGCTTTTTTAGTATTAATCAACTCAAAAGAATTCTGGGCATTTATAAAAATGCTAAGAAATAATCCCAGTAAAAGCAATTTAAATTTCATTTACTGAATTTACTGAATTTATCGTTATAATAAAAAAAAACATTCCAAAAGCTGAAATGTTTATATAAACTACAATGAAGTAGTGTTTTTTATTGAATTTGTTTCAAAATGGGTTCTGTTTATTTGGAAAAGAATTCCATCAGATCCATATAATTCTTCTGATTTACCCCATGTCCGCTCATATATTCTCTAAAGGTGAAATAACAGCTAAGATCGTAAAGAAGATCTGCTGCTTTTCTTCCCCATTCCAGCGGAATCACAGCATCATCAGTGCCATGCGAAATGAAGAAGCGAAGTCCCTCCAGTTTCTTTTTATCTTTTACAATACCATCCAGAATTTTCTCTTCAGGATAGCTGCTTAGGCAGGCAACACGATTAAAAAGTTCAGGATGTTTTAACGCTAAAGCATAAGAAAGTATTCCTCCCTGGCTGAAACCGCAAAGGTGAGCTTTACTTTCCGTAAGACCATAGTGGTTGATAATTTTCAACATACTTTCCAGTGCCGCATCTAAAGATTCCTTTGCCTGAGGAACATCAATAAAGTTTTCAGGATCATTGAAATTAATATCATACCAGGAATATCCTTCAAATTGAGTATCACGCGGAGCTCTGAAACTTACGATAATCCAGTCATTGGGAAGCGTTTCCCTGAAACTGAAAAGATCCTGCTCGTTACTACCGTAGCCATGAAGCATAAAAAGAATGGGAGTTTGGGAAGTTATATTTTCCGGCTCTCTTACTAGATAATCTAAATTCATACAGCAAAGATAATTAAATTAGATGCAGAATCTTAACTTTTATTATTCATACAATGAACTTCGTAAGGAGATACTTTATGTTTAATGATTGATTCTTCGGAGTGTTTTTCTGGATTTTTGAAGTGTGTTTTTATTTTTGTTGATTTGATATTATTTGGAAATCTTTATTGGAAAATTTTCATAAAAGTTATTTTTATATTAATAAAAAACTTATATTTGAAACATTAAAAAATCTATTTGGAGAAATGAAGCAATTTTACAATTCAAAAAGTTTACTTAGACTTTCTTTTTTATTCGTTTTATTATTTTCTGTAATTACCGTTGTCAATTCTTGTAAAAAAGATGACGATGAAGAATTTAAGGATCATGTTGTTCAATTCGAAGTGAAGACAACTGCCGGAGGAAACATTATAAGTGTTGTAACACAAGTAGGTACAGCTCAGAATACCATCTACAATACTCCACAATCACCTGTAACTTCACCATGGACAAGTGGGGAATTTTTTGTGAATTCCAGCCAGGCACAGCTGAATCTTGATGCTAATGCATCAATGCCGGATGATAATTCTGAATTGACAATCACTCTTTACATAGATGGAGAAGTTGCCAGAACAGTTAAGAAAAAAGGAAAAGGGGTATTAGTAGCCTCTATCGATTACAGTTTCTTAGAGCCATAAAATTATTTTAATTATTGATATAAAAAAACCGCTTCGAAAGCGGTTTTTTTATTCTTCAATCATGCGTTGCTGTATAGCCCTGTTGATCAATTCTGTTGAATTTTTTGCCTGAAATTTCTGTAGGAGGTTCTTGCGGTGAGTATCCACAGTAAGCGGACTCAGAAACAACTCTTCAGCAATTACATTACTGGTTTTTCCTTGTGCCACCATCTGGAGGATCTGTTTTTCCCTTTTTGTAAGCCGTGGAATTGGCATATCATTTTGAGAAGGACGGCTGATGATTTGCTTGGTTTCATTGCAGAAAACAATATCCCCGGAAAGAGCTCCCCGGATACAGATGACAAGTTCATCAATAGAAGTGTTTTTTAGAAGATACCCACTCGCTCCATTTTGTATAGACTGCATGATAATGCTTCTTTCTGAACGGTTACTGAACATAATCACTGAGGTACTGGGCGATATTTTTTTTATTTCTCTGCAAAGTTCTGTTCCATTAGCATCAGGCAGCGTAATATCGAGGAGAATAATATCCACCATTTGCGACCGGATATAGCTGAGTGTTTCCTCACCGGATGTAAAACTTCCGGCTACATGAAAGAAAGGCTGGCTTTTGAGCATCATTCTTAACCCTTCGATCACAATAGGATGATCATCTACGATGACGATATTTATTTTTTCATTCTCCATGGATGTTGAGTTCTATATTAATTGTTGTTCCCTGATGATCAGAATTGATTTCCATTTTTCCTTTCAGATAATTGACCCTGTTTTTCAGGTTGCGAAGTCCCATACTTTTGGTGGTTTTTTCTATGTTTTTATCAAAGCCTTTTCCGTTATCTTCAATGGTGATCAGAAAACTTTCACCGGATTGCGAGCATTGAAGTAAGATGCTGCTTGCTTCAGCATGTTTTATAGCATTAGCCAATAATTCCTGTACGATTCTGTAGATATTAAGCTGGATATTTAAAGGTAATGCCTTATCAATATCAATGGCCTGGAAATCAATTTCGAGGTTTTTTCTGCTGTAAAATTCACACAGGTCATGTAAAGCGGTTTCCAGACCAAAATTAAGAAGTGATTCAGGCATTAAGTTTCTGGCTACATGCCGGAGTTCACTTACAGAGTTGTCCAGTTGTCCTAAAATCTTATAAAATTCCTGATCTTTTTCCGGATTAAGATGGCTGGAAGACCAGACTGAGAAATTAATCTTAACTCCTGCAAGCATACCACCAAGGCCATCATGAAGATCTCTGGCAATACGCTCTCTTTCCCTTTCTTCACCATCAAGAATGGCTTTGGTAAGCGATAATTCTTCTTTTTGTTTTATATCTTCTATTTTCTGCTGAAGATTGATTTCCTTTTGTTCAGATAATTTTTTATTTTTTCTGTAAATGATATATAGAAAAATAAGAAGACCGATGAAGGATAATAAGGCAAGACTTAATAACCATAAATACGAGTTTTTTTTGCTTACTTCCATCTGTTTCTTTGTCTTCTCAGTATACAGCCACGCAATTTTTTTCTCATCTTCAGCTTTTCTGTATTTGGCTTCCAGAAGTGCAATATTTTTGTGAATACTGATGTTATTGATGCTATCCAGAGAATTAATGTATTCTGTAGCATAAAGATTGGCTTTGGCAGTATCCTTTAATGCAGTATAATTTTTAAAAAACTCCCTCATAACCTCTTGTTTTGTCCTTTTATATGAGGTTTTTTGATAGACTTCTTTTAAAATGTTATTCGATTGTTTGAAATTTTTCAGATCCTGATAGATTTGATGCTTAAACAGTTTTATCCTTTCTGCAATATTGGTGTTTTTGTATTTTTCTGCATTTTGTAAACCCAAATCAAAAGTTTTAAGAGCTTCAGGATAATTTTTTTGTTTCATCTGATAATAGCCCAAATTGCTTAAATATAAAGAGTGGAAATTAGATTCCGGATAATTTTTAATAATGGAGTAGGTTTTATTCAATTCTATTTTTGCCTCTGGTAGTTTATCCTTTCTCATCAGACATTCTGCTTTCAGTAAAAGAACTTCTCCCATTATGCCATTAGATTGGGGAGTTTGCTTTTTTAATTTGCTTAAAAATGATTCTGCCAGATTGCAGTATTCTATAGCTTTTGAGAAGTCATGGGAGTTATAAAACAGAAGGGCAACATTTTTATACAAACCACCTATAAGTTCATGATCTCCAATGGATATTGCAATAGGAATTGCCTTGTTGATAATAAGATTCATGGCTTCCGTTTCTTTAGTCTGCATTACTTTCAGCAGAGACAAATTTTGAAACATGATGATTCTTATTCTTTTAGCTTCAGTACTTCTATATTTTTTAGTGCAGTTTCAGCGGGGATAAAATCTTTTTCAAGAAGAGTTGCAAAATCAGGTTTTGTAAAGTGGATGAGTGCCTGATAATATAATCCAATATCTTTGTATATCTGACTTTTAGAAGAGCTTTCCAGACCTTGTTTTAAGTATTTATTATAATTGTCTAAGTCCTGTCTTGTAAAATAAGTAGCAGCGATCTGGTAGGATTTTAGGGCTTTTAAGGTGTCTACACTTTCCCGATTAGCTGCAGTAACCAGGCTGTCAAAATTACTGTTCTTTTTTTCAAGATAATAAAAATAGGAGCTTTGAGCATAGACATATGGTGATCCCAAAGTAAATAGAACTAAAAGCAAATATTTATTGATCATGTCTTTAACAATATAATTGTTGATAATTTAAACATAGAAAGGCCACCTAAAATTATAAAATTAAAATCATCAATTATATTATAAATCTGGGAATTACGATTTTAGGTCTGTATTTTCAAATATACAGTTTTAGTAGATGTTATGATATACCTAAAAATCAGTAGAAAAAAATACGTCTTTTTAAGGGTTGTGTTCTGTGGAATTCACGGATAGTTTTGCAGAACAGACAATAACAAAAAATAAACTATTAAGAATGAAAAAGAGAATCTTTATCCTGGGAATGATTTCCCTTTTTGGGAGCATGCATGCACAGAGAATACAGAAAGGAGAAGCTCAGATCAATGTGGGTATAGGAGTAGCCAACGGATGGGGACTGCCTATATCAGTAGGAGTGGACTACGCTATACACAATGATATTACAGTGGGAATAGAAGGAAGCTATGCAACTGAAAAATACTCAGGAGATATTAAAGGAAGCTGGTTTGGAGTAGGAGCTAACGGAAATTATCACTTCAATACTTTACTTAAAATTCCAAATAAATGGGACGTGTATGCAGGAGCTACCTTAGCCTACAATTCTTTTTCTTATAAATATAACGGATCAGATTTCGATTATTTTGACGGGAAATCTTCAGGAGTTGGTTTTGCAGGACAAATCGGAGGCAGATATTTTTTCACCAAAAACCTTGCTGCTCATATAGAATTGGGTGGAGGATCTGTAGCTTCAGGAGGGAAAGCCGGGCTTACATATAAATTTTAAACTCCACATTATTTTCAATACAAATCAGTTTTTTCATAGCCTATACGATGTCAGTAATGACAGCAAGTTTTTAAAAAATGGTAACTTTCTCAACGGAGCCGTGAATTTATTTCATGGCTTTTATTATGGGCTGTAAAACAAAAAAAGACTGTGTAAAACAGTCTTTTTCTTATATATAATGCAATATTTTCAGCTTATTGAACCTTCACAATAAAATAACTTTTCTTACCTTTTTGCAGCAATAAAAATTTGCCATCAATAAGATCGGTTTCATTGGCTGTAAAAGTATCATTTACTTTTTGTTTGTTTACAGAGATTGAATTTCCTTTAATCTCTCTTTGGGCTTCACTCTTAGATTTTAAGAATCCTGATTTTTCAGAAAGAAGATCTACAATATTCACTCCTAAAACATCAGATTTTGCAATTTCTTTTTGAGGAACTCCGTCAAAAACTTCAAGGAATGTTTCTTCGTCAAGGCTTACCAAATCTTCAGCAGTAGAACGTCCGAAAAGGATTTCAGAAGCTTTCAGTGCTTTTTCATATTCTTCTCTTCCATGTACCCAAACGGTTACTTCTTCTGCCAGTTTCTTTTGCAGTTTTCTTTCGTGGGCTGCCGTTTTGTGCTCTTCAATTAAAGCCTCAATTTCTTCTTTTCCTAGGAAAGTATAGAACTTGATGAATCTTTCAGCATCTTCATCAGTAGCATTCAGCCAGAACTGGTAGAATTTGTATGGTGATGTTTTCTTTTTATCCAACCAGTAATTTTCCCCGCTTTCTGACTTCCCAAATTTGGAACCGTCAGCTTTCGTAATTAAAGGAACTGTTAATGCAAAAGCTTCACCCTGAGCTTTTCTACGGATCAATTCTGTTCCTGTAGTGATATTTCCCCACTGGTCAGAACCTCCCATCTGCAATTTTACATTATTGTTTTGGTATAGGTGAAGGAAATCATATCCCTGAATTAACTGGTATGTGAATTCTGTAAAACTCATTCCGTCTGCACCAGATTCTCCTGAAAATCTTTTCTTTACAGAATCTTTAGCCATCATGTAGTTAACGGTGATATTCTTCCCGACATTTTTAGCAAAATCAAGGAAAGAAATATTCTTCATCCAGTCGTAGTTGTTCACTAATTCAGCTTTATTAGGCCCATTTCCTTCAAAATTTAAGAATTTTGAAAGCTGATTTTTTAAACAGTCAACATAGTGTAAAAGAGTTTCCTCATCCAAAAGATTTCTTTCAGCAGATTTTCCGGACGGGTCTCCGATCATCCCTGTAGCTCCTCCTACCAAAGCAATCGGCTTGTGGCCATGCAGCTGGAAGTGAGCTAAAATTTTTATCTGGATAAGACTTCCGATATGTAAAGAATCGGCAGTAGGATCAAAACCAATATATGCAGTAGTTACCTCTTTATTCAGTTGTTCATCGGTTCCGGGCATCATATCGGCAAATAGACCACGCCATTTCAGTTCTTCTATAAAGGAATTCATTGATTGTTAACTTTAAAATTTTAAGAGGCAAAGATAGTAAATTCAGAAGTATTAAGTGTAAAAAAGCAAAGGACGAAAAGGTAGGAATGTAAAATAAGAATAACATAAAAACTTTTTAGACGTTCACTTTACAAATAGAGAGGATTAACCTTTTTACTCCTTTGTTTTTCACCTCAAATAATCTATATTTGTTATTAATGAACGACGAACAGCTATTCCTGCTCATACAGAAGGCCAAAGATAAAGACCAGAAGGCCCAGACTAAACTCATTAATGTTTTTTGGGTGGATGTTTTTTCTTTTGTCATGAAAAAGGTAAGAGATGAAAATGATGCCGATGAAATCACCGTCAATGTTTTTTCAAAAGTATTGTCGAAGCTGGATATGTTCGATCCCCATTTTCAGTTCAAAACCTGGGTTCTTACCATTGCCCAGAATACCGTTATTGATTTCTGGCGAAAAAAGAACCGTGAGAATGAAGATGCCGTTGAAAATCTTGATGAGGTCAAAAATCAATACGCCAAATCTCCGGAAGAACTTCTGATCTCCGAAGAAGAACAAAAGAAAATCATCAAAACCATAGAATCTCTGGATGCCAATTATCAGGATATTATTAAGCTGAGATTTTTTGAAGAAAAAAGCATCAAAGAAATTGCCGATGAACTGGGGATTTCCGTTGCCAATACCAAAGTGAGGGTAATGCGTGCCAAAAAAGTCTTAGCGGAGCTGTTGAAAAATAATGAGTTTGATGATAATTAAACTCATTATTTTTCAATAGAAAGAGTAGTGTCATTCTGAACGAAATGAAATGCAGTGAAGAATCTCATAAATTTGTTCATCAATAAGATTCTTCCTTCGTCAGAATGACAAGATTCAGAATGGGCTTTAGCCCAAACTTACATTCCACAGCTTCTATTTAAAAATAAACCTCTTCTTTTGTTTTCGGAAGAATTATTTTTTGCTGCTTTTCCTGATTTCTGTTCTGTAGATTGATTTTTAGGCCTTTTTTAATATAGGTTTCCTTTAAAGATTTTCCATACTCAGCTGTATTTTCCACTTCTTTTGAATAGTTTAATTGTCCTGTTGAAAGGTTGAAGTCTACTTCTTTCCAGTAATCACCAGGTCTTCCTGAAATCGAAGAGGTTCCTATAAGTTCAAAATGTCCGTTCTGAAATCTATATTTGTCTGTAACATCCCATTTCCAGCTGCTTCCGCCGTTTTGAGAAATGATCAGGATTCCTTTTTCTATTTTTGTTTCTCTATAAGGATCACCCATCATTCCTCCGCCATTGCTTTCCATAACAGCATTTCTGGATTTTTCCAGGACAATCCACGCACCGCCTACTTTTTTCAGAATCTGAATTTCGCGAATGTTTCCCATATCAGTAGTATCTTTTGTATTGTAAATAATTACTTTTTCAGGAATTTTATCACCATCAAGATCACCATCTATTGTTTCAATAATTGAAGAACCTGCAGGCTGAAATTGTTGTTGGGCAAGACAAAATGTTCCGCATACCGCGAATAGAAGGAAGAATATTTTTCTCATAAGAATATTTTGAAGACATAAATATACAAATGAAATTTTGAATTATAAGTTTCATCAATATATCCGGTTGATGGTTTCCATTAAAAAATCCTTAACTTTGAACTTCAATTTTAGAAATGGAAAATTCAGTTCAAGACACTACCGTTCAAAAACCAAAATGGATCCGCGTAAAACTTCCTACCGGAAAGAATTACAGAGAGCTGAGAACATTGGTTGATAAATATAAATTAAATACCATTTGCCAAAGCGGAAGCTGCCCGAACATGGGAGAATGTTGGGGTGAAGGTACAGCTACTTTCATGATTTTAGGAAATATCTGTACAAGAAGCTGTGGATTCTGTGGGGTAAAAACAGGAAAACCACTTGATGTAAACTGGGACGAACCTGAAAAAGTAGCAAGATCCATCAAATTAATGAAGATCAAACATGCCGTTCTTACTTCTGTAGACCGTGATGATCTGAAAGATATGGGATCTATTCTTTGGGGCGAAACTGTGAATGCTGTAAGAAGAATTTCTCCGGGAACTACGATGGAAACTCTGATACCAGATTTTCAGGGGCTTACAAAACACCTTGACAGATTAGTAGATGTAGCTCCGGAAGTGATCTCTCACAACATGGAAACCGTAAAACGTTTAACCAGAGAAGTAAGAATTCAGGCAAAATATGAAAGAAGCCTTGAAGTATTAAGATATTTGAAAGAAGCAGGACAAAGAAGAACTAAAACAGGTGTTATGCTTGGATTAGGGGAAACTAGAGATGAGGTTTTCCAGACGATCGAAGATATCAGAAATGCTAATGTAGATGTGATTACGCTTGGACAATATCTGCAACCGACTAAAAAACATCTTCCGGTAAAGAAATTTATCACTCCTGAAGAATTTGATGAGTTCGGAGATTTTGCAAGAAGTTTAGGTTTCAGACACGTTGAAAGTTCTCCACTAGTAAGAAGTTCTTACCATGCTGAAAAACATATTCACTAAAAATACAGACCGTTCAGCAATGAACGGTTTTTTGTTTTTTAGGTAGCAAGAAGTAGGTTGTAGATTATAGGTGATAGGCTGCAGGTATCAGCTGTTAGGCATTAGCTAATGAATGTGGCAATATTTACAATAACGGCCGCCATCATTCCCATCCTTGGAGGGGTGTCAAAAATTCTTTGAATTTTTGACGGGGTGGTTCATAAAACACGCACCAAAACCTACTTAACAAGTCGTATCCTTCTTAATCACACCAATCCTTCCATTAATTTCAATCGGTCTGAAATGTTTTTTCTTGAATTCAGAAGGAGTTTCTCCTGTATGCTGCTTGAATAATTTATTAAAATAAGAGAGGCTTTCAAACCTACCTGAAAACAAACTTCTGTCACAGACTGATCTTTCAGCAGGAATATTTTAGCCTGATTGATCCTGTAATTATTGACAAAATCTGTAAAGGTCATATTGGTCTGCTTTTTAAAATACCGGCAGAAAGCTGGAGTACTAAGACTTACTACTTTAGCCACTTCATTTACATTGGGTTTTCTGTCGTAATTTTCATGAATATAATCGTAAATGGTTCCCATTCTGATTTTATCATTCAAAAACCACTTAATTCGGGTATCTTCCTTATTGAGTTCTTTTACTTCGGTAGAATCGGCCAGGATCTGCAGAATTTCAATCAGTCCCATCAAAGATTCAAAGGAGTTTTTATCCTTGATAATCTGTAGTTTTTCAACGACAATATTCTTGGTCTCTCCAGAGAATGAAAGGCCTAGATATGAGCGTTCTAAAAGACTTTTAATGTTTTCAAATTCAGGAACAGGAAGGATGATATCCTGAAGGAAACTTTCCCGCATCTGCAATACAAGCTGTTTGCATTCGGTCTGAATCCCATAATCAAAATTAAGATGAGGTACATTGGAACCAATCAGCAGAAGATCACTGTCTGTAAAACCGGAAATATTTTTTCCCACGTGACGGATTCCATTCACCGCTTCTACATAGACCAATTCAATTTCCGGGTGATAATGCCAGAAAAAACAGTTTTTCAGGGAAGGAGAAAATAGTTTGAAGGATTTCCCTTTTTCAAACGTAATAATTTCTTTTTGGATCTTCATTTTGTTCTTATTTGATTGTTTCTGAATTTAAAATTAAGTAAAAAGGTTAATATGGAGCAAATTTTTATCATTCAAAGAGGTGTGAAATTCAAACTTTCTTTCGATTTTTGCACTTTCAAAATAAAGATACTCAGTAAGTCCTTTAATTTGAACAGAATTAATTCAGAAAAAAGATTTAGATACAATGAAGATTGATAAAAGAATAATACCACTTGCTATTGGTGGTTTAGGGATAGGAACTACGGAATTTACCGTCATGGGACTGTTGCCGGATATTGCCAAAACATTGCAGATCACCATTCCGCAAGCCGGACATTTGATTTCAGCTTATGCCATGGGAGTGGTTATCGGAGCACCAATCCTGATTGGATATTCCGTAAAATTTCCACCGAAAAAAGTTCTGATGGCTTTCATGATCCTTTTTACATTATTTAATGGGCTTTCTGCTATTGCTCCCGGGTACAACAGTATGCTGGTTATCCGTTTTATGTCCGGACTTCCTCACGGAGCGTTCTTCGGTGTAGGAACAGTAGTCGCTTCAAGAATGGCTGGAAAAGGAAAAGAAGCCTTTTATATATCCATGATGTTTACAGGGCTTACGGTCGCCAACCTTGCAATGGTACCTCTGGTCACCTACATCGGCCATACTTTCCACTGGAGGTTGTACTTTGCCATTGTAGCATTAATTGGGCTTTTTGCCATCTTATTTTTAAAGCTTTGGCTACCGGCAATGGAATCCAATCAAAATACCCATTTTATGGAAGAATTGAAATTCCTTAAAAATAAACAATCGTGGCTGGTATTGGCCATTACAGCGATCGGGTTTGGAGGATTGTTCACATGGTTAAGCTATATCACACCTTTAATGACCGTTGTTGCAGGGATCAAGAGTAGCCAGATGGCCTATGTGATGGTTCTTGCGGGAGCAGGAATGGTAGTTGGAAATCTGGTTGGAGGGATTGTTTCAGATAAATTGGGGCCAGAAAAAACCTGCGCACTTCTGATTTTCCTGATGATGATTTCCCTTGGAGGCGTTTTCTTCCTAGCAGAATATAAAAATATTGCTTTAGTATTGACCTTTATGTGTGGTGCTTTATCCATGTCTATCGCTTCACCTATCAATATTATGATGATGAAAGCTGCCCCGAAAAGCGAAATGATGGCCGCCGCTTTTATGCAGGCTGGCTTCAATATCGCTAACGCAATGGGAGCTTTCTTGGGCGGAATTCCTTTAGAATATGGTTATTCGTTCAATTATCCTTCACTGGTAGGGGTTGGGATGACCTTTATTGGAGTGGTTATCAGTGTAAGATATATGTACCTGTACGGATCTAAGATCCAAAATGAAGAAGTAACCACAGAATGTGTAACATGTGATAAATAAAAATGTGATGGATCCCATTTAAACATACAAAGAGCCTGTTTCTATGAGAAACAGGCCTTTGTATATAAAATAATTTTTATGCCTCTACTTCATCTCCATTTTTACACCAATAGAGGGCATTATATAAATTTTCTTTAGGGAAAGATTTAAATTCTCCCGGCATCAGAACACTGAAAATACTGGTGAAATCACGTATACCTTCCTTGTCTGTAACGATGGCCGAACGATTCCAGTTGGTAAGATTTTTTAGTCCTAACAGTAAATCTTCAAGCCATGCGCCCACGGTAAAATTATCCAGATCGGTATCCAAATACAATAAATAATTCAGTTCACCGAATTGCTCTACTTTCTCTTTCACACGCGGAATGACCAATCTTTCAAAATCCTCTTTCGTTACTTCTCCCGTTGCATTAAACGCTGCAACATTCTCCGGAGCTTCTGGAATAATTGTTATCATAATAAATACTTTTTGGTGGTTTGAGTTTAAAAGGACAACAATAATTACACCATTATTTGGTGAATAATTGTTAAAATAGGTATAAATATTGTTATTTTAAATATAAAATAGTAATATGAATCTTAAATCTAATGAACCTTTTTGGCTTTTGAAAAATGGATTGGTGGCTTCTTATCCTTCTTTGAAATCAAATGAAGAATGTGATGTTCTGATCATAGGCGGCGGTATTACTGGAAGCCTGATTGCCCATCAGATGATAGAAGATGGCTACAGCACGATTCTTATTGATAAAAGAGAACTTTGCAACGGAAGTACTTCTGCTACTACTTCAATGCTCCAGTACGAAATAGATGTTCCTTTATATGAACTGAAAGAAAAGATAGGTGAAAAAGGAGCTGTCCTGAGTTATAAAGCCTGCAGCGAAGCTATTGATAGGATAGAAAAGCTTACAAAAATAATCAGGTCCAAAGCAGGTTTCAAGCGGAAAAAATCACTGTATTTTGCTTCGAAAAAGAAAGATACAGCATGGCTGAAGAAAGAATACGAAGCCAGAAAACAAAACGGATTTGAAGTAGAATGGCTGGAAGCAGAACAGATTCTCGAAAAATTTGAATTTGAAAATACCTATGGCGGGATTTTATCAAAACAAGGTGCCAGTATTGATGCTTTTCAATTTGCCCATGAGCTTTTCATGCATAATGCAAAAAAGGACTGAAGATATTTGATAAGACTGAAATGGTAAAAGTAGTGGAACATAAAGGTTTTAATCTTGTGACTGTAGATAGTGGATTTGAGATCAAAGCAAAAAAGATCATTTATTGTGTCGGTTACGAAAGTAAAAATCTACTGAAAGAAAGCTTTGTTAATCTGAAAAGTACCTATGCTGTCGTTTCTGAAATTGATAATGATAAGTTTAAAAACATCGGCAGTACACTGGTCTGGAATACCGATGATCCTTATCTCTACATGCGTACTACCGATGACGGAAGACTTCTTATCGGAGGAGGCGATGAAGATTTTTATGATGCAGAAAAACGGGATGCTATTTTACATAAAAAAGAAAAAGAAATTTTGAAAACCCTGAATACAATAAAGCCGGATTATCATTTTTACACAGATTTTGTCTGGGCAGGAACTTTTGGTGAAACTAAAGACGGACTTCCTTATATCGGAGCGCACGAAAAATTTAAAAATTCTTACTTTGTATTGGGTTTCGGAGGAAATGGAATCACTTTTTCTGTAATCGGGATGGAAATGGCTTCTATGTTTATGAAAAATAAAAAACATCCGCTGTCAAGGTATTTTAAGTTTGGCAGATGACAGTATTTTTACCACAAAAGTCTTAAAAAAATCTACGGTTTTAAATTAGAATAAAGGTTATTTAGATTCCTACGGAATGCAAACTGCGTGAGTAAACTTATATTTCAATCGAAGGTGCTCAATTCCCTTCCTTCGGAGGGGTGTCAAAAATTCAAAGAATTTTTGACGGGGTGGTTTAAAAAAGCGGGCCTAAACCCGCTTAGACTACAAATTATACCCATTCTTTTTCGCAAGTTCAACAATAGAATTCTCAATGGCTTTTCCCAAATCATCAGAATCATCAGTTCCTCTTTTTTTCATTTCGGAGTCAATATAATTCTGACGTTTTTTGGAAAGTTCCTCAATTTCTTTTTGAATTTTGTCCCGCGCTGCTGATTTGGTGGCAATTGTTTTTTGAATTTCTTCTTTGCTTTTTCCTTTCAACTCGGAAGGCAGCTCACTTTCCTTAACATTCGCAATAAATCCGGCATCTTTTTCAGCTTTGTCTACCAAATCCCAATGATCATTTTTATAAGCATTCTTTTTAGATTTGGCAACGGTCCTTTCCACTAAGTTGGATGCTGATTGTGCTTCTGCATTTCTATCCTGTGTGATCTGCTTAAACCGGTATTCCGAACCATGATTTCCGTAATAGATATACGTGTCATTCAGCTTTGCATTACATTCGGAAATTCTGATGTCGTAAGGAGTTTCTATATACATTACCTTTCTGTCACTATCGATATTGAAATATTTTCCGCCTCCTAATGAAGCTCCGTTTTGCCAGAAAGTCTGGATTCCTTCCTCACGGCTTCCGCAAAAAATAGTGTTGATATAAATATTTTTGGTCTTTGCTTTTGAAACGACCTCTTTATAATTTATTTTTCCCTGATCGAATGCTTCATTTCCTGCAATATAAATTAGTTTCATACTTTTCTCATTTCCATCCCAATTGAGGTTGGTGGAGGCATCCCGAATAACAGCACCGCAATATTCACTGCCGCCATTGGTTCTTAAGGCAAATAGCTTTTCAGAAATAAGATCCAGATCCTGAGTTAGAGGAGCTACCTGACGGATGTAATTTTCATCACGGATTCCGTCGTTGCCATATTCATACAAGGCAATTTCAATCTGAGGTGCTTTCCCGTTGTACTTGAGGGTAGTTAAAGTATTTACAATATTCCATAGTCTGGATTTTGCCTGATCAATCAGTCCGTCCATACTATTGGAAGTATCCAGTAAAAGGGCGACCTGAATTTTATTATCCTTCATCGTTGAATTTGCCGAAATCAATGTCGTTTTTTCTGCTGCTAATTTATTGTCAGTATTACTATTGGAGCGGCTATCCGGAATATTACCGGAGCTTAAAAAAGCGGTACCTGCTGCAAGTGCTAAGATTTTTAAAGTTGTCATATTGTTATTTTTTATTGATTATCTGTTATAATATTGGATCTGTATATCTTTCGGGTATTTCACTTCATAAGAGAATGTGATCTTTTCTGAATTTCCGGAACCGATATTTTTGTTCCAAAGAATACTTCCTGTTTTTTCATCCAGATTTCCACCGCTAGGGTTTAGCATTTTTACCAAAATTTTAGAATTTTCACTGATGGGAAGCTGATCAAGTACTTCCAGTTCAATATTTTCTTTTGTATTATTCCTGATGCTGATCTGGTAAGATTCAGTTTCCCATTTGTTGGAATTCATCGCTTTTTGAGAAGTTTTATCTTCAAGCTTGATTCTTTTTACTGTAATTCTTTCATCTACTCCGAGAGAAATCGGGAATTCGTCTTTTACATAATTGCTTGTAATATTGGTTTTTCCGATATAATTATCTTCAAAATAGATATTAGCTTCTCCATTGATGAGGTTGAGATTCTGCCAGTTTTTCACAAAAGCCATCAGGAATACCTGATTATTAAGTTTCGGAACTGTATGATATTTATAGGTGGCATCAACCTGTTTTTTATCCAGGATTACATATTGTTCTTTTTCCTGGCTTACAATGGTTTGATTGTAATTCAATTCATAAATCACATTCATCTGGCTGTCAGAAACGGTAGCTACCGGAATCTGGCTTGGTTTTGCAACAACATCTTCTCTCATCTGATACGCATTGGCTGCTGAAATTTCCTTTTTAGATTTATAACCTGCAATTTCCATCTGAGAGTTATATGGTGTGTATTCTGCTACATAAAGTGGAGACAAAATCGGTCTGTCCTGATTGTATGAAGGTCTGTAAGTAGACACAAACAGCTTAACATTTTTCCAGTCCTGTCCGGTTTTCTGATAAATTTTACCCTTATAAACCATTTCAAGAGGCTTTTTTACAGACTCGGCACGCAGATCGTAAGAAGGAATCCATCCTGCATCAGAAACGATATAGCTTACCCCAAGATTCAGATTGGTTTCATGATCGGCAAGAATTTCAAGCAGAAGCTCTTTACGATTGGTATTTTTATGAGTTTGCTCTTCTGCAGACTGATTGTTGAGTTTTGCGATACTTTCATCCAGAACCATTTTCTGTTCATTCAGAAGAAATACCTGATTGTCAATTTCCAACATTCTCTTTCTATAAAACTCAGTAAGCTTAATCAGCTGTTCCTGCGGTGTAGATTTATCATTGGTGGAAACTTTTAAATTATCATTAATGATATGCTGCTCACCCGTCAGGTTTTTGATTTGAATATTCAGCAGGCTGACTTGTCTTTGAAGCTTTTTGGTTTCCGTTTCAAGCTTCTTTTCACTGTCAGACAGTTCATCGTTTTTCAAAAAATTGCTTTGAGGAGTAATAGAAAGAAGCGTTGTATTTTTCTCAAGATTGATTTTGTAGGTATTCTCATCCAGATTATTGGGAAGGTTGACAATCTTCACGATATTTCTCCCTTTCTGAAGGTTCACATTTGTACTTCCGAAAATCTTTGCTCCCTGTAGAAATACGGTAGCCTGTTTTACTTCAATTTCTTTTCTGATTTCCTGTGCTTTGAGAAAGGAAACCGAAAAGGTGATTAATATTAAAAAATAGCGTTTCATCGTTTATTATTTTAAATTCCTGTAGTAAAATTATCCCTATTTAAGGCTGGAATTCGGGAAACTTGGTGAATAGAAGGTTTCACTTGGTGGATGATAAAACTAGGAAGAATCTGGTTATATATTCAGTGTGATCATGTTAATCTAATATGTAATTTCAATACTGTCAGAATTGTCAGGCTGAGCGGAGTCGAAGCCTTTACTATTTACCAGATTTTAATTGTCCCAAAACAAAAAAGCTGCCCAAAAGGTAGTCATGGTCGGAAGATTTTTTCTTCCGACTTTTTGTTTTTAGATATTCAATATTATTATTTTAATTAATTGATTATCAGCCATTTAATTTGTTTTATTATTTCATTTTTTGTATCTTTATTGCTGATAATCAATTGTTTATGTCAGTTTTTAAAGATCACAAAATATCACTTAAAGATGTTTTAGAATTTATTCCCGAAGCACTTTTAAGCCACCTTTCCGCAAGTACAAAAGTGGATTATTATAGTAAAGTTCTGCATGGAAGAAAAATATTCTACCTGCTTTTGTATTGCATATTTGATAATGAAAAA
>NZ_QICI01000052.1 GCF_004119445.1 Chryseobacterium sp. CH21 | reverse complement strand
TCTTTGCAAATCCCTAGTTCTTGAGCTAATAAGGATATATTGCCTCGTTGTTCACTTAAAGATACTGCTTGAATCTTAAACTCGATACTGTAATTTTTTTTGATCTTTTTCATACTCTTAAAGTTAAAGAGTATAAGAATGGTGTCCTAACAAAGTTAGCAACTCCATCCTCAACTTGGTATCACATTGTATACAGATTATAGCAGTACGCAATCTACTATAACTTACCGATTTGCAGATGTTCTGAAAATTGACGAAGAAACAGCACAGGATTTAGCGGATGAATCCGAACGCGAAAAAATAAGATACATCACTACAGGTCTTAGGTTGACGGCATATTTTTAACCAAGAACCCTGGTTTTGTAAATCTGGGTTTTTATGTTTAATTTAAAACTGGTATCCTGCTCCAATCTGCGCAAAAATGTTATACATCGGAAAACTTATTCCTGTAAAAGATGATGGAAATGTCGATCGAAGTCCCCATTGTAAAGAAACATCGGCACTCCAATGATTACCAAAACTTCTTCTCGCTCCCGCATAAAAACCATAGTCCGTTTTTCTGATTTTATCAGAAAAATCAAAACTGGCACTGCTGATCTCAACTTTTTCACCTAAAGATCCACCATTTCTGATATAACCGTCAGAAACAGTACCTTCAAATTTTCCTTTTAATAGAAAAGCCATATATCCTCCTAAACGATAATGCCAATTTTTGCCCGGAGTAAATTCCACGAAAACAGGCGCACCTAAATAAAGATTTTTAGATTCTGTTTCATTAGTTCCCGAAAAAGCTCCCTCAAATGTAGCTGTATCATTTCCTGATCCCTGCTGAATAAGTGTATGAAAATAGACTACGCTGTCTTTCACCTTCATTCCTTTGTAATCAAGTCTTGGGTTTATTCCTACACTCCATTTTTTATGAAAGTTATATTTTATCTCTGCTCCCACTGAAGGCGCAAAAGTAGGATTATAACTTTTCACCTTTCTAATATTTGAAGGGAGAGGAATTGGTGAAAGCCCACCAAGATTGAATCCTACAGTTACCCTTACATCAAATTTAGAAAATATACTGTTTACTTCCTTAATTTCTGTATTTTCTTTTACTTTCTGGGCAAACATAAGAGATGTTACCAAACAAAAAGACAATGCTATAAAAAATCTCATATTACTGTGCTATAATTCTTAAACTATCAACTGCCAATTTGCTTCCAACAGCACCACGATACTTACCTCCTTCATGGCTTGATGATGCCACAATAGCAACCATCAGATTATTCCCCAGTACCTTACCTGGAATGTAGGTAAAAGGCACTTCAAATCTTTTGAAATCTCCTGAATTAATATTATTTGGAACCACTGCTCGCGCTACAATCTTATCAGAATTGTCTATTGTATTTCCGTTTAATCTTTCGGGACCGTTAAAAAGTACTGCGTACAAAGAAAATTTATCGGTTTGTCCAGCAACCGGATTTCCGTCTTTATCTAAGAAAGTAGCTCCTGGAACATAACGATAATACCCTGTAAATTTAGCTGGTTTATCATAATAAGGTTGTCCAAATTCGGTTGCGGCAAGAGGATCAGCAAGAGCTTGTGAAGAATTAAAGTCTCCTAGGAACAGAGAACCCGGGAAAATATGAATTCCAAAAATTATCGAGAGTGGATTTCCTGGAAGTGTTGTCATTTCTCCAGCTCTACTACCACCGAAACCACTGGGTGTAGATCTCGTAGGATAAGAATCTACCTGCTTCGGAACACCCGATAAAGCGATGCCTGGATTTCCAGATGACCACAACTGAATATTATTATCTAGTGGAAATTCATACTTATCTTCAGGATGCACAGTCCAAGTTTCAAAGTTGAAAGTCCATGTACCAATTTCTACCACATCTACTTCATAGATTTTAGAATTATCTCCAGACTCTGAGGTAACGGTATAAAAAACGGGTTTATCAAAATTTATTATCTGCCCGGATGCAGGACTTACCTTTGCATCATTAGAAAGCTTAATATCAGGCGCAATACCATTTTGGTATGCTTCAGGTTTAAGGTAAAGATATATTTTCTTATTAGCCTGATCAATTATCGTCTTTGATGAAAGCAATTGTTCATTTATGACAAATTCTTCGATATCTGCTTCTGGATTTAATGGTGGATCGGCAATACAAGACATCATCGTAAAAGATGTTAGAATAATCCAGAATATATTCTTTATTTTCATAATAATAAATTTCAATTAAGTTCTACTATAATTTTCGGATGATAAAAGTGGGTATCTGTCTTTCGGGAAACCAAAAATATTTCATTATCGTTCACAAAACATCCGGAATTTAAATATTTAATTACCAATACGTTAAAATCGTTACTAACTTATTTATTATCTTTATTATAATAACTAATATGTTACCATGAGGTTTATGGTTTTAAACGCAGCTTGTTTTCTTAGATGTCAGAGCCGCAACCATGGCATTTCGACAATCAAGCACCCAAAAGCATACTCATTAAGCAATTGAGTTGCCCTACCCATTCTTTGATTAACAGTTTTACCCAAATTATTAAAAACTGATGAAGCAATTTTATATCTATCCAAATTTTCACCTGATCCGGTTGTAGATACTTTATTAATGAAATTGTGTATTACTGCAAATTCGTTCACGTTAACAGTTTGCCCGTGTGTAATTGCTTGAGCTTTGAGAGAAATACTATTTACTGCAAGTAGTAATGTAAAAAAGGCTGTGAAAAAATTTCTCATATTAATCGGTATTTGTCATACGCAGTAATATCCGCAAATATATTCTATTAATTTTAAATATAAAATATTAAATTCTATCAAACACAAGATAAAAATTAAAAAAAAATCATGATAGGCTATGAAGAATATTCTACCATCTAAATTATTGATCTTAGGATTATATTCTGAATTTAAAGAAGTTCTTGAACGTGTAAAAAAAGAACATTGTTAAAACAAATGTTATCGCCTAATTTTTAAAAAATATTAATCTTACTTATGAAAAGATCCATCAAGTTTGAAGATACGCTCGATAAAGCCACAAACACCCAAATGACGCCAACTAAAGACAGTTAGCGCCATTTTTTTATCTTTTTACAAAATTTCTGAGCGTTCCCTGAAAAACATAATGTATTAAACACATTTTAATGAAAAACACATTATAAATTTCTCATGAATAATCCATTAATTTTTTCAATACTTACAAGATATATATTTATCATAGCTCTTTATCAGAATCAAATGAACATTTATGAAAAAGCTTTATCAGCTCACCTGTTTAGGATTTTTTATTTCCTTAATCTTTTTTCCAGACTTTGTTTTTGCACAAAAAATAGAAGATATTCTTGCAACCCCTGTCTCTCAAAAGAATGGAACTAAAGAAAATCCCTCACTTGCAAAAAATAATTTTTTTTACAGACAATAAAAATAGTCGTAAGCAATATGAACTCTTCTCAAAACTTGATGCGAGTATTCAGGAAGGAAGTCTTGTTTAAAAAAAGGAATTGATTATAAAGATTTCACTGAAGAACTTGCCACTTCCGAATACATCAAAAAATACGCCCTCGACGGCGTTATCATAAAACCTACAGAATTTCAATCTGTAAGAAACGTTACCCTTACCACAACTATTCTCAACGAAATTCTTCGCCGAACCAACACTGATTTAAAAAAAATTGATCAGGACCAAAAGGAGCTTACGAGAAGCCAGACTAAAATAGATTCATTGATCATCAATGAGACACTATATCAGATGCCTTCTGATCCAAGCATAGAAAAACTTTACACACAACGTCTATCTGAAATGAATAAGGATGTAGACAAAATAAATTCACGTTTCAAAACAGCACTAGACAGTATTAATAAACTTCAGATTAAAGGTCGAAAATTCAAATATCAGCTTCAAAATAATATTCTCGAAGCCGAAAGAGTCAGAAGCAAAATTCAGCAAAATCTTTTCACCCAGAGAATCGATATTTTTAATCCAAAAACAAACCCTACATCTTTTGCTGAAAGCATGGGCGTTTCCGTTATTAAAGAATTTGTATTGTGACCTTCTCCCGAAAAACCTTACCATTTAAAAGTAGAGATTTTCAATAAAATTCTCTAAATTATTCCCAAAAATCGTAATAAGGCAATAGAAAAAAACTTACAATCTCTATTTTTACAGTCTTAAAATAAAATTCAATAAGGAACAACAGTTAATTTATCGAAAAATGAAGATTATTATTTCATTATTACCTCTATTATTGTCTCTGACCACACTCCAGGCTCAAAGTTTATCTGAAACATTGAAAGTTATCAAAAACGGAACCCGGTTTGACAGGACTATTTCTTTGGATACCAAAAATCAAACGGAAAATCTCCCGATTTCTATAATAAAAGGTATTAAGAATGGCCCTGTTTTTACAATCATTGCCGGAATCCATGGATACGAATACCCACCTATAATAGCGGTCCAGGAGCTAATGCAGGAAATAGATCCAACAAAAATTAATGGTACTGTTATTATTCTGCCTATAGCAAATAAAGCATCCTTTTATGGAAGGTCTCCCTTTATAAACCCTATAGACGGTAAAAATCTGAACAATTCTTTTCCAGGTTCAGCTCAAGGCACAATAACGAATCGGATCGCAGATTGGATAACCAGAGAGGTCATCCCGCTTTCAGATGTATTTCTGGATATCCACGGCGGTGATGCCTCAGAAGATCTTATTCCTTTCGTTTGCTATTATGACAATAAAGATGAAAATACTGAAAGAGCAAGATTACTCAGTGAAGCCTCAGGTATGACAAATATTGTTTCTTACCCTTATAATATTACCAAAACTGAACCAGCAAAATATGCCTTTAAACAGGCTGTTCAAAATGGAAAGACAGCATTAAGCATAGAGGCCGGCAAATTAGGCAATGTACAGCATGAAAACGTTAAATTAATAAAAGACGCTGTTTACAATATGCTTGCTCATACAAAGATATACCCATCAACTATCCAAAAAAACACTAAGGATAAAAACTATTTTAAAAATCAAACTTATATCAAAGCTCCCTCCACAGGCATTTTTTACAGCAAGATCAAAAGCGGAGACTATATATCTAAAGATCAGATGGTAGGATTCCTGACAGACGAATTTGGAAATATCATTCAGAATATCAAATCTTCAACAAATGGAACCGTACTGTATAAAATTGGTACTCCACCAGTAAATACAGGAGAAACACTTTTCTGTATTGGATCATAGAAATATTTTACACATGTACACTCAAGCTATTCAAAGTTTTAATATAAAATGCTCCAGCTTATTGATAGCATTTACTTTCGAAATAACTATTCATCATTAGAAATATCAGAAGAAATACGCAATGTTGTATCATAATTCCCTATCAAAAAGACGTAGTGCTTTTTATAATATTACAGGGATCAAAAAGGTAGTGAAGTAGTTTGTTTTATATTACGCATCACAAAAGAACTCTGCATTTTGCTGATGTGAGGAATTGTAGAAAGTTTTGATTCACAGAATCTTAACAGCTCTATTTCCTGTTTATTTAATGCTGTCATCGGATTTTTTCATCAAATATAACAACCCGTAAATTAAAATCGAACAAAATACAATATAAAATATAATTTTAAGGAAAATTTACACAATTAAACACATTTTGCCTCAAAAGATTCAAATCATCGATAAAAATTTTTGAAGATACGTCCGTCTTGATCACAAACAGTCAAACGGCGCTATTTTTATTCTTTTTAAAAGATTAAAATATTATGAATATTCTCTCAAAAATAACAAGAAATTTTACAATATTTAAAAGATATACATTTATCATAGTTTTTAATCAGAAAAAGCTCTAATTTTATAAACGGAATCAAATAACCATTTATGAAAAAGCTTTATCTGTTCATCTATTTAGTATTTTTTATCGCTTTTATCTTTTTTCCAAACTTTGTTTTAGCCCAGAAAACAGAAGATAGCATATCAAAATCCGCAGTTCAAAAGAAAGATAATAGAGAAAACTCATCTCTTACAAAAAATAAAAAGTTTTTCAACGATAATAAAAACAGCCGCAAGCAATACGAGATTTTCTCAAAACTTGACGCGAGTATTCAGGAAGGAAGCCTTGTGTTAAAAAAAGGAATTGATTACAAAAACTTCTCTGCAGAACTTAAAAGTGCCGAATATATCAAGCAGCTGGCCCTTGATGGTGTCATCACAAATCCCACAAAATTTCAGTCCATCAGAAATGTCACCCTGACTACAACGATACTTAATGAAATTCTCAGTAAAACCAATAAGAATTTAAAAAAGATTGACAAAGATCAAAAAGAACTTACCAACAGCCAGGCCAAGATAGATTCTTTGATTATCAGCGAAGTACTTTACCTAATGCCTTCTGATCCTAAAATACAGAAGCTTTACAACCAACGTTTAGACGAAATGGCGTCTGATGTTGACAAAATAAATGCCCGCTTTAAAACAGCATTGGACAGCATCAATAAACTGCAGATTGATTCAAGAAAGTTTGAATATCAGCTTCAGAATAATATTCTTGAAGTAGACAGACTGAGAAGTAAAATCCAGCAAGATCTTTTTATACAAAGAGCAGACATTTTTGATTCTCAAACCAATCCAACATCCTTTATCCAAAGCATGGCAGTTTCTATAGTAAAAGAATTCATTTTGATGATTTATTATCTTAGTAACCATTCGTATATGTTGGGATTAATGTTTCTTTTTACATTAATTATCGGTTTGTATCTAAGAATTTTGAAGAAAAAATTTCAACAGGCTCAGATTTATAATGGTTTTAAATACCACATTCATATTTTTGAAAATCCATTTCTGGTAGCTTTCATTATCTCAGTTACGGTTACTCATTTTTTCTTTGACCATCCACCTTTTTCTTTTCTATCCGTGATATGGCTTTTCCTGCTTGTAGTTTATAGCTGGGTGACGAGGAAAACATTTAATCCGGTTCAGAAAAAATTCTGGAAAATATTTGTTGTTCTCATTTTCCTGTCATTCTTTGCCAATAATCTTCTTATTCCATCTGCAGGCGAAGTGAAGTTTCTGATTTTATTAGCTCTTGTAACGATTGGTGTCCTTCTGTTTATTTTATTAAAGTATAGGTCTTACTTTCGACTACCCTATTTGATTGTTTTCTCGTTTGTAGTTTTTTTAGAACTTTTGGGCATTTACTACCTAGGTTTTGGTAACTATAATTTTGGTAAAATATGCGTCGTTGTAGGGCTGCTTTCTCTCTTCCTATGCTATCTGCTTATATTTACACTGTCTAAAATTTTGGATATTTTCAGATATTCAGAATATCTGCAGAAATTTTCGACGGAAGAAAAAATCGAAATCAACCTCGAAGAGTACGAAGCTCATGAAATTTTTGGATTTCGTTACGTAATCCTTATAGGAGCTTGGTTCATATTGGTTTTTCGCAGTTCTTACTGGTATCAGAGTCTCACCAAACCTCTCGCTGAAGAATTGGTAAAAACAAGGAGTATGGGAGATTTCAGTTTTACATTTCAAAATATACTTTTCTTTTTTGCCGTGATTATTTCTTCGGTAATTATATCTAAAATTGTTTCCTTCATTTCTACGACCAATCAGGAAGTGAACAGCAAAAAACACATCGGAAGTTGGCTTTTATTAATAAGAATCGGAATTATAACTTCCGGAATCATCCTGGCCTTTGTCACTGCCGGCTTTCCTTTGGATAGAATTACCATTATCTTAAGTGCTTTAGGAGTCGGAATCGGCTTAGGGCTTCAATCAATCACCAACAATCTTGTGAGCGGAATTATACTGGCTTTCGAAAAGCCTGTCAATATTGGTGATATCATCGAACTTAACGGACAAACTGGACAAATGAAATCTATTGGCATCAGAAGCAGCATCATTACCACTTTTGACGGTGCCGACGTTATTTTACCCAACGGGGAATTACTCAATCAAAATCTCACCAACTGGACCTTTACCAGCAACAAAAGACGTTACGAAATCAAAATCGGTGTAGAATACGGATCTGATCTTTCACAGGTAAAAAATACTTTAGAGGAAATTTTAGATGCTCACGAAATCATCTTAAAAAATCCGGAACCCTTGGTTTGGGCCACAGATTTTGGCGACAGCTCTATTAATTTTATTATGAAATTTTGGGTGGCAAATTTCGTTTTTGGAAGCGATGTTAAAAGTGAAATCATCCTGGAAATTGACAGGAGATTTAAAGAACAAAACATCAAAATCCCATTCCCACAGAGAGAAATTACTATAAAAAAATCATCAGAAGATTAAACTCTGATGATTTTTTAAATTTTACACGAAATAAATAGGAAAAACTAATTTTCAGCAATGGGAAATATCCATCTAATCCTTCTATCCTAAAAAATCCCGGATTAACGGGATCTTAATTTTTGATATTCAAATCTATTTGATTTCTACAGGAACTGAGATTTTATCCCAATCCATTGTGAATCCATTATTGTTTATTTTATAAACTAAAGTTTCCTGTGTCGCTGGTAAAGCCTTTGTTTTTACATCAACACGTAAAGCATCTTTTGCTTCCTCGTATTTATAAGCACCCCATTGCTTTGGTTCTTTATTAAAAATCGCAGTCCAGGTTCCGCTTTGCTTAGGGATTAAGAAAAAGCTGTATTTACCTGCAGGAAGCTTTTTACCTTGAACAGTAATATCCTTATCCGTTTCAAAAGTAGTCGCTTCATTGGCACCCGCACGCCAAACTTTATCATAAGCTTCCAAACCACCCCAGATGGTACGTCCTTTTACAGAAGGGCTGCTATAGGCAATGGTAATATTTGCATCTTTAATTTTTCCTGTAGCAGTAGCTGGAGGGCTGGCAGGTTTTTTAGTTTCCTGTGCAAAGGCATTCAGGGAGATTGTCATTGTAGCCACAAGTACGGCAGCAGATTTCATGATTGTTTTCATAATATTTTTATTTGTTTGTTTTTATTATTATTTGCTTACGAATTTACTTCTTTCTGTTTATAAAACAGCAATCCGATTGCAGAAAATACAATGACTGCTGCTGCCCCAATTACATTAAGCCAAAGGAAAGAAACGATATCAAACTGATAAACGGCAATAACCGTAATTTCTGATAAAATGGCGGCAATAAATACATTCGAGCCAATGATTTTTTTATAGTAAAATGCAACCAGGAAAATCCCCAATATCGGACCGTAGAAAAGAGACCCCAGTACATTAACTGCTTCAATAAGAGAACCCATTTGAGTAGCAAACATAGCCACTCCAATGGAGAAAATACCCCAGGCTAAGGTGTGCAGGCGGCTGTACTTCAATTCGGTTTTCTCATCAGGAAGTTCTTTTTTAAATATTAGATGAATATCTTTTAATGAACAGGCAGCAAGAGAATTCAGCGCTGCCGAAATGGAACCCCAGCTGGCCAGAAAAATGACGGCAAACAGCAAACCAATCATCCCTACAGGCAAAGTGTTTTTTACGAAATACAGGAAAATGTAGTTCGTATCCGTTTTCTCTGCGTTATAGTTTGATTGATTGATCGCTTCCTCTACTCTACCGTGCAATGCTTTTACTTCTGTTTGTGTGTTTTTAAAATCCTGAATTGTTTTATTGAGTTGAGGAGAATTAGATTCTTTTAATTTTAGAATTTCTTTTGATTCTGCATTAAATTTTATTTGTAAATTCTGATGTTCTTTTTCAAAAACCGCAGTCTGGTCAGGTTTTGTTTCCTTTAAATATTGATAAGAGCGTTCGTTAAAATAAATCGGAGCCGGTTTTAGAGAAAAGAATGCGAAAAGCAAGGCACCGATCAAAAGAATTGCAAACTGCATCGGAATTTTAACCAATCCATTCAACAGCAAGCCCATTTTTGCATTGGTATTGTCTTTCGCAGTAATATACCTCCCGACCTGGCTCTGGTCCGTACCGAAATAAGAAAGTGCCAGAAAAAAACCACCGATTAAACCACTCCAGATATTGTATTTATCTTTCCAATCGAATTCTGTGGTGATTACATTCAGCTTTCCGGATTTCCCCGCCAGATACAGTGCATCCTTAAAACCAATTCCATTTGGCATATTCTGAATAAGCAGATACCCTGCAAAAGCCATTGTTCCCAGAATAATCAGAAACTGTAATTTTTGGGTATGGGCTATTGCTTTTGCTCCACCTACATAGGTGTAAATCAACAGAATACCACCTGTTAAAACATTGGTCAAATAAATATTCCAGTTTAAAACGCTTGATAAGATAATACTCGGAGCATAAATGCTGATTCCGGTTGATAAGCCTCTGGAGAAAAGAAAAAGCAGTGAAGTGAGTACCCTTGTTTTTTTATCAAAACGGTTTTCTAAATATTCATAGGCGGTATAAACATTTAAGCGCTGAAAAATCGGGATAAAAGTGATACAGATCACAATCATCGCCAAAGGCAAACCAAAATAATACTGTACGAAACGCATCCCGTCCGTATAAGCCTGACCAGGTGCGGAAAGAAAGGTAATGGCACTAGCCTGTGTAGCCATAATCCCTATCAATACAATGTACCACGGCATTTTATTATCTGCTTTCAGGTAGGTTTCGTTACTTTTTTGGCCACGGCCGATCATTACGCCATAAACAACCACTGCAACAAGTGTAAAAATGAGAACTGTCCAATCTATATTACTCATGCCCAGAATTTAGTAAACCCATAATAAAATACGATCTGCAATACTAATGCAACGGCTAATAGTATGTACCAGATATTCCAGTTTTTAAGTTGTTTGTTCATCAGTTTTTCTGTGCAGATAAAAAGTTTAAAAATAAACGTGCAGCCCCCACATTTCCTGCGGGCAGCTGTCTGAAAAATGCCAACGGCGAATAAATAAAATTACCCTTTCCGTATTTTGCATATAAAGTGGATCCCTGAAGAGGTTCTTCGTTTGTATCGTGCATTTCAAAAAGCGGTTCATAGGCGGCATCCCATTGAGCAGGGAAATAAGCGCCACGTTCCTGTACCCAGCCTTTAAAATCATCCGCAGTAATTTTGTTCGGAAAGTTCAGTAATTTATGATTTGGATTTAAAAATGTAACCGCAGCATTTTCTTCGGTAACACGCTTGTTTGCGATACTGAAATTGTACATCCCCAGTTTATCAACGGTGGTATCCTGGTTGGTGTTATACTGCATCACCAAATTACCTCCGGCTTTTGCATAGGACCATAAAAAAGGCATCCAACGACCCAATTTTTTCTCTGTGTTATTGGCACGAACACCTAATATGATGGCATCATATTGCGATAATTTATTCGAATTACCGTTCCCACCAGATTCATCTATGTTTCCATAAAAATCTTCATCTTTCAGAACATCTACCTGAATACCTGCAATACGCAGAAACTCAGGAATGAAATCACCCGCTCCTTCTACGTACCCCACTTTTTTAACCTTCGCCTGAATATCGCCTTTCATCACCGTTACAGTAGCAGGCGCAAAATACTGCAAAGAGGGTAAATGCGGATACTGAATTAATACCTGTTTTTTATGATAAATCACTCCATCTGCAACAAAATTGGCATCCAATTGCAAACGTGATGAAGATATTGAAGCAAGCTTAGTTTTTGGAATAACATAATTGATGGTAAAATCTTTTCCATTGAGCGAATTTACATCAGTGCCACCAAGTCTTTCTCCGTTATACATGAAGTTGAGGGTACCTTTACTGGGCTGTTTGTTAGAATTAATTTTAAAATTTAAACTCAAATGTAAGTCTTCATTTTCTTTGACTAGATAAAGCGGTTGTGTAAATTTCAGTTCCAATGCAGGAACAATACGCAAGGCTTCCACTACATCACCACGAACAGGATCTAATTTCTTGAAGGATAAAGGAAGTTTAACCTGAAACTTTTCCGAACCTATTTTTAAACCAAGCAAAACATTCAACGGTGATTCTGCCTCAGGCAATCCGATTAAAGTATCATTTGGAACAGAGAAAGTTGCAGCATTTGCAGCAGGTTTTGCCAACCAGTAAGGTTCTGTGAGTGCTGCATCTGCAGGAATCCGGATGTCATGCTGAATGGTAATCAAAGAATCTTTTGATAATTTTCTGTTGAAGCTTTCTGACTGAATTAGCCATTTTACATCTTCTAAAACGACAGGGTTTGCAGCTCTTGAAATCAAATTTAATCTGAAATTATAATGATCCCCGGCAACAGCTTCAGCCTGATTGGTAACAACCTCACCCATAAAGCCGGCACAGCTTAAAATAATGTTGTCAAGAGATTTAAGCTTATCCTTTTTCAGATCTGCATCTTTTAATGCCATGACCTTTTTTCGTAAAGCAAGTAAAGCAGGTAAGCTCAGGTCAGGGTTATTAAAATTAAAAGATGAAATAATTTGATCTAATGACCGATCAATATCAGCGTTTCCTTGTGAAGTCCAGGTTTTGACTACTCCATCGAAAAGTGTTGTTTTTGCCGGGTCACCAATAACGTGGGAAAAATATTCAGTCCTGATCCCTGCTACAGACTGTGTTCCTGCCCCCTGGCTTTTATGTAAACTTCTGCTTAATCCTGCCAATTCACCATAGCCCATCCCCAGTTGTGCATCATATTGCCCAACGGTAACTTTCAATTGATTTTCAGCTGTTGTATTGACCCCGCCAAACCGGAAAGTATTCCACAATACCCGTTTGGGCTGCCATACACTCACATATTTTAGTTGATCCGGGAAAGCTTTTTTATCCCCTGCAAGCTTAAAAGCTTTTTCTGCAACCACTGCTGAAGCCGCATGTTGCCCGTGTCCTGCCGCCGCAGTAGGAGGAAAACGACAAATGATAACATCCGGACGGAATTGACGGATCACCCAAACTACATCCGCTGTAATGCTGTCCGCATCCCATTGTTTAAAAGTGTCGGTGGTATTTTTAGAGAACCCGAAATCAATCGCGCGGGTAAAAAACTGTTGGGCTCCGTCTAACTTTCTTGCTTCTAAAAGCTCATGTGTTCTGATTAATCCCAATGCAGCACCTTGCTCTGTACCTAATAAATTCTGACCACCATCACCTCTGGTTAAAGACAAATAACCCGTTTCTACATTTTGATCGTTGATTAACCAGGAGAGCAATCCTGTATTTTCATCATCGGGGTGAGCCGCAAGGTATAAAACTTTAGGCAGCTGCTTAAGGGTTTTGATTTCGCGGTAAATTTCAGATGATTTGGAAGGCCGGACCTGCTGGGCCGAACAAAAAACCGTATAAAATCCGAGGATAAATACTGTACTTACTTTTTTGAACATTTAGATTTGCTTTGCAGAGCAAATATAAGTAAATCATCTTTTTCAACCTTAAAAGAATTAAACTCTAAATTTTACAAAATAAAATAAACATTAATATTAATGTTTATTACCTATGTATAAATTAAAGTTTCAAAGAAAACAAAAACCACTTATGTTTTTCTAATTATATTCTGTGTAAGATAGATATAATTAAACATGCAAAATGTCGCTACTGCCCCAAAAGTATGCCATAAAAAGTGTGTCCCGAAGCTGAACAATTCCCATTTATCCGCAATACGAAAGGTCAATGCAAAAACAAATGACAATACAGCAAAACCTACCCATTTGCCAGCTTTCCATTGGGTATAGATTAAATACCTTACTACCGAGAAAACTACAAATGAAGCCATGATGGCATAATTGACATTGATAAAAAGAGAAGGGTTATCAACCAAAATCCAGTTTCTCAAACCAACCATAAGTGCTGTATATAGCAGAACCAAGAAAACAGCATAATACCATCGGGTACTCTGCGCTATAAAATAAAACCCGGCAGACAGACAGAGCAACATAATAGGCAGCCAATCCATCATGATAAATACGGGCCATTGTCTGAATGAATGATAAATAGTTCCCCCTATAGCACCAATATATAATAAAACCAGGCAGTAGGTTAAAAAAGGATATTTTTTTAAATTACCCTTCATTTTGAGGGTCCAGAAAATGGCGATGGCTAAAAATAATAGGGCAGTTATTGCATTTAAAGGCTCAGGGAAAAACTGAGCCATATCTGTTTCTTTATATAACATGCCTCCATCTGGAGGTATTAGGTTTATTGGCATTATCTTTTTTATTTCATATTGACAGGCATGCTTTAGAGTGCAAAATAAAAACACAAGCCATTTTTCTAAACATTCGTAACCCTATATATACGTCTTCTAAATATAGAAAAAATCATGGTATTATATACCTGGATACATCAATTGTATTTTATGAAAATGTTAATTCTATTTCTTATCCTCATACTCCAGATTGTTTTTACAACAAATACTATTTTATTCTTTTGATTCAAAACACTCAAATGTATAATTCCAAAAACAAACAATATATTTTAATATTTTATTAAAGAAAACAAATTATTATAATTTATTTTTTAATAATTAATGTAAAATCGTATATTAGTGTTATAAAAAACTAAAACCATCACAAAACACATCTTCCAATAAAAATATTTCTTTACATTTCCCACCCAAAATTACACTCCAAAATATTGAAATGTCAGAAAGGGTTTGTTGAGAGAATTCACATATTTGGAAACGCCAATACCACTTCAAATAAAGTAAGACCATCCCAAAGTTAATTTGTTATATCAAGCAAACTAGATTCATTTTAAGCAATTGATTTTCCACCATATTAACAATTGACTATTAACACCATACCACTTTCATTAGTGAATACCTAGACTTTTCTCCGTCAATCTATACTTGGAAAATAAAAATTTACATAATCTATAAATCAAAATATTATGAAAAAGCACTATTTAATCATTTGTCTTTATATTATATTGTGCTCGTGCCGTACAAATAATATTCCCAAAAGTACAAACCCCAACATACAGATTCCTCCAAATACAACGGTCGCATTTGTAGATCTTAATGGCAATTTCTATCCTGAAAACTGGGATACACAAATAGGTCCATACAAAAAAACATCCTCATTATACCTAACTGCTCAACAGAACAATACAACACACATTCTAACCAATTTTGAAACTAAAAAACTTGCAGAATACCGTCAAGATATTTCAAACAAAAAAAGAGTATTCATTTTCGTTCATGGTTACAATAATAATGAAGCAAAATCTAAAAAAAATTATGACCTTTTACGCACAAAAATTAACATAGATCCTACCCAAGATCAGATCATTGAATTCTATTGGGATGGATTAACCTCGAATAATCCATTCAGCTCAGCAAGAATATGGTTTTATGCAACTGGATACAGTCAAATGGCCGGAGAATTTGGATTGCGCAAGATTCTCAATGAAATACACAATAAAGATATTTTTATAATTTCGCATAGCCGGGGAGCATCAGTTGTTCTAAGCTCTCTAAGCAATCCTCCTTACAATGACAAATTCAGAAGAGATACAGAAAGCCTCGGTATAGCTGTTGATAACAAAACCCCTCTTTCTGAAAACGCCAATCGGATTGTTTGCATCATGCTTGCACCCGCAATTGGAGAAATTGATTTCACAAAACAATCGGACAACAGGGCTTATAGAAACTTCAGCCCACAATTAAAAAATATCCACATTACAACCAATAAAGACGATTATGTGTTAAAAAAATTTATCGGTCTTCAAAAAGAATTGAATCCTACAACTCTAGGATACAATGACAGAGCATATAATACTCTAAAATCTACTTATAGTTTTTTTACTGTTGATAATTTCGATGGGCAAAACAGCCATAGCTTTGATGTTTATGTTAATAATCCAAAATTTCAAAAAATGATTGACACATATGTCAAGAACAAATAATATTTAAATATCCAATCACCTTAATTACAATACAGTATCAAATCTAAAAACAAAATCAGAGTAGAAATCATCTACTCTGATCGGGTTTAATTAGCAACTATTTAATTCTTCTCAGAATAAATTATACGTTATCTGAAAAAAGCACATTTTTTTCAGTTACTTCTTTTGCAGTCTTATTATTTACATAAACAGGTATACCATCCACCCATGTTTCCAATACCGGAATATCTCTCATTTTCATATATTGTAATGATGGTGTATTCAATGAAAGAGGATCTTGTTCCAATATAACAAAATCAGCAAAATATCCTTCATTTAACGATCCTACCCATTTGTCTGCATAGCATTGCCATGCAGCATCATAAGTAACCGCTATTAAAGCCTGCTCGGGAGTAATACGTTCGGCACTGTTTAACACTTCAATATCCTTTGGATTTTTTTCCATGATTCTGGTAATCGATTGTTCCATCATTCTTAAAGGACCCAATGGGCTTACTTCATTGTCGCTGTGAAGGGTAATTCTCATACCAGCAGCAAGTGTTGAACCGCAAAGATCAAGCATTTGTGCCTTTTCACCGAATATCACTTCCTTAAAAGCATATCCCCAATACCCCACATGTCCGATAAGGAAACTTGGCGAAACACCCATTTGGAGCATATTGGTAATTTGATCTGATGTCAGAAGCGAACAGTGCTCTATACGGTTACGAAGCTCCGGCCCTCTATATTGAGCAAGGGTACGCTGATAGGCATTGATTGCAAATGTTACCGCCTGATCTCCATTAGCATGAACCATCAATGGCCATCCTTTTACAGCTACAACTGTATTGATTAATGTATTATAACCTGGCGGAATCGTATTCGCAGGAATACCTGTCTGCGGGAAATTAAATACTCCCGTATTATCGGCTGGATTACACAGATAAGGAGCACTCTGATAACCCGTCAAGCCTTGATTGGAACCATCTGAAACCACTTTAATATGCCCATTATATACAGGCTTGTAATGATCTGGCTCTTTATAATGATCCAGTTTATCTACATCTTCCTGGCTGGAACACAAATATGCCCCACCTGTTCTTACCAATTCGGGATGCGTCTCAAAATATTTGGTTAAAAGTGTTTCTGATCCCTTATTCAATCCCGCATCATACATGAAAGTAACACCCCTTGAATTGGCGGTATTAAAAAGATCCGTTAAATATCTGTTGATTTCTATGCTCATGGCGATGATCTGCAGCTTTACAGTCTTCAAGGCAGGAGTCATCTGTAAACCTTCCTGCAATTGGCCATTGGTCTCACTGATATACTTGTCTACAGTTTTATATTCATCCCGTATATCAGTATTGTGATCAAACACATAGTTTAACGCTTTTGTGTTCAGGTAAAGGGTGTGCATGGAAGCACTTAAGAGCATCATAGGGGTATCATGATTAATACTGTCAAGTACCGTATTATTAATGGTTATCAACTCTTTTTTACCATTTACTTCTTCGAAAGGCATTAATGAAGGATCCAATCCCCTACCTAAAATGACAGCTCCGGGAATCTTAGGAATATGATTGTTTATCATGGTTCCCACGGAAGTCAAATCATACACCGATTTTAAATTCTGTCCTTCAAAAGGGCTCAGATCCAGCCAGCCATGCATCATTGCTGTAGGAACCATATGAACATGGGGCTCAATGAGACCAGGAAGTAAGGTTTGAGTTCCTGTTAATTCCTTTTTTTGATGTTTCGGATGGTGTTTCGTCATATATTTTGCCACCTCTTTTTTCTCACCGGTTACCACCACTTTTCCATCAGCAAAACCAATGGCCTCGACAGTAGCCGTTGATCCGCCAATCATGGGACGGATGATTCCTCCACTGATCATCAGGGTCTGTGGTTTTTCGTGGGTTGCTTTTCCTGAACCGGGATTTATTTTTGTCAGATTTTCTGCACTGAAAAGCTCTTCTTTAAGAACATCCAAAACAGGATTGTGGCAAGAGCAATGGGTGCATCCATGCGTGTGATTGTGTGATTTTTCCATAGGAATAATTGGATTTGATTGTATGTTTAATTGTAATTCTACCTGTATCTATTTTAATTACATATTGCTTTTATACCCATAGAAATATAAGCCCACGAATAAGCGACATCAATTACATTATCGAAATTAAAATGGATTATTTGCAGTATCTTATATTTAAATAAATACTTATGTGAGAATATTTTTCATTTATTTTCATGTATTAGTTTATTTCATAAAAATAATAAAAATATTCATTCAATATACTTTTTTTCACCATATATTGATTAATTTTTACAACCTAAAACTTTAATTCACAAAACGTTTCCATTACATTCATACTTACAACATCTGTTTGTCTCAACATTCAAGGATGAGTATTTTTCAGGTAATCCTATTTTCTGATTCAGAAATTACAGGAAGGAAATAGCCTAATCATATTTATTTTTAGTGAAATAACACGTCAAATATCAATTTTTGAAGTCATTAAATCATTACATTAGCACAGAATTAAATGCGTTAAGATTTCTATGAAAAATATATTCTGTGTATTGCTTCTTTCCATGGTGCACCCCGTACTGGCACAAACTAAACTGGAAAAAGCACTTACCAATCTTGAGGATAATTACGAACAAGAGAAAGTATACTTACTTACAGACAAATCCCAATATGCAGCAGGTGACAAGATTTGGTTTAAAAGTTTTGTATTTGATGGTTATAACCGTTCTGCATTATCCACTACCCTATTTGTTGAATTGTATGATGCTGATAAAAAATTAATAGACTGGAAAACAACACTTCTTACCAATGGTGAAGGCAGCGGAGATTTTCAACTGAAAGAAGATCTTCCTGAGCAGGTTTACTTTATAAGAGCTTATACTCCTTACATGACCAATTTTAATGAAGACTTCCAAATTGTCAAAACACTTCCGGTTTACAATCCAAAATCTAAGGAATCTTTAGTAATTTCTAAAAGTTCTGACTGGTCTGCAAAAGCTTTTCCGGAAGGAGGAACTTTCATTAATGGTATGCCTACGAAATTTGCTGTAAGAGTATCCGGCAACACTTCTCTACCGGAAAGCTGGTCCGGAAAAGTAATCGATATCCAAAATCCCAAAACTCCTGTTGCAACATTTAAATCTTTTGATAAAAATGTGGCCTCTTTTACACTTACTCCTGCATCAGGAAAAAAATACCAGGCAATCATTCAGGACAATGCGGGGAAAAGCCAGACCATAGATCTGCCACAGGCTGCAGACAGCGGTCTTAACGTAGAAGTCAGCAGTTCTAAGGAAGGAGTTAAATATACCCTGAAAGGCGTTAATCTAAAACAGCAGCTTCAGGGTTATAAAATTGTCGGAATTATTAATAACCACCTTGCTTACAGAGCCAATATCAACCATCTGACGAATGAGGCATCCAGTCTTATCCCTACAAAAGTAAGCAATGGAGCTAATGCTGTTTTGCAACTGGCTATTTTTGATGAGCAGGATAATCTTGTTGCCAAGAGACTTTGTTTTATAAAACCCGGAAATTTAAAAGTTGAGAAAGCAGAAATAGTAGGCCAGAGCCTGAAGCCAATTCCAAGAGCCTTCAACAGCATTGACCTTTCTCCTGAATCCAATTTTAAAAATTACACGGTTCTCGTAAGTGAAGACAATAGTTCCCAAAATACGGAAGAAGAGAACCTACTGAGCGGGCTTTGGTTAACAGGAGATTTTACTTCAAAAATAGACAGTCCTGCACAATATTTTTCTAAAACAACCAATACTGAAGCTCTGGATGCGCTGCTTATTTCTGAAACCTGGAAAAGATTCGATTGGAATGCTGTTCTTAACGGATCTGCCCCAGCCATTAAAAACAACTCTCAACAGTTTCTTTCCTACAGGGTAAAACCTATTAAAAACAATGCCCTGCTAGTCAATAGTACAGTAAATCTGGTATTGAGAGCAGGTAAAGGAGATCCGATGATTAATCAGTTTCAAACAGATCAGAATGGATATGTTTATCTGAATAATATCAATACTGATGAACCTTTGAACGTTTCATTATTTGTGAATGCAGAAAAAGACAAAGAAGCCAGTACTGATAATTTATACGTTACAGTGGAACCTTTAGTGAATCCTACCCCATTTAAAGGTAATTTTCCGACCACAAAATATACTTTGGTAAAATCCGGTGAGAACAAAACCCTTCCGCCAGCCATTGCCAGAGCCATCAACACTCAGAAAAACATTAAAAAGAAAGAAAGTGCTGATATCCAGATTCAGGAAGTAGCTTTGGTAGGAAAAAAGAAAGATCCGAAAGAAGAGTTAGACAAACAACTGTCTACCGGAATGTTCAGCTCCGTTAATTCTACGGTATTTGACTTCGTTAATGAAAATCAAAATGCAGGAGGATCCAATAATATCTTAGACTGGCTTCAGGGAAGAGCTGCCGGATTAACGTTTCAGAGAAATAATTCAGGAGTAAATGTACCTTACATCCGCGGTCAGCAGGCTAAGCTGTATTTAGATGAAGTACAAACCGACCCCGCCATGATTTCCAACCTTCCTATCAACAATATTGCGATGGTAAAAATCATTAAAGGAGCTGGATTAATAGGTGATGCAGTAGCCATTTATACAATGAAAGGCAATATGAAATCTAAAAGCACTGAAAAAGAAACTCCCAACACCAACTCCGCCATCATAAAAGGATATGACAGACCTTCCGAATTCCCTATTGAAATGATTGATGATGATGCTCCGGAAAAAATTGAAAATGACACCAGAGAAACACTGTATTGGAACCCTAACCTATTTGACAGTGATTATGTTCCTCCAAGAATTAAGTTCTTTAATAACGACAGTGCAAAACAGTATAAAGTTCTGATCATAAGCTTTGATGAATATGACAATATTCTTTATGACCAGCAAGTTTTAAAATAACCTTTCATACCATCAGGATCACAAAAAGGTTCTGAAAACAATCTTATTTTAACCACATACAGGGACAAGTCTGAACAGACCTGTCCCTTTTTCTTGATAGATTCTAAAAATAGCAAACTATCAAAAGGCACTTCAATTAATCTCTTATTCTAATGTATGAATAAGCTTTTTTATTTCAGATGGGCTCAGCTCTGTTTTGGTTTCTGTTTTTATAATATTCTTTAAATGGTAATATGAGCCGCTTTTAAAGCATCTTTGGCTTTTACCTCACGATCTGGGCTTATACCTACATGTTCCCAGTTTTTCTGATTGATCAAAGAGCTTACTTTTCCTGTAGGAACAAGCAATAGATATTGATTCTGAATAACAAAATGATCTACCGGATTGGCTGCTCCAGGTGTTTTCTCACCTATTACTTCAGCCAGTTTATGTTGCTGCAGAAAATAAGCAAGCGCTTCTGCTGCAGAAAAAGTGCTTTTACTGGTAAGGATATAGATTTTTTTATGGAGATATTTTGCGCCCAAAACACCTGATTGCGTACTGTTGACTACTGTCTTATCCTCATGTCTGAAATACGTAGTATAAAGATCTGTCTTCTTATCAAAAAAATAACTGCAGAATAACAGAAGCATATCATTATCTCCTCCTTGATTTTCTCTGAGATCAATAATCAAAGCGTTTGTATTGGCAACAAAATTCATGGCAGCAGCTAATGTATTGGCGCTGGATTTTGGGGAAGCAAAGCCTTTATAATTAATGTATCCTATATTGCCCTCTAATCGCTGAACGCTTTCAAAACCAAAATTCTCAAGACTGTTGTGAAAATCATGCAGTTTTTCCTTTTCTTTCTCGTCAACCACCTTTTCAGGGCTATAATTTTCCAGATATCTGAAAGAAAAATGGTAGTCTTTTATATCCGATCTCAGTTTATTAGCAAGAAGCGCTGCAAAATCGCTTTTATTCAACTTATTAAATACTTCTTTTTTAAGGTCGCTTTGAAATGAAGAATCTACTTTTTTGTAAGCTTCTTTATCAATATAATAACGCTTTACTTTTTCTGTAATTTCAGAAAGAACGATTGTTTTATCATCCTTCTGTGCATAAGATAACAGGGAGTGAAAAAGAACAATTCCGGTCAGTAATTTTTTCATGTGAAATGGATATTTATTTGTTTTTGCTGGTAATATCAATCTTTGTCTCCAAGGCATCTCTTGTTAAGATGACAGCGCTTGGCTTTCCATTGCTGAAATCAAATTTTAATAGATTCGGGTAATCTACAATGGCAAAATGTCCATTTTCCAGATATACCAATTCATTCTCATTTTTTCCTTTAAAATAGTCTAAAAACTGATTTTCAACATACAGACGATTGTTTCTTTCTACAATTTTTGTATCCGCTCCCTGTCCATAAAGAAAGTCGTTGTATGTACCGATGAGTTGCTTTTTTAAACTTACTGGTATCTCCTGAGCTTTTGTATCAGCCAGCTTATTGTTCCAATCCATTAATTTCAGAATCCTGATTCGGGTTTGATTAATTACCGGGATACGGTTAGGCTTTTCACCATTCGCAAGAACTACAAAGCCATTCCCATCTTTCATACTGGCAAAAATACTTCCTCCAACTCCGGTATTGGAGCCGCTGCACATCAGCCAGTCATAGTTGTTATACGCTACAGATCTCTGCCATCCATTGCCCCATCCGCCAACAGCATTTTTCAAAGCCGTTACTTCTGTTACTTTTTTGGCAACCTGATGAGAAATCACTTTATTATTTTTATTGCGCAAAGCATTTTGTATCTCAATAGAAAGCTTAGCCAGATCTGTAGGCGTAGACCATACTCCTGATGCTGCAACCTGTGGAGTGATGGGCAAGCCTGTTTTAATAACTTTTGCCTCTTTATCGTGAACAGAAGCAACATTCGTTGGAAATCCTTTTTCATTAGGCTGTATCATGGTGGTATTCTTCATACCAAGAGGTGAAAAGATATATTCCTGGGCAAGTTCTGCAATAGATTTATTAAAAGTATCTTCTAATGCCATTTGAACAATCACATAACCGCCTCCGCTATATGCAAAATCAGTTCCTGGCGTGAACAGGAATTCAATTTCCTTACCGTATCCCGGAATCTGTCCTAAAAGGCTTTCTCTGATAGTAGGAATTTGATCTCCTACATAGTAATCTGAAAATCCACCTTGACTTGTCCCTGAAGTATGGTTAAAAAACTGTTTCCAGGTTGGGCTGTTATTTTCAGTAAACTTACTTTTTGGCAGATGCCAGCGTTTTAAATACTTATCAATAGGATCATTCAAATTAATCAACCCTTTCTCTTCAAGGATATGGCAAAGAAGTGCTGTTATGGGTTTTGTAATAGAAGCTGTAGAAAAAGCAGTGTTTACATCCAGTTTTTCTTTAGAATTCATAGATTTCACTCCAACCTGATTCGAGTAGACAATCTTATAATTTTCAAAAACAACAAGACTAAATCCCGGAAGTTTATACTTCTCCAATTGTTTTTCAACATGTAAACTATCTGTAAGAAAACTATAATTTTTCTTGTGAGACATTGCTGTATGACCTGCCTTGCAACCCGTCATTATTACGGTAAGCATCAGTAGGTATATAAAACTTTTCATGGTGTGAATTTTTGTATTAAAATGATGAGATCTGATGATACTTATTTCAGAACGGTTTCATAAATTTTGTTCATCAGATCTTGTCTCATTTTTGAGTTTCTCTGATCAAGAAGGATAATGAACCCCCATTTTTTGCTCTGTTGTAACATATAATGGAAGACTGACCCATAGAGTCTCCTGATTTATAATAAATTGTATTTTTATCATCTGTTAAGATCCCTAAACCTAGCCCCATTTCTCTTTTTTCATCTTTATAAAAGATCTTTTCCTCAATGATGGACGCCTGCCCTATTCTTGTTTTACTATTTAATACAGCTTTTAGAAATTTGACCATATCAACCGCATTAGATTTCACCAAACCGGCAGGTGCTGTAATATTCCAATTGAAGAATTCCTGAATTCCTCCTTCCGGATTGTGGGCCGTTGTTACGTTTTTCACATTAAAATCTTTAGTGAATGTAGTGGTCATTTTCAACGGCTGAATAAGTTGGTCTCTGATAATAATATCATAGCTTTTACCATATATTTTTTCCAGGATCTGTCCCAGTAAAGTATAGCCAATGGTAGAATATCGGTATTTGCCATAATCTTTCAGCTCACTGCAGTTATTGATAATTGAGGTCAATGTATTTTGAGTAACACCGCTTACTGGCTGCTGTGGATTCTGCTCAATCAATTTTGCAAAATCTATATCAGGTAAACCAGATTGATGGGATGCCAGATCTGAAATTCTAATCTTATTTTTAAGATTCTGGTTCAATACATATTCCTTCGGAAGGTAACCGTCTATATAATCATCCAGCTTTATTTTTTTATCTAAAACCGCCTGGGCAATTAAATTTGATGTTAAAATTTTAGTGATTGACGCAATTTCGAATAAAGAATTTTTGTCAATTTTAGTCTGGCTTTCCGCATTCAGATTTCCATAGGAAGTATAATATTCTTCTTTATCATTGATGAAGCCAAAACTGATTCCTACACCCGGATTTTTTTTATAATTGTCCTGTATAATAGAATCAATCTTTGTGGAAAATTTTTGTCCAAAAGAAAAGCTGCTGATAAATAAGAATAGTGCTAAAAGTGAGAATGAAGTTTTCATTGTATCGTTGTTTTAAATGTTAAAAATTTATTTCGATACAAAGATGTGGAAGACGCTGAAGTTATGCGACCGAATAAAAGTAATCGGTCCCATTTGCTCAGAAAAATAAGTTCGAATCTTTCAGAAAAAGAGTACGAGTAATTACAAATAACTGTATTACAAATTCTTACGGTAGTAAGTTGGTGTATTACCCGTATGTTTTTTAAAAGCAGTATTAAAGGAAGATTTTGAATTAAAACCAACTTCATACAGAATTTCAAGGATTGTTACCTTACTTTTGGTTTCATCTTTTAAGATATCCATCGCATTTTCTATGCGATAGCTATTTACAAAATCATAAAAATGCTGCCCTAATTGGTGATTGATCAAAAGTGATAAATCCCGGACAGGAATTTCAATTTCGCCGGAAACTTCCTGAATGGTGAGTGAGGAATTAAGAAAAGGTTTTTTCTCGGTCATATAGTTTTTCAATCTCAAAAGCTCTTCATTATACTCCTTATTATTGACCTCTGATTCTACATTATTTTTCTCTTCTGAAACCATCTCAGATACAAGCTTTAATTTTGAATCAACATTTCTGAAAAGCTCCGGATTATTTAATGCTTTGAAAAGATACCAGCAAATAATAAAGAGCGATAGTAATAAAAGCCCAGCCTTCATCCACTCAGAAATGTAGGGATAATCTGAAAACTTAAAAATATTTTTCAAAAGAGCAATGGCATACACCACAGACAATACAACGGTAAACTGAAAAAGCCAATGGTAAGAACTGATACTTTTCCCGGCATAGTTTTCAAGATAGAGTGTCTTTGATTTTCTTAACACCCTGAAAACAGCAACGAAATACGCAATCATCTGAACATGAATCAGAATATGATTAAACTGCAATTCTATCATGCTTTGACGATTTTGAATAAAGCTGATTTTTGCAGCTGTATCTACCCCATAAAAACGAGGCACCAAAGCCAGATTAGCAATTAAAAACGGAAGTGCATGCAGGAGATATTGAGGCTTAAGCTTGAAATCGGAATAGCAAACAGATAAGACGTAGAGATAAAAAACCGGAATTTGCAGGTAAGCAAATGTATTTCTAAGCATTCCAAGATTAGATGGGCCATTAACCATCATATTAAACAGTGGTTCGCTAATATCGATAGCGTTGATCATCAGAAAAACGGCAAACAACCTGTTGCTTAGCTTATGTTTTGTCTTTACGGTAACAAGGAAAATAGCAAGAAGCACTGAAATGAATACGGAAACCGAAGCTACAATAATTAATAAATTACTTTTATCCATTCCTGATTCTTCTTTGTTTTTGGTTATTTTATTTTTAGTCTTTTTATTGAGGGTTTTCCCATATTTGGGTGATCTCCCAAGATGTGCAAATATAAAAATTAGATTGACACTGACTAATTTTTTCTCAATTGAATGAAGGAGGCCTTTTATTTCTTTAAAACGCAAAGATTAAGTTCAAACCGTTTTATCTTTAAGGGAGCTAAGACTGCGACAAAGTCGCGGATGAAACTGTATGGCTATGCGTTCGCTTAGAAAGATCAATGAAATTGATTCCTCCTTTGCTCTCTTGTAATAAGATAATGATCGTAGTAAACCTTTGCGTTAAATCCTTAGCTTAACACTGTCATTCTGACGAAGGAAGAATCTCTCTGAAATAGATGAGATTCTTCATTACATTCCATTTTTATTCAGAATGACAGCAGAGAAATCAGAGGTTTTACACCAATCACCCATCACTACGACTCATACTAACTTCCATCTTCCAACCTCCCGCTCCCAGCTTCTACTTCCCTCTCCTTTCAAGAATCAGGTGGGCAGCATCCAGCATTTTGGTCAAATGGATGTAGGGATTCACGATATTTCTTTCTGGCAGATTATCATACATTCCCATGGAGAAATAGACAATACCGGACATAAAATAATCAAACTCCTTGACACTGTATTCTTTGAATGCTTTTTTAAAAACCAACAAAGGGTTTTGGTATTCTTTCTCCGAAAGCAAGCCAAGAACCCATAGAGAAGGATTTTCTAAATGAGCATGGGCAACCCGTTTCTTTTCCTTCAGATGAATGAGATAACCGGCACGCACAAAAGACCGTACCGCCTGATGAAACTGATAGATCACAGACGGATCTTCATCAATCCAGCTATTTCTCTTTAGGGCATAATTCATAATGTTGTTTAGCATCTCTTTAGACGCTGTCAGATCATTGAACTGGAAGAAGGTCTCCATCAGCTGTAATCCAGAACGTTTTTTATCAACTGCCCAAAAACGGGTTTCAACGTGTGTTCTGCTTTTTTTCATGGGTTTGTATTTTTTTATAAATGTAGTAAAAGAATTTCAATTACGGTCGATCGACCGTAATTTTTTATTATTTAATTACTTGATTTGTTTCTATGACAGATATAAACGAGAAAATTTGTTTATACATTACAAAGAAATGGTTGATACCTTGGCTTCAAGAAGGCAAGTCACAAACTTCATTTGCAAAAAATCATGGTGTAGAAGAAAGCACCATTAGAAAAATAAAAAGTGAAAAAACGTATAGAATTCCTATTGAAACACTTTTTAAAATATGTGAGGCAAGAAAAATTAGTTTATCTGATTTCTTTAAACTTATAAATGAATAAATCCTGACGAAAGTGGACTGCCCCCAAAAAGTTAGACACTTTTTAGGGGCATTTTTTTATGTATAGAAAAGAAAAATTTAGCGTTGCTTTCAAATTAGAATGTATTAATCTTCACAAAACTTCTCATCATTCGATTGGATCTATAGCAACA
>NZ_QICI01000021.1 GCF_004119445.1 Chryseobacterium sp. CH21 | reverse complement strand
CGCATCGCTATGGAACTTCGGGATATGATTACCGCAATTTTAATAATATTTGCGGGGGGTGATCCTGCAAAAGTCTTCAAAACTTAAAACATAAAAAATGGTCGGAAATTTCTTCCGACCATGACTAGCCATTTGGCAGCCTTTTTATTTACAATTAATGTTGTAATTGAAATCGTTCTTTGATGCTGAACATAGAAATATTCAGAAATAGGAGAAATCCGAAAATAAAGTAATAAGTATCTTTTGGAAGTTTTGTGAGAAATAATTGTATTTTTTCAAAAAAATCAGGTTTATATTCTGGTCTGATAACATCATTACAAAGAAAACATTCATATTCCGGATATTGTACCTTAGGATCAATATGGCTGTAAACCGCAAAAATATGTCCTGTTTTCTCCAGGTCAACGGCATACTGATCTTGTTGAGCGATTGCCAGATCATTTAAAACCGAGACAAAATCGCCGTAGCTATTATTTTGATCTAAAATGAATTCAATACCAGACTCTTTCTCATTTCTTTTCTGGAGATTTTTCAGTTCGGAAACATATGATTTTGAATTTTCTTTGGCTTTACCGGAGACTATTTTTATTTTTTTATAATTCCAGTTCCTTACAGGTTCAAAACTTGCAAAAGTTCTTTTAATCCCTTCTCTTTCTTTGGCGGGAAGTCCAATATCCATCACAGAAACGTTAACGTCTTCAAACTTTTGGTTTCCATAATACCAGAACAAAATAGGTATCAGTAGAGCACTGATCAATCCCGGAAAGTAGTATATTTTTTTCATGGCTAGTTTTTAACAGTACCGAATGAAAATTTTAAGCCAAAAAAAGTGATCCGAAAACGAACCACTTTAAAAATAATCTTTAAATATTTTAATTTTTAAATCTTTAAATTCTAAATATTACCATCTACCAATCCCTTTTTCTCAAAATCCAGTACGATCCGAATATAAAAATAGCACACCACACCAGACATGCAATAAGACTTTCTGTAGGGTAGTGGAATTCATATTTTAATCCCATCATTTTGCCATATTTAATCTCATCATTGGATTAGGAATAAGGTTGGACATACTTTCCAATGGTAAAAGATGGGTAATGAAAAAGTCATTCTGAAGGATTTCGTTTCTTTGTGCCCCCTGCATTCCCTTTACTTTTGAGAATACTTCAATAGTGGTTAAAATTCCCTCACCAATCCATAAAACAAAAAGAGCAAGAAATACAAATACAGATTTTCTCAGCAAAATGGAAAGGAACATTAAAAAACAGAAGAATGTAAATAATTTTACCAGATAATTTCCAATGAAGAAAATCTCAGCAAAAACCTTTGTAGATTCTGTTGTCTTCGAGTATTGATAGCCCAGAAATAAAGTAATTCCCAATACAATCACTGTTGAAACAATCGTGAAAATACTTATAGTAAGCAGTTTTGAAGTAATAAATTCCTTTCTGCTTAATCCATCAATTGTATTCTGCTTAAACATTCGGTTGCTGAATTCCTGCGAAATGGAGAAAACAATGATCAGTCCAAGGAAAATTTTCAGCAAAGCGACAATCCATGTGGTGAAATTCCAGATTTCAGGGAAATTATAAATGCCCTGTTCCTTTAAGTTAATTGTTCCTCCAAAAATATCAAAGTCAACCAATCCGATGAAAAGCAACGCAATAAGAATGGCGAAATAAAGTATGGTGAAAACCTTAAACGGTTTGTAGTTCAGGTTTTTGTAGTATTCCAGTTTTAATAATTTTATCATGACTAATTGGTGTTTTTTACAAGTTCAAGGAATTGAGATTCAAGAGATAATTTTTTCTTGGTCAAATGGGACAAATAAATCCCTTTCTCTGCCAGTTTCTGATTCATCGCCGAAGCTGAAACAGAAGCGTCATCACGGATCTGAGCTTTGATAAGATCACCCTCCTGATTGATAGATGTAAACCATTGAAGTTCGTTCAAAGCATTTAAAAGTAATGTGTTATTATCAGCTTTCAGTTCAAAATATCCATTATTGGAAGTCATTTCATCCACTCTTCCACAGTAAATGGAATTTCCTTCTTTCAGGACAATCACATGACTGCATATTTTTTCAATTTCATCCAAAAGGTGGCTTGCAATGATAATCGTGATTCCCTGTTTGGCAATATTGCTGATGATTTCTCTGATCTGGATGATTCCTTCTGGGTCCAATCCGTTGGTAGGTTCGTCTAAGATCATCACTTCAGGATTGTTCAGCATTGCCGATGCAATGGCAAGACGCTGTTTCATTCCCAAAGAAAAAGTTTTGAAAGTATCTTTTCTCCTTTCATACAGATTAACGGTCTTCAGAACTTCGTCAATCCTTGAATAGGGTGTTTGCTTAATTTCAGCGACAATCTTAAGGTTGGTTTCTGCACTTAAATAAGGATAAAAGTTAGGTTGCTCAATAATAGCTCCGATCTTTTTTAACGTTTCAGGATCAGTACCTTTTTTACCAAACCAAAACCAGTCTCCGCTGGTAGGATTGATGGTTGAAAGCAGCATCCCGAAAGTTGTGGATTTTCCACTTCCGTTCGGACCTAAAAGGCCATAAACATTCCCTCTTTCGACATCAAAAGAAATATTGTTGACCACAACTCTTTTGAATTTCTTCGTCAAATTTTTTACTGATAAAATCTTTTCCATGTAATTTGTTTTACATAGTAGTAGTCTATATAAATTAGAGAATGTTACAGAATTATCATAAATCAATATTAATTTATGTACAAATACATTAAATTTGATAGAATTAATCAACAGTTATGAAGCTAATTGAACTGGCAGAAGAATTGAATGTTTCTGCAGAAGCCATAAAACAGTTTATACAGGATTTTGATCTTGAACTGGTAGACTGTGTCAGTACGAATTTTGAAGTAAAAGAAGATTTTGAAAAATTTGCACGGGAAAATGTAGACTTTTTAAGATTATATGAAAAAGATCTGGACAAAAATAAAACATTGGAGCAGATTGCCAAAGTCATCAATCAGCCAAAAGAGAAGGTAGAGAAGGTGATTAAAGATAATAACCTCAATATTTTTGATAACGGATTTTTCAAATCCTCCATATCAAGTTACGGAATTGATAATAAATTAGGAGGAAACTATAAGTTTGTCTATGATTATTTCGGGAGCAAAACCAGTCTTCAGCAAAGAGATTTTATAGGATACAGAGATCTGTTTTTTTATACATCTGCTGTTCTGGAACCCTTTCTGAATCCACAGCAAATCAAAGATTGGGGGATCAACAAGCCTGCAGGAATTATTCTCTATGGCCCTCCGGGAAGCGGTAAGATATTTTGGGCCAATAAGATTGCGGAAATCATTGGATATCAGTTTAAAGAAGTCAAAAAACATTATTTGGGAACTTCACTGATTGATGGAAATGAAATCAATTTCAGTGATTTCCTGCTGAGTATGATGAAGGAAAACAAAATGTTGCTTTTCATGGACGATTTTGATGAAATTATGATGCAGAGAAGAGCCGAAACTGATGTTGCCTCTTGTAATCTCGAAGCTCAAGAATTGATACTTCACTACATTGGAAAATTTGAAAAAGAAGGTGTTCTGATGGTAGGTTCTGCCAATTCTGTCTCAGAAATTGATGAAGAAATTCTTGCTCCGGGAAGATTTGATGTAATGATCCCGATCTTTCCACCCAATGCTTCAGAACGTTCAGAAATCATTCTGTATGCCATGACGAGAGGGTTGGAAGAAGATTCTTTACTCTACAAAATATTGAAAAATAACAAAGCAGATAAAATTCCTTTCTGGCATGAAATCTCTTCAAAGATGAAAGCATTCAGCAACACGATGCTGATCGACTTTACCCAAAGCTTAAAGAAAAGAATTAAAAATCTATATCAAAGGACCAGAAATGAAAAACTGAAGATAGATCAGACTCTTTTGAGCGGAGCTTTAAGAGATGCAGGTTCCAAACTTACTGAAGAATATCTTGATCAGGTTGCACGGTTCTTAGCCGATGCTATTATCAATAATTTTGATGATTTTAAGTTCAGAATTCAGGCATTAAAGAGCGAACTGGAAACCTACAGAATTGTTGAAGAACCACAGAGAGCCATCGGATTTCAGCATAATGATGAGGGAGATAAAGGGTAACTCGTTCAAAGTTTAAGGTTTAAAGTTTTATAAAATTACTTATTACCCATTACTCATTATTTATGAACAGCATCTGGGAACTGGATACATTTTACAGAAAAAGAAATGTCATCATTATTGGTGCCGGATTTTCCGGCTTGTGGACGGCGATATCCATTAAAGAGAAATATCCTGAAAAATCTGTTCTTATCATTGAAAGGAATGCTATTCCATTAGGCGCTTCAACGAGAAATGCGGGATTTGCCTGTTTTGGAAGCCTTACGGAAATCATTGCTGATTCGCAGAAAATGGGCTGGGAAAAAACATTGGAACTCGTTAAAATGAGATTTGATGGTCTTCAGAAAATCCAGCATTATTTTAAAAATGATGACATTGATTTTGAACTCAGCGGAGGTTATGAAATTATAAATAATGAAGAACCTTTATCCCAAATTGATGCTGTAAACGAAAAATTGAAAGCAATAACCGGACTGGATCAAACCTACACTTTGAAACAAGAAAAAATACAGGAATTCGGGTTAGGGAAATCTACATTTCTGATTGAAAATCCTTGTGAAGGAAGTCTGCATCCCGGAAAGCTTTTGCAAAAATTGCTGGAAAAATGTCATGAATTGAAAGTCGAGTTTTTATTCGGAACAGAGGTTGAAAAATTGATGAGACAGAAGAACATGCTGAGGTTTACCTGTCTCTTGATCTTTCTGTAAAAGCAGATCAACTCATCTATTGTACCAATGCATTCACTTCAAAGTTTCTGGAAAAAGAAAATATTATTCCGGCTCGTGGACAGGTTCTTTTAACAGAACCCATTGTTGGATTACAACTTAAAGGAACCTTTCATTATGATGAAGGTTATTATTATTTCAGAAATTTAGGAAACCGGGTATTGCTAGGTGGAGGAAGAAATCAGGATTTTAAAACAGAAGAAACAATGGCTTTTGAAACAACAGAATTTTTACAAAATCATTTAGAACACTTTTTGAAAGAAGTCATACTTCCCAACAATGAATTTAAAATTGCCCTTCGCTGGTCAGGAATTATGGCTATGGGCGAAGAAAAAATACCTATTGTAAAACAACTTTCGACAACACAGTTTTGTGCAGTAAGACTCTCTGGAATGGGGGTTGCTTTAGCTCCGAAGATTGGTGAAATGATAGCAGAAATGATATAAAATAACGTTTTGTACACATGAAATATTTGCCTTTTGAACGCATTACTTATACAACCAATTTATCAGAACAAGAAGTACTGACAAGACTTTCCGGTTTTGTAGAACCCAAAAAATTTGGTTTAGGAAGAAATTATATAAAAGAATATGAAGGCTCTATAAATGATAATAATTTTGAAATCAGCAGAGTGATCAGAAACAGAAATTCTTTTCTTCCTCAGATAATTGGTACTGTTCAAAAAATAATGACGGGACACAAATAGAAGTAACCATGAAATTACATGTATTTGTGTTGTTTTTTTTAATTGTCTGGTGTTCATTTGCCTTATTTTTTTTCATTGGTATTACTGCGAGAGATATAGGAAATAAAGAAATGTCAGTAGAATGTTTCATGCCCTTATTGATGTTGTTATTTGTGTATGCTTTAGCAATGGTGGGTTTCAAGATGGAAAGTAAAAAATCAAAAGAATACCTTAGAAGAAGCTTTGATGCTGAAATCATAAAGGAATAGTTTCTCCTGAATCAGATTCTGAACCTCAATTAATGTTCCAAAAAAATCCAGTATCTCAAAAACTCGAATCCCGAACCCCGAAAACTCGAACCCGTCCCTCTCCACTCTAAAAGAATTCCTTATTTTTGCAAAAAAGAAACATTCGTGATTAACAACGACCAGATAAAAGAAGTTCAATCCAGAATTGAAGACTTACACAGATACCTTCAGATTGAAAAAAGAAGATTGAAATAGCCAATGATGATGAAAAAACAGCAGCTCCAGAATTCTGGGACAATCCAAAAACTGCTGAAGCATTTCTAAAGCAGCTTCGTTCCAAGAAAAAATGGGTGGAAAGCTATGATGAAATTCAGACACAGTTTGAAGATCTTCAGGTGTTGGCTGATTTTGCTAAAGAAGATCCTGATTCTGAAAAAGAACTGGATGAAACATTCCCACAATTGGTAGAAAAAATTGAAGACCTGGAATTCAAAAATATGCTTTCCAATGAAGGCGACGAACTTTCTGCAGTGCTGCAAATTACAGCAGGTGCAGGAGGAACAGAAAGTTGTGACTGGGCAGCTATGCTGATGAGAATGTACACGATGTGGGCAGATAAACAAGGGTATAAAATCCGTGAACTGAATTTTCAGGAAGGCGATGTGGCAGGTGTGAAAACAGTAACCCTTGAAATTGAAGGAGAATTTGCTTTTGGATATTTAAGAGGAGAAAATGGAGTGCACCGCTTGGTAAGAATTTCCCCTTTTGACAGTAATGCAAAACGTCATACAAGTTTTGTTTCAGTATACGTCTATCCTTTGGTAGATGATACCATTGAGATCAATATCAATCCTGCTGATATCAGTTTTGAAACCATGAGATCTTCCGGAGCTGGAGGACAGAACGTAAACAAGGTAGAAACTGCTGTACGTCTTCGCCACGCACCAACGGGAATTATTATTGAAAACTCAGAATCGCGTTCTCAGCTTCAGAATAAAGAAAAAGCAATGCAGCTCCTTCGTTCAAGACTATACGAAATGGAATTGGAAGAACGTATGAAGGCCAGAAACGAGATAGAAGCCAATAAAATGAAGATCGAATGGGGAAGCCAGATCAGAAACTACGTAATGCATCCTTACAAATTGGTAAAAGATGTACGTTCCGGGCATGAAACATCAGATGTAGATGCAGTAATGAACGGAAATCTTACTCCTTTTCTAAAAGCATTCTTAATGGCTGATGGGACGGCAGTTTCAGATGATGATCTGGACTTATAAAAATCATGTTTGAATTTTAGTTAAAATCTTATAATTAATTTTTGTTTCAGACATTTTAGACTTACTTTTGTTGTTCATCGATATTTATGGAAGATTTCAATAGCTGGAAGGATTTATTAAACCCGGAGTTTTATATAAAAATGGGAGGGTTTTGGCTGATTTTGTTTATTGTTTTTGCTGAAACAGGTCTTTTTGTAGGATTTTTCCTGCCTGGGGATTCTCTTTTATTCGTTTCAGGAATTTATGCCGTTGAAATCATCAAAGAGACTTTTGGCTCTACAGGGAGCGATTTCTTAGACACAACACTTTTAGCTTCCGGCGTTGCTATTGCCGCTATCATAGGAAATGAAGTAGGATACTATTTTGGAAGAAAAGCAGGACCTGCATTATATAAAAGACCAGACTCAATGCTCTTCAAGAAGAAGTATCTTTATCAGGCTCACGATTTCTTTGAAAAACATGGCGCATTGGCTGTTATTATGGCAAGATTCTTACCCGTTGTAAGAACTTTTACTCCCATTGTAGCAGGTATTGTAAAGATGGATAAAAAAGAGTTTTTAAGAGATAATGTTATTGGTGCTGTTTTATGGTCGTTCATTTTGATCTTTGCAGGACATTATCTGGACAAGCTTTTTATGGAGCAGTTTGGAATCAACTTAAAACAAAAACTGGAATACATTATTATCGTCATTGTATTGGTAACTACACTTCCGGTCATCTTCAAGTTTGTTTTTGGAAAAAAAGAAGATCTTTCTAAAAAATACGAAGACCAGGATTTTAAATAAATAAGAAATTCAATCAAAAAATATAGAGCCATCTCAATAGTGAGATGGCTTTTTTATGTATGCGATTTTTTTACCACGCAAAGCTCGCAAGGTTATTATCATGGTTCATTACTTTTCGTTCGCAGAGGCGTTTCACTTAGCTAAGTCACCTGCCTTGCTGAATGAAGTGCCCTTGCGGTCGAGAGAATATAAAATTTAAAATTCTTTTGCGACAATAGCGTTTTTGAATATATTTACCAGGCAAAAATTGTTTTATACGGAATAGTTAAAAAATTCTTATGAACGAATTGTTTAAAATAGTAGTTTAATTATTTATCCTTTGCGTTAAATAAAAATAAAGTCTGATAGGAATTTTTATTTTTTAATCCATTCCAGAATATTCGGATAGATAATACTATCTCTTTTTCTTTTACTGAAAAACCTTGGTGCATGTCCCGCTCCTTTCATGAAAATGAATTTATGAGGAACATTCATTTTGGTAAGCGCTGAGTCCATAGCAATTCCCTGATGCTGATTAACTAAAAAATCATTGTTCCCTTGAAATAGCAGGGTAGGAACATTGGTAATATTGGCAATAGGACTTGCTTCTTTAAATTTTTCAGATATATTTTTACGGTCAAATTTAGTCCCAACTACCTTTTGAAAAGTAGGAGAGGTGTATTTGGAATAAAAAGATTTAAGATATTCAGAACTATAAAAATCTGTAGGCCCGCTTAAAGAGATAATTTTCTTGATCTGCTCAGGATGATGATATCCGTAAAGAAGAGATAAATGTCCACCGGCACTTTCACCCAGAAGAATATAATTGTTGGGTTGAAGCTCAGCTTTCTCTGCTAATGAATTGAACTTCTCAATGGCCAGACCAATGTCCTCAAGCTGTTGTTTATAAGTGATTTTTTTCTTTGTAGAAACCAGTCGGTAATTCATACTGATCGTTGGAATTCTGTTTTGAAAAAGCATTTTCTGAATCTGGATCATATGTTCCTTTTTACCCAAAGTCCAGGCTCCGCCATGAACGATAAGAACTACAGGAGCATCTTCAGCATAATCTTTGGGAAGAAAGACATCCATTTTCTGTCTTTTGTGTTCACCATATTTAAGGTTGTAAATTTTCTGCTGTCCTCCGGGACCTACCCAGACTCTGAATTTCGTATTACAAGACTGCAGGAGAAAACCAATGCATCCCATGACGAAAAAATGATACCGGAGAATGAACTTTTTCATTACTTAAATTTACGAAAAATTCTGTTGATTATGAAACAATGAATGCTTAATTACAGTCTTTCCGCTGTCTTTGATGAGAGTCCTTTTTTGATGGTAATAACGCCTTTTTCACCTTCTTTGAATATGAAAGAAATCTCAGTGTCATCCTCCTGCAGGAAAAATAGATCTTCTTTTTCAGCCAGTATTCTGACCTTAGGATCTTTATTGTTCTGCATAAAAAGCTGTCCGTTTTCGTACAGAATATGAATAATACTATCATCAGAAAGTTGATAATCACCTGGATATTTTTTTAGGACATCAGCACTTAGTGTTACCTCTTTTTTGGGTTGTGGAAGAGTATAAGGTTGTCCTAAAAGTGCTGCTAAAATGGTATTTCCAGCTTTCTCCAGCTTCTTACTCGTAATATTATTCAAAAGGATGATGCAAAGATCTTCATCAGGAAGCATGGCAAAATAACTTGTGGAGCCCTCTATATTTCCACCATGATTAATGAGTTTTTTGCCGTAAAGATCATCAATAAACCAACCATAACCATAGCCACTCATATAAGGGGTGGTTGCTTTTTTAAATGCTTCTTTGGAAACAATTTTATAATCTCTCAATCCTGTATAATAATTGTAAAGATCTTCAGCAGTACTGTAAATCTGTCCTGCAGGACCAGTTAATGTAGAATTCCAAACCTGTGTTTTTTCCTGTTTTGTTTTTGAAATATAAGAGTAAGGAACCGTTTTGTATGGACTTTTCAAATCCATATAGTTAAAGCCGGTGTGTGTCATTTTTAGAGGATCTAAAATGATTTTTCTCACTGCATTTTCATAAGAAAGTCCTGTTATTTTTTCAATGATAACGCCCAATACAATATACCCTGAATTGGTATACGAAAATTGAGTACCGGGTTCAAAATCCAGTGGTTCATTTTTGAAAAACGAAAGCTCTTTACTTTTGGCTATAGATTTTCCGGTGTGAAGAAGGGTGAAATACTCTTTATTCCGCAGTACTTCATAAATTCCCGAAGTGTGGGTAAGGAGATGTTCAATAGTGATTTTATTGCCTCTGGGATAATCGGGAATAAACTTTGAGATAGGATCTTTGAAAGCAAGTTTTCCTTCTTCACTTAGTTTTACAATAACCAGAGCAGTGAATGATTTGGTTAAGGAAGCAATCTGATACACACTTTTATCCTGATTGGGAATCTTTTTTTCTGCATCTTGCCATCCATATGATCTTTCAAAAATATTTTTATTCTGATAGTGAATTAAAGCTGTTCCGTTAAATTTATTAATGCCCTCAAACGCTTTTATAATACTGTCTATTTCCTGTTTTTTCTTTTCCTGATTGATGCTACCGGGATTAGTCTGAGCCTGGAGAGTGGAGCAGAATGTACAGAACAGGCAGAATAAACATGGTAAGGTTAAAATATATAATTGACGTCGCATAGTATCAGGTTTTTAAAAACGTTTAAAATTACAGGTTTTCAGCATATCGGCTCAAAGAATTATTGTATCTCGGTAAATGTTTTGATATGGCTTTCAATGCTAAAGACAGGGCTTCCTTATGCTCACCCGCTGAAGAAAGGGACAGGGCTAAAAAAGAATCTACCGCATCATTCAGTTCATCAGAATAGTTGGCTTTTTCTTCCCTTAAAATTTGGATGCTTTCATCTATTTTTCCATTATTTCTTAGAGTGCTTGCCAGCTGAATTCTTGCTCTTCTTCTCCGCAAACCGGTTAATCCCTTATCCAATGCAGATCTGTACAAAGGTTCTGCTTCCTTTTCATGTCCGGTGGAATCGAAAGCGCAGGCTCTTTCAAAATCGGCAATAGCCTGTGAATCTACATCAGTAAGCAATTCTACCTGCTCTTTAATCTGCCGAATAAACGCATCATTGCTTATTGTTCCCAGTTTCAGCCATATATTTTGCAATTGGGTTTCCCAGTTTTGATCCATTGAAAAGGTTTTAAACAAAGATATAAAATATTGAAAGCGAAGCATTGCTTTACTATTCTTATAATTTTCAAAATAATTGTCAGATTATGAATCCAAAAACGGAATTAAATATTTATTTTTGCTGAACTTAACAAAGATTAAAAAATTATTAAAATATGGTATCAGGCTTTTTTGCAATTTTAGATGATATTGCAGCATTGATGGATGATGTAGCAGTTACCAGTAAGGTTGCTACCCAAAAGACAGCAGGTATTTTAGGAGACGATCTGGCTGTAAATGCAGAAAAAGCCACTGGCTTTCTTTCTTCAAGGGAAATTCCGGTTTTATGGGCAATTACAAAGGGTTCTTTTATCAACAAGCTGATCATTCTGCCTGTCGTTTTTTTACTTAATTGGTTGTATGCTCCGGCTATTAATTATGTATTGATCCTTGGAGGATTCTATCTGGCTTTTGAAGGGGTTGAAAAAGTAATAGAATTTCTTTTTCACCGTGACAAAAAGGGTCATGAAGTCATAGAGGAAATTGAAGAAGACGAAAAAAGTTCTGAAGTAATTGAAAAAGAGAAAGTAAAATCGGCAATTACAACTGATTTTATTTTATCAATCGAGATCGTTATTATTGCTTTAGGAACCGTATTGGAAGAAAGTCATCCTTTCATTACGCAGATTTTAGTGACGAGCCTGGTTGCATTTATCGCTACTGTTGGAGTTTATGGAATTGTAGCTTTGATCGTAAGAATGGATGATGCCGGGTTTAAATTAATAAAGAAAAGTAATGATAAAGGTTTTTTCGGAAAGCTTGGACATCTATTAGTAAAGGCTTTACCTATTGTTATTAAAATATTAGGAGTTGTAGGAACCATTGCTTTAATAATGGTTGCTGGTGGCATTTTTCTGCATAGGATTGAATTTTTGCATGGGATACTTCCAACCTGGCCAGATGTTTTGAAAGAGCTTACGCTTGGTGTTGTTGGAGGATTGGCAGCGGTTGCTATATTCACTTTAGGAAAAGGAATCTATTCTTTAGCGACAAAAAAATAAAAACAGAATTAGAATTAAATAACCAAAAAATCCTGTACCCGAAAGAGTGCAGATTTTTATGATAAGATTTAACCTTGAATATAAAACTTTGAACTTTAAACAAAAAAAGAGACTTGTAAAAAGTCTCTTTTTCTATATTAATTGAATAAATCTTTTACTTTATCAAAAAAAGTTTTTTCCTTTCCGGATGGTTCTGCTACCATTTCTCCGCTGGACATCTGCTTTTCAAAGAAGTCTTTCTGATCTTTAGTAAGCTTCTGTGGTGTCCATACATTGATGTGGATGAACATGTCTCCTTTACCATAACTGTCGATGCTAGGAAGTCCTTTTCCTGCCAATCTCAAGATCTTTCCGGACTGGGTTCCCGGATCAACAGTAATTTTCACTTTTCCGCCTACGGTAGGAATTTCTTTCTTAGTTCCTAAAGCGGCCTCTGCAAATGAAACATATAGTTCCTGGTGAAGATTATCGCCCTCTCTCTTGATGACCTGATCTATTTCTTCTTCAATAATCACCAATAGGTCTCCCGGAACGCCTCCAAACGGAGCATCATTTCCTTTTCCTCTTACATTAAGCTGAATACCGTCTCTTGCTCCTGCCGGAATGTTGATCGTGATTTCCTCTTCATCTTTAATAAGACCCTGTGCATTAGCTCCTGCAGGAATTTTATCAGCAACTTTTCCAATTCCCTGACAAGTGCTACAAGTGGTTTGAGTCTGCATTTGACCAAACATGGTATTCATTACTTTCAACTGAACACCAGAACCGTTACAGGTAGGACATGTTTTTGAAGTGGCACCTTCTGCCATCTTCATTTTCTTTACTTTGATGGTTTTCTGAGTACCGTTTACCATTTCCTCAAGGTTCAGCTTGATTCTGATTCTTAAATTAGAACCTTTCACCTGCTGACGGCCTCCACCGCCACCACCGAATCCTCCGAAACCACCACCGAAAATATCTCCAAACTGGCTGAAAATATCTTCCATGTTCATTCCGCCTCCGAAGCCTCCGCCTCCAAAACCGCCGTTTCCACCTACTCCGGCATGACCGAACTGGTCGTATCTTGCACGTTTCTGATCATCGCTCAGAACTTCGTAAGCCTCAGCCGCTTCTTTAAATTTTTCTTCAGCCTCTTTATCCCCTGGATTTTTATCCGGGTGAAATTTGATGGCCATTTTACGGTATGCTTTTTTTATTTCGTCGGCGGATGCAGATTTGCTGATCTCAAGAACCTCGTAATAATCTCTTTTTGACATGACAATTTTATAATTGATTATTGATAAATGATAAAAGATACTATAAAGTTAATAAGTGAAATATTCATCTATTATCACTCATCATTATCATTATGAACTTTAATTTCCTGTTACTACTTTTGCAAAACGAATTACTTTATCACCTAAAGTATATCCTGTTTCAATAACGTCTACGATTTTTCCTTTCAAATCTTCCGATGGAGCAGGGATCTGAGTAATCGCTTCATGGAAATCAACATCAAAGCTGTCACCAGCCTTTACTTCCATTGTTTTTAAGCCTTTTTCGGTAAGTTTATTCTTGAATTTCTGATAAATCAGTTCTACCCCTTGCAAGTCAGCCGGATTTCCGTTTTTAGCGATTTCTTTCAATGCTCTTTCAAAATCATCTAAAACCCCTAACATTGAAACCATCATCTCCTGGTTGGCGTACTGGAAGAATTCCATCTTCTCCTTAGTCGTTCTTTTTTTATAGTTTTCGAATTCAGCATACAATCTGATGTAACGGTCTTTTTCTTCTGCCAAAAGTTCCTCTGGAGAAAGAGTAGCTGTCACATTGTCCTGAGACGTTGCGTCATTCTGAACAGTGTTTTCTTCCTGATTATTGATGCTTTCTTCGTTAATATCCTGGTTTTCCATAATTCAATATTTATTTACAGATTGTTTGACAAAGAGCCTGCCAAATCTAAAATCAGGACATTAAGGCAGAAAAAGAAATAATGGTGAATCGTGAATACGTCAATGCGCCTGGCTTGTGAATTTTGAGCAGTGTAAGTTTAGAAATTGACTTTGTGAAACAAAAATTGACTATTGACTATTCACTAATCTATGATGAATATGTCAATCCGCTTCGCTTGTGAATTTTGAACAGCGTAAGTTTAGAAATTGACTTTGTAAAACAAAAATTGACTATTGTCTGTTCACTAATCTACGATGAATATGTCAATGCGCTTCGCTTGTGAATTTTGAACAGCGTAAGTTTAGAAATTGACTTTGTAAAACAAAAATTGACTATTGCCTGTTCACTAATCTATGATGAATATTTCAATGCGCTTCGCTTGTGAATTTTGAACAGCGTAAGTTTAGAAATTGACTTTGTGAAACAAAAATTGACTATTGCCTATTCATTGATCTATAATCTATGATGAATATGTCAATGCGCTTCGCTTGTGAATTTTGAGCAGCGTAAGTTTAGAAATTGACTTTGTGAAACAAAAATTCACTATTAACCATTCACTTTACGAATTATTCTCCTGTAAACGTCTGGTATAGCAGGTACAGATTTAAAACAATGATAATAATGGAAATAATCCATACGCAGATTTTAAGAAAAGGTTTATTGGCAAATTCGCCCATCTTAGCTTTATCATTGGTAAACATCACCAATGGAACAACAGCAAAACTAAGCTGCATGGATAAAATAACCTGGCTCAAAACCAATAATTCGGTTGTTCCCTGCTCACCATAAAGAATAGCAACAATAAGGGCCGGAATTACAGCAATAAGTCTGGTGATCAGTCTTCTCAGCCATGGTTTTAACCTGATATTCAGAAAGCCTTCCATTACAATTTGCCCTGCAAGTGTTCCTGTTAATGTAGAGTTTTGTCCGGATGCTAATAAAGCAATAGCAAATGCGATACTAGCCATAGAAGCTCCCAAAATAGGTGTTAACATTTTATAGGCATCATGAATGTCTGCAACATGCTCGTTTCCTGTAGTATGGAATGTTGCGGCCGCCAGAATAAGGATGGCGGCATTAATGAAGAAAGCCAGCATCAGTGAAACTGTACTGTCTATCGTGGCAAATTTTATCGCTTCCTTTTTCCCTTCCGTATCACGGGTATAATCTCTGGTTTGCACAATACTACTGTGCAGATATAGGTTGTGAGGCATTACTGTGGCTCCTAATATTCCGATAGCAATATAAAGCATGGCAGGATTCTGAATAATTTCCTTCTGTGGAACCAAACCACCCAGAATTTCATTAAAAGCAGGTTGTGAAATAATGATTTCGTATACGAAACACGCCAGAATAATGAAGATAAGTCCACCTACAATACTTTCAATCCATCGGAAACCTTTGGATTGAAGTAAAAGAATAATTAAAACATCTACTGTGGTAATAACAATTCCCCAGGTTAAAGGAATATGGAATAATAGATTTAATGCAATAGCAGAACCAATGACCTCGGCAAGATCACAGGCGGCGATCGCAATTTCACAGAATATCCATAGAATAAAATTGGTAGTGGGACTGAAATGGTCTCTGCATGCCTGTGCAAGATCTCTTTCTGCAACAACTCCCAGTTTTACGGATAAATGCTGTAAAACCATCGCAAAAATATTGGAGATAAGAATTACAGAAAGCAATGTATACCCAAACTGAGCTCCTCCTGCAATATCTGTAGCCCAGTTTCCGGGATCCATATATCCCACGGCAATCATCAGTCCAGGTCCTGCAAAGGCAAGATATTTCCTCCAGAAAGTAGCATTTTTAGGAACTTTGATAGAAGAATAAACCTCTGATAGGGAATGGTTTGTTTTATCTTTTCGCCAGGCGCTTTTTATATTAAAATTCATAAATGTTAGAAATGACTAACAAATTTAATTAAATAAATGTAAACAGAAAAATCGAGGCATAAAAAAATCCCGGAAATTACTTACCGGGATCTAATTTTTATTAAGTCTAAAGATTATTTTGCAAATCTGATAGCCATTTTTCTGTCAGCAGCTCTTTCAGCATCAGAAGCCTTTGCATCTACTTTAGCAAATTGACTTCCATAACCGTCAGCTGCAATTACCTGTGCACCAACTCCAGCTTTAGCTAAAGCAGCTTTGATGAATTCAGCTCTTGCTTTTGATAGTTTTACGTTAGAAGCTTCGTTTCCTGTTTTGTCTGTGTAACCTCCAACTTTGATTTTGGCATCAGGGAAAGCTTTAAGGATAGCTACTAAATTATCCAATTGTCCTTGTGAACCTGCTTCAAGTTCAGTAGAGCTTCCCATTTTGAAGTTGACATGGTCAAAATCGTACCATTTATCTTTCAATGCAGAATCGTCAGCAGCATTTTTGTAACCGTCAGATTTCAGGAATGAAATCATCTGATCTTCCATACCACCTTTATACCCTTTTAACATGACTCCGTTAAGGTCAATGTTTTCATCGGTTTTAGCAGCAGGGGCCACAGTTGTTGTAGTTGTAGCAGCCGTATCTGTAGTAGTACTTGTAGATACTGAGTCAGACGTAGTGGTTGTAGTTGTGGTCGTCTGTTTTTTCTCACACTGTTTCCATAAGAAATAGGCGGCGGCTATCAGTAATAAAAGCGGAAGCAACCATTTCCAGATTGAACCTCCGCCTTGATTATCGTTGTTATTATTAAATTGTTCTCTTATTTCTCTTGCTCCTTCAGAAACATTTTCTCTAGCTGTAGCTACACCTTCTGCGATGTTATCTTTAGCTGTAGAAGTTACCGAAGAAACGGTTTCTTTCGCCTGACCAAACCAGTTTTCAGCTCCTAATCCAAAGGAAGCCAAAGAAAGACCTGCTGGCAATAATGAAGAAATAATACCTTTCTGATCGTTCAGTAAGCTGGAAATACCTGAAGCACCCAAATTATTGTCTGCTGCATATTTTCCAACCGTACCTGCCGTAGCCCCAGTCACCAGGTTTAACAAAGAACCTGCAGTGGTATTGCTGACTCCTGAAAAACTAGCAATGGAATTGACTAATCCACTTACTTTATCTCCAAAAATTGAAGATAACAAAGTAGAAATTATAGGATTGTTAGACGCTCCGCCTAATAAATTTCCTAAAATTCCACTTGAAGAGGCTTGTGTAATAGCATCCACAACGCCAGGCTTATCTGCACTATTGGCTAATCCACCTACTACAGCAGGTAATAATCCGCCAATTGCTTTAGAAATACCGGATTCACTTTCGCCAAACTGCGATGCAGCCTGTGAAACCAAAGCGGGACCTAATTGTCCTTTAATTAAATCAATGACATTTAAAGACATAATAAATAAATTTTTTTGATTAATGTTGACATAAATTTAAACAAAAATCCGTCCAAACGTCATTTTTTTTTGAATATTTCTTTAAATTTTAATGATTTTATTCTAAATAATTAAAATTTTTAATAAGCTTTTGCGAATAATACACGTCTCTTAGAAGGTTTTCCGGAAATCAAAGAGATTCCTTCTTCTACATCATCATCCAGAGGAATACATCTGATGGTTGCTTTCGTTTCATCCTTGATTTGTTCCTCTTCTTCAGCTGTTCCATCCCAGTGTGCATAGATGAAACCACCTTTCTCTTCCAATACTTTTTTGAATTCTTCATAAGTATCCACTTTTGTGATATTATTTTTTCTGAATTCAAAAGCTTTGTTATAAATATCCTGCTGAATAGTTTTCAATAAATCTTCGATGTAAGAATCCAGCCCTTCAATAGATCGAACTTCTTTCGTCAAATTATCTCTTCTTGCAATTTCTACAGATTTGTTTTCAAGGTCTCTTGGCCCCATTGCAATTCTTACAGGAACTCCCTTCAATTCATATTCTGCAAATTTCCATCCCGGTTTGTTCTGAGTATCATTATCGAACTTCACAGAAATACCTTTTGCTTTTAGTTTAGCCTGAATATCCAAAGCCACTTCACTGATTTGTTCTAGCTGCTCTTCTCCTTTAAAGATCGGAACAATTACTACCTGGATAGGCGCTAAAGTAGGAGGCAGTACCAATCCAAAATCATCAGAGTGTGTCATAATCAATGCTCCCATCAAACGGGTTGAAGTACCCCATGATGTAGCCCATGCATGTTCTATTTTCCCTTCTTTGTTGGTGAATTTTACATCAAATGCTTTTGCGAAATTCTGTCCTAAGAAGTGAGAGGTTCCAGCCTGTAAAGCTTTTCCGTCCTGCATGAGTGCTTCGATACAATACGTTTCATCAGCTCCTGCAAATCTTTCAGATGGAGTTTTCAATCCTTGAATTACCGGCATTGCCATAAAGTTTTCTGCAAAATCTGCATATACTTTATTCATTTTTTCTGCTTCTTCAATCGCTTCATCTTTTGTAGCGTGAGCAGTATGCCCTTCCTGCCATAGGAATTCTGCCGTTCTTAAGAAAAGACGGGTTCTCATTTCCCAACGAACAACATTCGCCCATTGGTTAATCAATATTGGTAGGTCTCTGTAAGACTGAATCCAGTTTTTGTAGGTATTCCAGATAATAGCTTCTGAAGTAGGGCGAACGATAAGTTCTTCTTCCAGTTTTGCATCCGGGTCAACAATCAGTTTTGATGGATTGTCCGGATCGGTTTTTAATCTGTAGTGAGTAACAACAGCGCATTCTTTTGCAAAGCCTTCTGCATTCTTTTCCTCTGCCTCAAACAAGCTCTTGGGCACAAAAAGCGGGAAGTATGCGTTAACGTGACCTGTTTCCTTGAATTTTTTATCCATTTCATCACGCATTTTTTCCCAGATCGCATAGCCATACGGTTTGATCACCATACATCCACGCACGCCTGAGTTCTCAGCTAAATCAGCTTTTACAACCAGCTCATTATACCATTTGCTGTAATCTTCGCTTCTTGAGGTTAATTTTGCCATTATTTTTTTAAATTTTTTTAACTTTTGTACATTATTGTTATCTAAAAATAAAAATCTATTTTTGATAGATTTTTTTACCAGTGTTTGGTACATTTTTGGTACAGATTGCAAATATAATTTAAATTAAAAATTTTTACGTTATCATGAAAAGAAATATACATAAAAATTTGCTTGGTCTGCTAAGATCCAAAGGGATATTGGCTATATCGGGCGGATTATTACTTGTGTCTTGTGGTGCTCAGATGGGAGGGTATAGCGAGACAGACGGGGTGTATTATGACCCCAATAAGGATACGCTACCTGAAGGAGTTATCATTAATGATAGCGGAAACAGAGTAGGAGAATATTATGACTATTATCAGGATTCCAATGTAATTGAAAATGCACAGGCGAATTCCAGAGAACAGCAAAACAGATATAATGACTGGGGTAATACCAATACCAACTGGAATACCAATGCCACAGATTCAGACTGGGGACTTTATGCAGGTTCTCAAACTAACTACTATGACAACTCATGGGGATGGGGATCTCCTTGGGGCTGGTATGGTGGTTACAGTCCGTATTGGGGTTGGGGTATGAACCGCGGCTGGGGCTGGGGTGCTAGTATGTCCTGGGGTTGGGGCGGATCATTCGGATGGGGCTGGGGAGGCTCTTTCGGATGGGGAAGTCCATACTGGGGCTATGGTTACGGTGGTTATTATGATCCATTCTGGGGTGGAGGATACTACGGAAACCCTTATTGGGGATACGGAGGAGGCTACTGGGGTGGTGGATACTACAACAGACCTGTTTACAGAAGAAGCGGTGTAAGCGGAGGAGGATTCCAGAATACAGGTGTAGCCAATGCAGTATACAGAACCAATACCAATAATTCAGGTTTCAGAAACAGTAATGGAAATGGAGGATTCAGAAATACCAATAACGGTGGTTTCAGAGATTCTAACTCAAGCGGAGGTTTCAGAAACAGTAATGGTGGTTTCAGAGACGGTAATTCAGGAGGCTTCAGAAATAGTAACTCAGGAGGTTTCAGAAATACACAATCAAACGGTGGATTCCGTAATTCTGCACCACAGACAAGACCTAACTATAATTATCAGCAGTCACAGCCGAGATATAACAATAATAATGGAGGCTTCAGATCTAATGATTCCGGAGGTTTCAGATCTAGCGGCGGCGGAGGCGGCGGCTTTAGAGGCGGTTCTTCTGGCGGAGGCGGCGGAATGAGATCCGGCGGCGGAGGCAGAGGTGGCTTCAGATAATTTTCAAACTAATAAACTATCAAAAAATAATGTTAAAAAAATCTTTAGTATTTATGAGTATTTCTGCTGCATTTTATGCGCAGGCTCAGGATGTTTCTGTAATAAGAAATACTGTGGATGTTTACTCAAGTACTCCTATGGTGGGATCAGCTAAATTCAATGCAATGGCTGGATCAAATGGTGCGCTAGGTGGGGATGCAAACTCTTTGCTTACGAACCCGGCAGGTTTAGGGGTTGCTATTTCAGGAGAGGTTTCAGGAACTTTATCTATTTTAGGAAATAAAAACAGCAGTTCTTTGGCTGGATCTACGATGGATTACAGCAAAACTAAGGGTGACCTTGGAAATGCCGGAGGGATCATCGCTTTTCCTCTGATGACGGAAACTAAGTGGAAATTTATCAATATCGGTATTAATTTTTCTAATCAGCAGCTTGATAATGTAATTCAGTCACCAGGAAATAATAATATCGTGTATGCTTTTGATAAAGCTGATATTACAAAAGATGCTGCAATGGCGGGTCACATGTATGAAAGATACGGTAATTTATCAAAAATGAGCTTTGGGGTTGGAGCAAATTATAACCATAACTTATATTTAGGAGCAGGTTTTAATTTCTTCAATGCTTCATTAGATCAATATGATACTTTATTTTACCGAAATCTAGCCAATAATTCTACAGAAGGATTCAGTAAGCAGGACACTCCTTATTCAGAAAGATCTTCAGGTTTCTCTGCTTCATTAGGGGTAATTGGAAAATTAAGTCCTAATTTCAGATTGGGAGCATCTCTTGAAACGCCTACATTCTGGAATATAGACAGAAATTATTATTTCTATAACGATCCTACTTACGGAGATGATATGGGAGCTGAAAACAGGAAGTTTACTTCACCGCTTAAAGCGACAGTGAGTGCCGCATTTGTGGCAAGCAAAAACTTCTCGTTGAACGTAGACTATACTCTTGGACTTACAAAACCTGATTATAAAGTATACGGAGGAGCAGAAAGAGAGTTGAATAGTTTCTTTAAAGAGAACTACAAAAATCTTTCCGAAGTAAGAGTAGGAGCTGAGTACAGAGTACAGCAGTTCAGACTGAGAGGAGGGTATTCTTACCAGTCAAGTCCTTTTGATGCGCTTACGATCAGCAGATTTAATGATGCAGGAAGTGTAGGAGATCAGTCTTACAGCAACCTGATATTAAGTGACAGAAATACACTTTCATTCGGTATCGGATATGATTTCAAATCATTTTATGTAGATGCATCTTATCAGAATATTTCATCTAAATATGCTAATCCTTTCATGAGAGGATATATGGGAGATAATTTTGATTCATCATATTACTCTTCTAGTAAAATCTTCGAAAGTGATTCTTATGCAGTAAGTGATGTAAAAAGCAATAGAAACAACTTCTTCCTTACATTAGGATGGAAATTCTAAGCTTTTAAAACAGTAAGCTATATACAACAAACAAGCTCCGGATTCCGGAGCTTGTTTGTTTTTTAATGAGAATGAGCAGTGGGATGTTGATGGAAGACATGCATCATTAATGCAAGTGAAACTCCTAAAACAACCAGCCCGATTTTTACCCAATCTATATTATGATTTTTATTGCTTTCAAAAATAATCACGGATGATATGTGAAGGAAGATTCCTCCTACAATAGCCAGAAAATAAGGCTGAAGATCAGGATTGAAATAGTTTCCTAATAACATTCCCATGGGAGAAGCCAGTGCAAACAAGGCTACAATGAGAATAGACGGATAGGATGAAGAACTTTTGGATTCTCGTTTTCTGTTAAATAAAAACGCACCCAGAATAAACGAAATCGGAAGATTGTGAAATACAATTCCCCAAAGGTAAGGTGACATTTCTTGTGTTTCATTGGCAAGAGGAATCCCTTCAATGAAAGCATGGATGAATAGTCCCACCATTAATGCAGCCGGAAGGATATTATGTTCACTATGGTGATGGAAGTGCCCATGTTCAAAACCTTTGGTAAGCGCTTCCAGAATCATTTGCAGAAGAACTCCTCCAATCACAAATATCCCAAGACTACTGCTTCCGGCAGAGGTATAAACCTGAGGGAAGACTTCGTTGAGACAGATTGTAATCAAAAAACCGGCACTCAATACCAAGAGATTTTTGGCCAGCTTTTCTTTTTTACCAAAGTGTTTTCCCAGGAATACACCTGTAACTACACTTAAAATCAGTAAAAGTACTGTTGTCATTATTTTTTCTTAAATAAATTGATGCATCTCGGAGAGCTATCTTTCTTAAATTCATTCAGCTGATAATCTCCCCAGATTTTTATTCTTTCAAAACCGCATTCGGAAGCATAGTTGTGGATGGCTTCCAGGGTATGAAGTTTTACTTTTTCAAAGAAATGAAACGGCTTACCATCAGCTTCAAAACGGATGTCTTTGATGATGTGTCTGCCTTCGATTTTTTCAGAATTTTAAAATCAATATCACCACGGGTTATTGTTGTTTCAGGAACTAAGGTATTTCTTACAAATTCTTCGTTCAGATAATCCAGAACAAAATATCCTCCGGGCTTTAATGCATTGTAAACCGACTGAAACACTTTTTTATCGTCATTTTCTTTGTCAAAATACCCAAAACTTGTAAATAAGTTGAAAACAGCATCCATAGGATCTGCATCAATTGGGTTTCTCATATCATGAACTTCAAAAATCAAGGTTTGATTTTCAAATTGTTTGTCAGATTCAATACTTTGTCTTGAAAGATCAAGACCCAAAACATCATACCCTAATTTATTAAGAAAAACCGAGTGTCTTCCTTTTCCGCAGGCAAGATCTATGATTTTCGACTGAGGCGGCAACTGAAGGTCCGCAGTGAGCTTTGTAATGAAGTTTTCAGCTTCAGTATAGTCTCTGTTGCTATAAAGCAAATGATAATAAGGGGTATCAAACCAAGATTCAAACCATTCCATAATGCAAAAATAACTAAATTTGTGCGGTTAAAAGCAAAGTATTTTACAACATTAAGAGATTGAAAAATTCAATTGGACAAGACGTTGGATAGCTAATCTTTTAATTTTTAAAGCTTTAAATCTTTTAATTCAAACTTATGGATACAGAAAATATTAAAATACAGATAAAGACATTCTTCGGATTGGAGCAGATTCTGGCAGAAGAAATCAAAAAATTAGGTGGAAGGAATGTTGAAATGAAAAACAGAGCAGTAAACTGTGAAGGAGATCTTGGTTTTCTTTATAAAATTAATTATTCTGCAAGAACAGCATTGAAAATTCTGGTACCGATTCATGAATTCAAGGCTTTTAATCAGCATCAGTTCTATGACAGACTTTTTAAGTTTGAATGGGAAAATTTCATGGATGTTGATCAGTCTTTCTCCATTGATGCTACTGTAAATTCTGAAACATTCAAGCATTCTCAGTTTGTGACGTTAAAAATGAAGGATGCCATCGTGGATTATTTCCAGGAAAAATTCAGAAGACGTCCGAATGTAGAAACAAGAAATCCGGATATTAAATTCCACCTTCATATAGACAGGGAGTTGGTGATGATCTCAATGGATTCTTCGGGAGATCCGTTGTTTAAAAGAGGGTACAGAAGAGAACAGGGAGAAGCACCTATCAACGAAGTATTAGCAAGCGGGATGCTTCAGCTGGCTGGCTGGGATGGAAAGAATTCCTTGATCCGATGTGTGGTTCCGGAACATTATTGATTGAAGCAGCAATGATTGCGATGGATCTTCCGGCTCAGATTTTCAGAAAAAGATTCGGGTTTCAGAACTGGAATAACTATGATGCAGATTTGTTTTCTAAAATCAAGGAATTCAGAATTAACAGAGTAAGACAATTTGATGGAAAAATTGTTGGGTATGATATTGACGCAAGAATGCTGAATGCTGCAAGAATGAACGTAGAAGCAGCAGAAATGGAAGACGTTATCGAGATTAAAAAACAAGACTTTTTTGAATCTAAAAAAGAACTTTTCCCGTTATTAATGGTATTCAACCCTCCATATGATGAGAGAATTTCCATTAATGATGATGATTTCTACAAGAAAATAGGAGATACCTTTAAAACCCATTACCCAAATACATTGGCTTGGCTTATTTCTTCGGATTTAGAAGCAGTGAAGAAGATCGGTCTACGTCCTTCAAGAAAGATCAAACTTTTCAACGGAAAGCTGGAAACAAGATTTTTACAGTACGAAATGTATGAGGGAACGAAAAAAGTACATAAACTGGAAGAGAATAAGTAATAAGAAAAAGTGTTAGGAGATTTTTTTGATCTGTTAGATACCCTATTTAGTGTATCCGGACTGTTTCAATCCGGTTCGGGATCATCACGTTCCAGTTCTGACAGAAAGAGCCTGAATTATGATGAGAAACCTCAAAAGAAAGAATCGAAGAAATCAAAATACTTCACGGAGAAAGTAAGTGCCATAGCTTTGGTATTGGCAATATTTTCTTTTTTTATTGTTTTTAAAGATCCTTTACCTGCACAAAATTATACACAAACTTTAGTGGTCGCGTCTTTAATAGGAACTGGCGTTTCATTTATAGTGTTTTTTATTTTGTACGTTTTGGAACTTTATTATTTTAAAACGCTATTCAAACTGCTGTTTTTTAGTTGTTCAGTAATCGCTTTTTTTATTTCGGCAGTATTATATATCTATTTTAGGTCGGGATTTTTTATATAATAGGACAAAATAGTATGAAGGAACGAAGAAAGTGCATAAATTGGAATATCATAAATAATAACCTCTGAGATTAGAAATGTCCTGGAATTTTTTTGACATATTTGATGTACTTTTTGATTTACTAGATCTTTTTGGTTCTGGATCAAAATCATCACGGTCATCACAGTCAAAGCCTGAAAGAAAAGCATTAAATCATAATGTAATATCTCAAAAGAAAGAATCAGAAGATTTAGATACTTTAAAGAAAAAATAACTTCAGGAATAATTAAAATATAAAAAAGGTTGTACAGTGTGTACAACCTTTTTTGTTATCGTGTCAGTGAAGGTGCAAAACCATACTGTTTTTTAAAGGCATGTGAAAAATGGGAAAGATCCTCAAAACCTACTTCCAGAAAGACATCGGAAGGCTTTTTATTCTTTTCGGATAAATGATAATAGGCCAGTTCAAGACGTTTTTGGGTAAGCCACCGCTGTGGAGTCATTTGAAAAATCTTTCTGAAATCACGATTAAAAGTAGATAAACTTCTTCCTGTGAGATATCCGAAGCGTTCCAATGGCATATTGAACATATAATTTTTTCCATAAAATGGATCAGATCCACTTTTCCAGGCTCATCAAAATCTGCGAGTAAAGTATCAATATCCGGATCAATTTCCCTTAAAATACTGATTGCTTCTGTAATCTTTAAATGGGCGATGTTTTCAGGAAACGGACCTTCAATCTCAAAATAAGGAATGAGAGAAGCAAGACAGCTGTTCAGAAGCGGATGACTGCTGAAGCTGTGAATAATGGATTCCTGATATCTGTTTTTCCTCTCATAATCAACAGAACTATAAAAATTTTTCAGTCGTTCTGTGGTAAGATGCATCACTACCGCTTTATGAGGAAGTCCGTCTTTGGGATAATTGATGATCGTGGCAAGATGATTTCTCGGAATGAGAAAAATATCTCCAGCCTTAAACAGATAGGTTTTATCTGCCTGAATAATTTTCGTTTCTCCTGATATGAACCATACCAGCATGTGATATTCAAAAACCGTTTCCGTTTTGAAGAGCTTGTCGTCATAACTGGAAATTTTGATATCCGGTGTGAGGTACTGTATCTGGAAATCCATTGTGAAAAGTTTTTCATTACAAATGTATTTAAAAACGGCGACTATATATAATTTTACGCCTTGTCATTCTGACGAAGGAAGAATCTCATGTAAAGCTTAGATTCTTCATTTTACTGTGTTACATTCAGAATGACAACGTCATAATAATAAGATAACAGGATTACTGTAAAATTGTATATAATTGCCTAAAAACGTTTATTAAGCATCAAAGTGAAATCCCAGCATTTCTTCACTCAGTTTCCATAAACGGTCAGCATTATTTTTATCGATAGAATAAGGCTGTACCCCGTGGATGGTTGCCGGTTCATCAAACCTGTGCTCAATTTGTCCTCTGTCTATTTCTGCAATATCACAGTTTTCACAATAAACCCCGCCTATTTCGTTAAGTTGTGGGCTTACTGCGCACCAGATTGTTGTTGCAGCTCCTTGTGGAACGGTTTTTAATCGTGCTTCCACTTCAGGCTTTATATTTCCTTTTTCATCGTGGGTTCCGAGTTGTTTATAAAGCTCAATAGGTTCTTCTCTGCCCAGATCAGTTCCGTACACAGAACCCGGATGAAGAGAATAAGCCCTGATATTGAATTCTTTTCCTCTTTCATCAAGTTCTACAGCAAACAGATTGCAGGCTGTTTTGGATTGGCCGTATCCGGAAAGGGTGTCGTAATCTCTTTTTTCAAAATTAGGATCTTCAAAATTAAAAGGGGCCATCTGATGCCCATAGGAAGAGACACTGATAACCCTCGCTCCATTTGCTTTTTTCAGAGCTGGCCATAGTTTCGAGGTAAGATGAAACTGTCCAAGATAGTTTGTGGCCAGTTGAGATTCAAAACCTCTGCTGTCTCTTCGAAGAGGAACCCACATGATTCCTGCGTTATTAATAAGCAGATCCAGGCTTCTGCCTGATGATATAAACCTTTCCGCAAAAGCATCAATGGAGGCCGGATTCATCAGATCCATTTTTTCAAGTTCAAAATTTTCAATTCCTGTAAGATTCTTTCCTGCTTTTTCAATATCTCTTGCGGGAATAATGAGATGGGCTCCTGCTGAAGTAAGGGCTTTTGTGGTTTCAAGACCAATTCCTGCATAACCACCGGTAATGATCACTGTTTTTCCGGTGAGATCAATTCCCTGAATAACTTCCTGAGCTGTTGAAGAAGCATTAAAACCTGATTGAATAGGTTGCTGTGTTGAGTTGATAATAGGTTCCATTTTTTTGTTGTTTTAAATTTCTATAGCAAAATTAGGCGGGATTTTCAATCTTCATTTTGTTTAAAATGTCAAATAACTTGGCTCAGAATTTCAGTTGTAATTTCCTTTGACTAAGAAGAATATGGTTTCACATCGTTAATTTCTCTGAATAAGCTGTTAAACTGTTTGTAGGTTGTTCTGCGAATAAGTAATTTTGAAAAATTTTGAATTTGAAGCCTACTATTTCCATTGTCGTTGCCATTTACAACCGAAAAGACGAACTTTTTGAGTTATTGACCTCCCTTACCCAACAGACGGATAAGGAGTTTGAGATCATTATCGTAGATGACGGTTCTTCAATAGACCTGAAACCCACCATCAAAAATTTTGATGAAATTCTGGATATCAAATATTTCAGAAAAGATAATTCAGGACCGGGACTAACGAGAAATTATGGTGCAGCAAGAGCGGCTAATGAATGGCTGGTTTTTGTAGACAGTGATGTCATCGTTGAAAAAGATTATATTGAACATATTAAAAATGATATCCTGACCATCCCTTGTGATGCATTTGGAGGAGCGGATAAAGCACATAAAGGATTCAATCTGATGCAGAAGGCTATTTCCTATTCTATGACTTCTGTTTTTACTACCGGAGGAATCAGAGGAAGCAAGAAGGCGGTTTCTAAATTTCAGCCCAGAAGTTTTAATATGGGCGTGAAAAAGGCTGTTTTTGAAAAAGTAGGCGGGTTTTCCGAAATGAGAATAGGGGAGGATCCGGACCTTTCTATGACGCTTTGGGAAAACGGTTTTACCACTGCTTTTTTTGATGATATTGCCGTATACCATAAACGTAGGGTTGATTTTGGGAAATTCTCCAGACAAGTCTATCAGTTTGGCTGTGCAAGGCCAATCCTTAACCAGAGACACCCCAATTATGTGAAGATTTCTTTTGCATTTCCTACCTTATTTATGTTAGGATATCTGATGGGATTTCTGGAATATTTTATAATGGGAAGAGGAATCATTCTTTCTTTCTATGGATTGTATACCTTTTTGGTCTTGTTCCACGCTTTATTACTGACTAAAAATATAAGTATTGCCGGTATGGCAGTTATTTCCACTTATATTCAGATGTTTTCTTACGGATATGGTTTCCTGAAATCATGGATTTTGCTGAATGTTTTCAGAATGAAACCTGAAGACGCTTTTCCGCATCACTATTATAAGAAGTAACAGATAGAATTGTCTGCGAAAGAATGGGCTGTCTGAACTTCAATTACTTATTAAAATAGCCTATTCTATCGGTTATCAATATAAAATTCGGGGTTGAAAGACCGTAATTTTGGGGTCTCGAAATGATCTTTTGAGGTCTTTTTACCTTTCGTTTCGGTCTTTTACACCGAATTTGCGGTTGTAGAACCCCATCCTACCTATTAAAGACATATCCAGAGGAGTTCACAACCCCGACGGAGTATTTCCGGACCCCGAAAGATAGGTTATGGAGCCCTGCAGTAGATATAAAAAGATCCAAAAACTAAGTTCTGGATCTTTTTTTGATTTTATTTGTTCTCTTTCGGAAAGGCTTCATCAGTTTTGGTACTCTTTCCAAAAAACTGTTTCAGTTCATTTTGCTTTACTTCAAACCCCGGAGAAGCTGTACCTGCTTTATAGGCGGTGTAAGCATAGTCTATAAGGGCAGCCTGATAATTGTCGTAGTCATGCAGGGTCTTAGCACTTTTTAGTCTTGTAATAAGACTTTCCAGTCTGGTAATAAAACCTTCATAATTCTTTCTGGAAGCAAAATCTCTGTCGAATTCTTCCCAGTCAATTTCGGAAGCACTTAAGGCAGGCTGGTTTTTCTTATAATCTGATACTTTATTCACCAGAAGCTTATTCTGTTCATTGATACTGCCGTATTTCTGGCGGTCTTCTGCTGAAAGATTTACGATGATGGCAGCCATAGCTGTTTCCAGTGAGGTAAGTGCTGTTTGAGCTTCTGTCAGCTGTGCTTCTGTAAGATGGGTGTTGTTTAAATTAGTTAATGCCATTATTTGTATTTTTTTATGGGTTATTATTTTTTGAAGAACACTTCATAAGCTGTTCCTTTATTTAATAGTAAAACTATTGATAAAAATAAAGCATTACAATAGCTGATTATCAAATGATTAAATATGATATAGAGATTGCGTTTTCTCATTTAAAAGTTAATAGGATATTGTCTTTTATGTGATATAATTTCGTAATTGATAATTGGAGTATTTTTGTTTTAATACGACAAGTTCTGTCGTTTGGAATCAATATTTTTGCATGAAATCAAACGTAAACTCTCGTAAATATGTTAAAAAACGTTAAATTTGTGGGGTTTTATAAAAAACGGCCAGCCATGGCAAAAAAACAATAACTATGAAATTTTTATACAATTACAACCATTCGGTTTATAATCTTCTGCAATTTTCCCATTATTCAAAATCAGCTTAATGTGTACAATATCCTATCGATTTTCATACACACTGAATACAATATAATCAGAAGATTTTTTGCATAATTTTGAAAAATATTTTTTACAATATAAACACGATCTCATTCTTATTATTTAAGATGAAGATTAGATTTACCATGATAACAATGTTAACTTAAAGAACACGGGAATGAAAAAATTCTATTTCAGTGCATTCACTTTATGCACGATCCTTGGTCTATCTGCCCAGGAAGTGATGTGGCAAAAAGACATCAGATCCTCTACTCAGGATTTCCTAAGTCAGGTCACTACAACTATAGATCAGCAATATCTTATTACGGGAAGCTCTATTAAGTCAGGAAGCGGGAAGCTGGAGGCTGGAAGTAAGCAGAACAACGGTTACGATTTTCACCTGGTAAAACTGAATCAGCAGGGAGAAGAAGTCTGGGAGAAATATTTCTCAGGATCTAATCATGATTATTTATCAGCTACCGTTACAACTCAGGATGGAGGGTTTCTGTTAGCAGGAACTTCCTACTCTGGAAAAGGACTGGATAAAAAAGAAGATTCCAAAGGTGGATCAGATATCTGGCTGATCAGAATCAATGAATTTGGAGACGAATTGTGGCAGAAAACATTAGGAAGTTCTTCTGATGAAGAAGCAAGATCTGTGATTCAAACAACAGATTTAGGATTCTTTGTTGCCGGAAATGTTACAACCCTT
>NZ_QICI01000017.1 GCF_004119445.1 Chryseobacterium sp. CH21 | reverse complement strand
GTTTCTTTTTCGGTGTTGCCATAATTAAAATTACTCTTTTTATGAAAACACTCCTTAAATTTCTAATATCAAATGTCCACTTTTTGCTGACGATTTACACCATCATGCGTACTGAATGTCATCATAGGTTTATACTGCGAACTGTGAAGATCAAATGTAGCAGGAGGTAGCCTCATGCTTCCATCTTTCGTCAAGGAATAGAGTTGTTGGCTACATCTGTAAATGGACTGAGAAAGATTACTTTTTTACAAGGTGACCAAATTAAATTTTTTTTTTGAGTTTTATAATTAGGGCATTGTAATCCAATGCCCTAATTTATTACCAATTGTTTGGAATATTATCTGTCTCCACAATAATAATCTCATATATCAAGTCATTCTATTTTTTCATTTCAACAAATGTTTTATGCATTTCTCTTTGCTTAAAAATTCTTTCCCGATTAATACTAGCCGAATAAAAAGCTAAAGCTATAGAAAGAATAGCTATTAGAAAAAAGTATAAATAGTATTTTACGTGATAATCTCTAAATGAGTCAAGGTTCTCAAAATCTTCGATATATAAATAACTCCCAACACAACATCCGATTATAGTAAAAAATAAGATGTAAAATATATAAGGAGTATGAATTATAATATTATTACTATAGGAAACACGTAATAAAACATATCCAGAATATAAAATTATTCCAAATAATAATGTGAAAATCAAAAAAGTTGTAAATTTTGCTATTGATTTCCCTTCCTTCTTATAATAGTAAATATAAATATGATAAAAAAGCAATCTTATAAATCTAATCATTTTAAAATAGGGGTTTACCATCGTTACCATATGTTTCATAAAGTGCCATTCCTGCAAAATAACCTACCGATATCCAGGCTGTAGCAGGAAAAAAGCCTGCAATTCCCATCATTCCATCAACAACAGCACGAGTTGGGGAAATATTTCCTTCAATGCCTTGATATAAAGTATTTGCAATTCCAACAGCACCAACAACTTTTCCAGCAACACTAAAAACTTTTGAAGCATTTCCCAAAGCTTTAGCAGAAAAAGGTAGTTTTGTACTTATGGTTTCTGCAAAAATACGACTTTTCGTAATATTTGAAGCGCCATTCCAGTTTGATAATCCTTTTTCAGCTACTGTAGAACCTGCCTGTATCATTCCTGCAAATTGTGATACTTTAATGGGATTACTTTGAATCCAGTTAAAAGCATTATCGATAAGAGAATTTGATGTACTATTGGAATTTGAAGCATTCCCTTTTAGCTTCAACATACCAAAAGCACCTATTCCTGTGACAGTAGGATCAGGATCTTCATAGTCTGTCCACCATCTTAGGGTACCACCAATATTAGAGATCCCTCCGTTTCCACCATTTAAGAATGCAGTCATCAAATCCGCATACGCTTGTGTTTTTCCAAACGGGGTATAGCTTCCGCCCCCTTCGTTATAATGCATGCCATCTTGCATACTGAAAGACATGGAAGGTTTATACTGCGAACCATGAAGATCAAATGTAGCAGGAGGTAGCCCCATGCTTCCATCTTCATAAATCCATCTTCCGTCTGGGTCAGTATTAGAAATAGGATTGTTAGCAACATAGGCATACGGACTGGTAGAAAGGTAGCTTTCTGCAAGCTGATCTATCCCGTTCCATCTTCCCAGATCAGGCATGTATTCTCTCCATCCGTAGCTGTACATTCCTGTTTCCTGAAGTTCTTTGCCGTTATATTTTTTGTCTTTATAGCTTCCCTGTCCAAAGAATGCATTTCCGGTTTTCAGATGATTCATCCCAAAAGGGTAGTAGTCATTAGCATCTGTAATCTCAAGAGCTCCTGCGCTGTTTCTTTTGTAAGAAACCCTTACATTTCCTAAATGATCTTTGTACTGGTAAATATACTGATCTTTCTGATAATCATAAAATCCTTCTGCAGTAGGTAAATACAGTAAATCCGGAGTTTTTAAGCTGGCTGTGAAGTTTCCTCCTACAGGCTGTACGGTAGGGTCTCCGGCAATCCTAAAGGCTTCAGGCTGCATGGCTCTGGCAGACATTGAAGAAAGTGCCAGTGTTTCCGGGTCTCCCGAACCGGAATTTTCTGTTCTCAGGTATTGAAAACCATCCAGATAATCGGTAATTCTTTTTGTAGTTGTGAAACCGCTAAACCCGGTAATGGTTGTTATATTTTCTTTTGACAGCTTTGTTCCGTCTGCTCTGTACTTTGTACTGATGGAAATATCTTCGCTTCCGGATTTATTAAGATGCAGATAATTGGGTAGGTTCAAATAATTGTATTTAATGGAGCTGATCCCTTTATCCTGCATGTTCAGCATATTTCCATTCTGGTCATAGGTGATGGTATTTCCTCCACCTTCATACCCTGTTGCGTTTTGGGAAATATCATTGATGCTTGTGGTCTGATTTCCTGTGTAGGTATAATTCAGGTTGTCAGTCACCGTTGCTGTATTGCTTCCATATTCGGCTACGGAAGTTCTGTACAGTTTGCTGATATTTCCGTTGAGGTCATAGGATAATGATTCTGTATTTTCTTTGCTATACGGGTTGTTTGGATTTTGATAATAACCCGCCGTCATTCTGTTCATAGAATCATAGGCATAACCATATCTTTTTGGGGTAAGCGAAGGATTTACGCCTACTGTTTCTACAGCTCTCCAATCTACTTCTGTAATATTTCCGTTGTATTTCGGGGTTACATTTTTTCCTGAAAATTGTGCAGGATCCGGATTGTCAATTCCATTTTTTTGATTGTATCTGATGGCATAGGAAAAAAGTTTTCCTCCCAGATCTGCTAATCCCATCTGGTTTTTATTGACATCAGAGAGCCACCCACGGATATTGTAAGTATAATCTATACTTTGAAGATTATTGCCTACTTTTCTGCTGGCTATTTGAGAAAGCTCATTATAGGTATTTTCCGATAATAATTCTTCGGGTTTATCATCTACCTGATGATAATGCTGTAAAAGTCTGTTTCCGGAATCATACACATAACGCTGTTTAATAATTACTCCCGGTTCACCGGGCTTTCTTACATGATAGACATTGCTTTTTTGTGGAACACCTATAAAGTCAAGCTCAGATTCTGTTTTGGAATACCCGCCTAAATGGTTAATAGAATGAGTTCCAATTACCCTTCCTTTAGAATCATAGTAGGTATAAATTTTCGTCCAGTTATCATCTTCAATATTCTTTACAAGGCTCATTACGGGAAGACTTTTGGTGCTTACCGCATTGGCTGTTGAGTTATCAGAAAGCACCGTTTTTCCCATAATTGCATTTGGGAAAGCCGGATTGAAGCTGTAGGAAGGGTAGGTGTCGTAATAATTGATGCTTAGAATTTTCATACTTCCTGTAGGGAAGGCATTTTTAGTATAATAAACATCCATTCCATCGGAAGCAAATGATGTTGTGCTTCTGGCTTCATTATTCGCAGCATTGGCAGACATATTATTCAAAGCGGTCTGCATGGCTATTCTGGATGACGTATTGGCAAAAAATCCTGTATAGGCCACTCTTCCAAACTGGTCGTATTTGGTGAACATCCAGCCTTTGGCCGCAAAATTATTCGTGGTTGTTCTTAAGTTGGCATCCTGTGCCAATACCAATCTGTTTTGTTTGTCGTAGACCATAAATTCCCAGCCTTTTCCGGGGATTTTCTTTTCCACGAGCCTGTTCCATCCATCATAGCGGTACTGGTAGCAAAGGTTATCTACCATGGCAGGGGTTAAAGCAGAGGCAGAAGCCAATGGAGGAAGGGTATAAGCCAATCCGCCATATTCGTTGTATACATAGTACGTATCTGCATTCTGGGTTCCGTCTTTTTTTCTGGTTAAGAGGGTCTGTCCTTTCTTATTTTTGAATTGGGTAGTTATATTACCATCTTCATCCGTAATTGTGGATTTGTATAATGTATTTTCAGCATAGGTTCCTGAAAGGCTCAGCTCGCTGTTGGTTCGCCCTTCCGGCCAGCTTGTGACTACGGTATATTTTTTTACCGCATCTGCTGAGGTATTGGCATCATAAGAAAACTGTACGGGATGTCCGGCCCAATCGTTCCCGACCTGTTTTTGCTGCTGTGGTCTTCCAAGAGGAGAAGATTCCAGCACTTTTTCAGCATATATTTTTTCATTTCCATAGATTGAAGCAGCATTGGAAAGGGGGTTGACATATAAAGCCCCATTTTGTGTCCCTGACTGCGGAACGGGAAGGTAGCTTTTTACCTGTCTTCCATAGGCGTCATATTCTACGGGAACAGCAATGTCTTTTCCGGAGGGTGTTGCCTTTATAGCGATGGTTTGCTTAGCTCTTCCCAGTCCGTCAAGATACTGTACAGATTCTGTTTTTTTGGAACAGTCTTCCGTTAAGCAGGTTTTCTCATAAATAAAATTTTCTGTCTGTGTAAGGTTGGTCTGCGCAAAGGTAAAACCTACCATAAACAAATTGAGGAGTACTATTATTTTCTTCATTGTGCTTAGTTTTTGTAGTTGTATTGGTATTCTTTCAGGGTCACACCGTTCATATCCACTATTTTTTGTAATCGGTTATTGGCATCGTACTTGTAAATTACCCTGATTCCGTTAGGTGGAGTAGTCGTGGTGGTTCCTATGAGGGGATCATAGGTGGTGGTGGTGATTTGAAAGTCCTTCAATGCGGCTGTTTTTCTGAAATTATCCAGTGCTGTAAGCAGTGCCTGTTCATTGGCCGGATTTTGAGCGTCTGCATTGGAGGCATCTACAATAGCCTGAATATATGGAGTTACCTGTGCATACGTAGCTCCTTCTATTCTGGCAATAGGCTGTGTTTTGTCATATCCGTACACAATAGCTGTAGGAATGCCTACGGAAGACGTTAATTGCAGGAGATTTCCTTTTTCGTCATAGAGGTCAAATTTCATTGTTGTTTTTGTCGTTCCGTCACTCATATTAGTGGCCAGCACTGAAGTAGGCAGCGTACTGCCTGCATTGTCATATTTTGTCTGTATTTTAGAAAGTGTTTTACCATCGTTCTTTTCTTCCTGTACAACAGGAATGTCCAAAATGCGGGCGTTGGAAAGATTGGTATATCCCGTTTCCGGATACGTATAGAATTGTTCTACGGTATTTCCATCCACTACTTTTTGGTAGATTCTACGCCAAAATTGAACGCATTAAAATTGGTTTCCGATTTCTCTTCTATACTTTGTCCGTTCTCAAAATAACTGGTGGAGGTAACCGATGATTTTTTCATCCACCCTGGCTTGGTCGTTAATGTGTTATTGCTCCAAAGTTGATAATCCTGAGCTTCGGGAATTTCTTCAAACGTGTAATGATTCTGTTCAGAAACCAGAAGGTTATTCTGTGCATTGTACACTTCTTTTTTATCCAGCAATCCTCCGCTGGTGAAAGAATAATAAGGCCAGGAATCTGTCGTCTTAGGATAGTCGTCCGGGTTTTTATAGTAATACTTTACATATCCGTTGTTGTTATCGGCCTCTGTTATTTTTACATTTTTATATAATGGATAGGTATCAGCATTCGCATCTAATTCCGGAGAAAATAAAACGCCTGATGAAGCCTGGCTGTCTGAAAAACTGCTATACTCAAATCTGGTAGATTTTACAGGAGTGGCTTCCGTCTTACTGTTATAATAATTAATACTGGCGATTCTTATTCCTTTTCCGGTCACCCTGTTAGGGAAAGGCTGAGCAACATGTTCCATCCCAAATAAATTAGCCTGCCCTCTTCCTCCTGATCCTGTAACTGCTAAGACGTAATTTCCGGGTGGCAGATCATATTCTCTTACAGAATAATACTGGTAAGAATAGCATTGGGTTCCGCCTACAATTCCTCCGCCACTGTTATAAATTGTATAATCTACTTTGGGAGGAGTATTGGTGTCCCAATAAGGCGGGACAGGATAGAATTCATCAACACCAAAGACAATAAACACTTTTTTGGTTGGTGCTGTTCCTGAAACCGTAAAAGGGTAGTTAGGAAATGGTCTGGTGGTACTGTACAATATATCCTTGAACGGGCTCAAATATTGTAATTCCGGATCTATAAAGCTGTTTCCGCTCAAAATGGAATTTGCATAGCTTTGCTCATTCTGATCTTTATAATATTGATTTGGCTCAAAATTATATTCTACCACTCCTTTGGCTGGACTTATAATTCTCTTTAAAACTCCGTAAACTGCTTTAGGTAGTGTGGGCAAAGTAGATTGGTCGCATAAATCATGGGGGCTCATTCCCGGAGATTGTGGATCCGCAGACGCACCATATTCAAATTCTGTGGTTTCAGAAACGGATTCATTTTTATCCAGTTTTTTAAGCTTCAGTAAAGTTCTTAAAGGATTTCCCGTATATTCAAAACCGTAGCCGGAAATCATATGGTTATAATTGTCTTTTAAGCTTATTTTCTGAAGCTGATATGGATCATTCATACTGCCTTCCCAAAAAGAGTCATATAAATAGTCAAATTCGATTTTTCCGAAGCCGGGTGAGGTAATTGTTTTTAACTTACAGGTTTCATACACCAATGTGGTGGAATTATTCTTGTATTTTATATTTTTCTGATACGTAAAATTAGCCAGCTCCACATTATTGGCATCTTTAATCTGGGATAAAAAGAAAGCAGATCTATACACTTTTCCTCCCAGTGAATAAACATTTCTTTCCTGATTGCTTCTGCTGTAATCATTGAAGAAGTACTTTGTACCGTTGGTATCCGTTATGGTAAAGGAATCGAGGATAAGGGTTGCAGTATTGCTGGTTCGGGTATACTCAATCTTCACTTTATTGGAAGAAAGATTAATCAGCTCAAAAGTATTAGCGGTAGGATTTCTAATAAATTTGAATTTTCCGGAAACTCCCGGAAGATTGTAATAATAAATGTCATCAAAATTATTTTTAACATAATTACCATTTGATGGATCGTCATACATCTCATCAATATCAAGCGTTATACTCCTTGAGATTACTCCTCCTGTAAAAACGGTCCACCCCGTACCCGTTTGGCTGGCAGGTTCGCTCTGTGAAACATTCATAGGGTTGTAAGATAGTCCTACATTTAAGCTTATCCCGCCATTATAGGTTGGTAATCCTAACAAAGGAAAGGAAATATCCGGAAGACCTGTTGCATTGGATACAGGAGTATTGGCATAGGTGGCAAGGGAAGAAACGGAGGGGACCGGTCTGGAAGAATCTCCAAAATTAACCTGTTGTTGCTGGGCATAAAGCTGCCCCATCCCGGCAATAAGAATTGCCAGCGAAATGATTGTCTTTTTCATGATCCGTGTTTATTTCTTGATTAATTTGGCATTCGCCGTTTTATTAGTATCAGTCTTTATAGTTACCAGATAAGCTCCCTGAACCAAAGTTTGAGTGTTTATCTTGGTAACTTTGTTTTTTGTTTTTATATTTTGAAGCTGTCTTCCGGACATATCATATAGTAGAATATCAGCATCCTTGAAATCAAAACCTATTTCAATATAAGCATAGTCTGAAACTGGGTTTGGATAGATTTTGATGTCATATTTTTCAATTAACTGATCAACCTGTTTGTCGCCCAGCTTCACAATCTTCCAGTTTTCTTTTCCAAGCTCTTCTGCACTGGTTCCGGCTAAAACAATTGATCCGTCTCTGTTAAGCTTTAAATCAGAAAGTCGTTCTTCTTTTTGTCTGGATTCTCCTTTTACGTGTTTTCTCCACTGCTCATTTCCATTTTGGTCTAAATATAACATCCAGAAAGTTTCATCATCGGCTTGTATTCTTCCTTCAGCCTGAGTGTAACCTCCAAGCAGAATGCCTTTAGACTTCTCGCTTCCATCTTCCGTCTTTCCGTTTACTATACTCATTCCCATCAAAATGTCTCTGTTTTTGAAGTTATAGGCTTTCTGCCATTGTTCGTCACCTCTTTCATTTAGAGAAATCAGCCATAAGTCTGTTCCTTCTTCAATTCCTACCGTCTTATTTCCTGATCTTTCTGATCTGGATTCTCCGCCAACAATTAATCCGTTTGAAGTTAATGCCAAAGTTCTGATATGATCATCTCCTTTCCCTCCGAAATTCTTTTCCCATTCTACTTTTCCGGTTTTGTCAAGTTTTACGATCCAGTAATCACCTTCACCGAAGTTTTCAGTTTGTTTCGGGGTGCGGGTTACGGGATTCGGGTTTTGAGTGTTTGCAACGGAACCCAAACTTCGCATCCCGGAATCTTTTTCAGATCCCGAACCACGAACCTCAGAACTTCTTGAATACATTCCCAGTAATGCTCCGCCATCTTTTGTCGGAATCATCTTTTCCACTTCGTCTAAACCTTTTCCTCCTAAAATTAATTGTGATAATTCTTTTCCGTTTTTATCCAGTTTTGTAATTAAAACATCTTTGGAACCGTAACCTTTTGAAGAGTTTTGTACGTTGCCCGTAACAAAGAATCCTAAATCTGTCGTTTGAATGACAGCTCTTGCCTCTTCATCAGAAGAACTTCCCAATGTTTTCTGCCACAATTCGTCTCCAAATTCATTGATTCTGATCAGCCAGATATCTGATCCTCCTTTGGAATCCTCTTTTTTATCCAATCCTTTTCCTGAATAGGACGTTCCGGCTAATAAAAACCCGCCATCCTGTGTGGTAACGGTTGATGATAAATAATCATGATTTTGTCCGGAAAAATATTTTTCCCAAACTTCTTCTCCTTGTTGATTGAGTTTAACCAAATGGAAATCATAACCGTTGTTCTGCTTTTGGCCGCTGGCTGCTGGCGATTGGCTTTTAGACTGTATAGAACTTCCCGTGATAAGATATTGCTGATCGATAGTTGTAGTGACCTGGCTTAGAAAATCCTGAGTAGAGGATTTGATATTTTTCTGCCAAACGACTTCCTGAGCAGACATGCCCAAGGTTGCGCATACAGTAAACGCACCGAGATAAAGTTTTCTCATTTCAATGTTGTTTTTTTTAAGTTATTAATCCGTTTATTTAAAACTGCGCGAATTTAACACTTTTTAAGACATGAAAATTATTTTAATGTGGTATACTTTAAATCATACTATTAATAATTGAATACTGTTTAAAATGTATTAAAGTTTATTTTGTTTTGATGTAAAATTATTTATACCCAGCGACAGAACTTGACGTATTTTTTTTATTAAACAAAGTACAAGAAAAAAGCCCCGGAAATGACTTCCAGAGCTTCTATTGGTTAATAAATTGATTAAATTTTAGATTCTTTCGTTTTTGATCTCCTCTACAATTTCAGGATTTAAAAGCGTACTGATGTCTCCAAAATTACTGAAGTCGCCTTCTGCAATTTTTCTCAGGATTCTACGCATGATCTTTCCTGAACGTGTTTTTGGAAGTCCGGAAACAAACTGTATCTTATCCAGTTTGGCAATCGGTCCGATCTGATCTGAAATAAGCTGATTAATTTCTTTCTTCAGATTTTCCTTATCACGTCCTTCTCCGGTTTCTTTAAGCGTTACATAACCGTACAATGCATTTCCTTTGATATCATGAGGATAACCCACGATAGCAGATTCTGCAACGGCAGGGTGCTGGTTGATACTGTCTTCAATAGGTGCAGTTCCCAGATTGTGTCCTGAAACAATGATCACATCATCTACACGGCCTGTAATTCTGTAATAGCCGACTTCATCTCTCAAAGCGCCATCTCCGGTAAAATATTTTCCAGGGAATGCGGTGAAATAGGTTTCTTTATATCTTTGGTGGTCGCCCCAGATGGTTCTGGCAATTCCAGGCCATGGAAAACGGATGCATAGATTTCCGGTCACCTGATTTCCTGTAATTTCATTTCGCTTATCATCCATCAGAACCGGCTGTACACCTGGAAGTGGAAGGGTAGCATAAGTAGGTTTGGTAGGGGTTACAAAAGGAAGTGGTGAGATCATGATTCCTCCTGTTTCCGTCTGCCACCACGTATCTACAATCGGACATTTTTTCTTTCCAACATGATCATTGAACCAATGCCATGCTTCATCATTGATAGGCTCACCTACAGAACCAATAACTTTTAAAGAGCTCAAATCATGCTTATCCACCCATTCTGTACTTTCTTTCGCTAAAGAACGGATCGCTGTAGGAGCCGTGTAAAACTGAGTGATTTTATGTTTTTCAATCACTTCCCAGAAACGGTCCGGTTCAGGATAAGTAGGTACACCTTCAAAAATGACGGTGGTGGCTCCATTCAATAACGGTCCGTAAAGAATATAGGAATGTCCGGTGATCCACCCGATATCTGCTGTACACCAATAAATATCATTTTCCTTATAATTGAATACATTTTTGAAAGTATAAGCGGTGTATACCATGTATCCGGCACAGGTATGTAGCATTCCTTTAGGTTTTCCTGTAGATCCGGAAGTATATAAAATGAAAAGAGGATCTTCAGAATCCATAATGACAGTAACGAAATCTGGAGAAGCTTTCTCATACAGATCAGCCATCCAGTAATCTCGCCCTTCTTTCATGGTAATTTCGTTGTGGGTTCTCTTTACAACAAGAACTTTCTCAACGGTTGGGGTTTTTTCCAATGCATCATCCACAATGGTTTTCAGGTCAAGAACTTTATTTCCTCTGTAGCTTCCGTCTGATGTGATGACCATTTTTGCCTCACAGTCATTTACCCTTGAAGCAACTGCTGAAGCTGAGAATCCTGCAAAAATAACAGAATGTACAGCTCCCAGTTTTGCACAGGCAAGCATGGTAATGGCCAGTTCAGGAATCATGGGAAGATAAATGCAGACTCTGTCACCTTTTTCAATACCCATATCACGTAAAACATTAGCAGTTTTATTAACGCGTGTATACAGTTCATTATAAGAAATATGCTGTGCTTCTTCTTTAGGATCGTTAGGTTCCCATATGATGGCTGTTTTTTCTCCTCTTATGGTAAGATGTCTGTCGATACAGTTTTTGGTAATATTGAGTTTCGCATTTTTGAACCAGGTGATCTTAGCTTCATTCATGTCGTACTTAACAACCTTGCTCCATCTTTGATACCACACGAAGTTTTGATCTGCTACCTTATCCCAGAATTTTTTAGGATTTTTGATAGACTTTTTATAATCTTCAAAATATTGTGGTAAATCTTCTATTAAGTAATTTCTCATATCCCTTTCGTTTTTATTGATTTTATTTTGATAATTTTTATGTTTTGATTTTTAAGCCATTAAATTTTAAATGGAACTTGTTTAACATTTTTTGAACCATTAAGATTGCATTAAGGTGTTTAGAGTATTAAGATGAGCTTCGCTTTAAGCTTAAAAATCAGAATGATTTATCTTAACTATGCTTTACTGCTTAAATCTTTCTTAATGGTTTAAGAAATATCCAATATTTTTGATAAGTTTAAACAACTCCATGATTTAATATTGTTGAGATCATAGAGTAAGCTATTTATTTTATTCATCTTGGATGAACTTAATCTTTCTTAACATCTTTATTTCTCTTAGTGGTTGAATTTTTTTATTGAATTAAACACGTATTTAAATTTAAGTTTAATTTCTTGTTCAGCCTCTATATTCCTTGATTTTTTCCTGAATTTCATCAATGATTTTTTCATCATCAATAGTCGATGGAACCTGGAAATCTTTTCCGTCAAGCAGTGTTCTGATCAGCTTTCTTAAAATTTTTCCTGATCTTGTTTTAGGTAAGCGTTTGACAACCATTGCGTTTTTCAGAAATGCTACTGCTCCGATTTTGTTGCGGACCATCTGAATAATATCTTTTTCAATGTCTTCTTCAGAAATAACTGAACCGTTCTTTAAAACAACCGTAGCAAAAGGAATCTGTCCTTTTAAATCATCATCAATACCTACTACCGCACATTCTGCAACATCGGGATGTGATGAAACAATTTCCTCCATTTCAGAAGTGGAAAGCCTGTGCCCTGCTACATTGATCACATCATCCACTCTTCCTGTAATGAAAATATAGCCGTCCTCATCCTGAATAGCACCGTCTCCAGAAAAATAATACCCTTTATACTGAGATAAATAGCTGTTTTCAAAGCGCGTATAGTCCTTCCAAATTCCAAGCATGGCGCCGGGTGGGAGAGGAAGTTTGATTACCAGATAGCCTTCATGGTGAGGATCGAATTCCAATCCGTTTTCATCAAATATTTTAATGTCATATCCTGGAACAGGTTTCCCTGCTGATGCTCTTTTGATCTGATAACTTTCATTGTGAGTCAGCAATCCAAGCATTGGCCAGCCTGATTCTGTCTGCCACCAATGGTCTATTGCCGGAATACCGATGTGTTCTGCAAACCAGTCCAAAGTGGCTACATCACATCTTTCGCCAGCCAGAAACTGTTTTTTGAAATGGGAGAGGTCGTATTTTTTTACCAGTTCACCATTCGGATCTTCTTTTTTAATGGCTCTGATAGCAGTAGGGGCCGTAAACATGACCGAAACTTTATATTCTGAAATAATTCTCCAGAAAGTACCGGCATCAGGAGTCATGATAGGTTTTCCTTCAAAAATTATCGTTGTATTTCTGTTGATTAATGGTCCATATACAGAAAAACTATGTCCTACAGCCCATCCAAAGTCTGAAGCCGCCCAATAGGTTTCTCCCGGCTCTACACCATAAACATAAGTCATTGAGAATTGCAATGCCGTAGCATAACCTCCGGTATCCCGAACAATGCCTTTGGGTTTTCCGGTAGTTCCCGAAGTGTAAAGCAAATAAAGCGGATGAGTAGATTCCACAGGAATGCAGTCTGCGGGAGCTGATTTTTCTACCAGTTCTTCATAATCAATAAGCCCTTCGAACATTTCATCCTGATTATCTACTAATTTTCTGTTGTATACGATGATATGGTCTACTTTATCCTGCGCCAGTTCAATCGCTTTTTCTACCAGTGGCAAATAAGGAATTCTCTTCGCAATTTCCACACCGGCTGTGGCGGTAATTAAAACTTTAGGTTTACAATCATCAATTCTTACAACAAGCTCATGAGGAGCAAAGCCTCCGAAAACCACATTATGGATAACCCCGATTCTCGCACATGCAAGCATCGCAAAAAGTGTCTGCGGAATCATCGGCATATAGATAACGGCTGTGTCTCCCTTTTTTAATCCCAGAGAAACCAGTCCTCCTGCCAGTTTTGAGATTTCTTCTTTTGCCTGATGGAAAGTATAGGTTTTCTTCTGATGGGTTACAGGAGAATCATAAACAATGGCTATCTGATCCCCGAAACCGTCTTCAATGTGTTTGTCAATACACAAATAGCACATATTAAGCTTTCCGTCAGAAAACCATTGTGGGTAATCATTTTCGTCTTGAGAAAGGATTTGTTTCGGAAATTCAAACCATTTTATTTGTGCGGCCTGTTCTTTCCAGAAATTCTCTTTGTTTTCTATGCTTTGTTTAAATAATGTATCTGTTTTCATATCAAGGTCAATAGTTGTGTTTAGGGTCTGCATGTCATTGCGAGCCGAAGGCGAAGCAATCTCTTAATACTCTTAATTCCTTTATGAATCTTAATGGTTGAATCTTACATGTTAAAACATTTCCTCAATCTGCTGCATCAGTTTCTTAATCGAGTAGGGTTTCGTAACATAAGCATCTGCTCCCATTTCCAATCCTTTTTCAATATCTCTTGGATTGTTTTTGGCACTCAGGAAGATGACTTTGGTGTCTTTCAGTTTTTCGTTCTGCTTAATGAGGTCGAGCGTGCTGTAACCATCAAGATTGGGCATCATAATATCAAGAAGGATCACGTCCGGAACCATTGTTTTCAGAAAGTCAAGAACTTCCGTTCCGTCACGGGCAATATAGACATCGTATCCGTTTTTCTTAAAACTGTATTCTAATGACATTAATATTTTGTGTTCGTCATCCGCAATGATTATCTTTCTCATAAGATGTTTTTAATGGTGTTCAACTTCATTTATAATCTCGTTTTTAGTTTTTTCGGGAATGCTTATGGTGAAAGTTACGCCCAGTCCGCTATTTTCGGCTTTTATACTTCCTCCGTGTGCCTGTACAATTTTTTGGAAATGGCCAGTCCCAGTCCGCTTCCTGTAGGTTTTAATATGTTTTGGTTTTTCGACTGATAAAACTTGTCAAAAATCATTTCCAGATCTTCTTCCGGAATATGTTTCCCGGTATTGAAAATGCTAATCACCAAATCCTGATCTTTTTCAAATAATTTAGTCTGAATGGTTCCCTGTTCTTCTGTGAATTTTAAAGCATTTCCCCAGATATTCTGAAACAGCTGAATCATTCTTGCTTCATCATATTCAAATATAAAATGATTCAGGAGATTAACTTCACTCAAATGAATATTTTTCTGCTGTATCAGGTGAAGGAGAGGATTTAAGGCTTTTTTATACGTTTCAATAATATTATTTTCCTGAATGTGTAAAGAAATTTCTCCGTGCTGTAATTTGTCCAGATAAAGAATATCGTTGATGATTTCACTCAATCTATCAGATTCTGTAACAATGTTGTTTAAAAACTCCTGTTTGATGTCAAAGGGAATGTCATCATCATCGGCTAAAATTTCTCCGGCAGAGCGGATGGCAGTGATCGGAGTTCTCAGCTCGTGGGCAACAGAGTCTAGGAAGTCGTCTTTTTGACGGTCTTTAACGATCAGACTTTCGTTAGCTGTTCTCAGATCATCGGAAAGCTTCTGCAGCTCTTCAGACTGCTCGGTAAGTTTTTTATTTAAACTGATGTTTTCCTGTGATTCTTCAAGAATGTTCAAAACCTCTTTTAAAGATATTTTATCTTCCTTAGTTACGCCTTCAATCAAAATTTTTGCGGAAGCGGTACCAATTCTTCCTGCCAGAAGGTTTTCTGAAAATTTGATAAATCTTGAATCCGCAGTTTCAGTTTTTGAATCAATATTATATTTTAAATTAAAAATTCTTAAGGCCTGCTCTGTTTTATTTTTGCCTAAAAAACGTTCCAAAATATTCTGTATGTCTGAAATATAAGCCGTTCCACGCCAGACGAAAGCATTTTCATGGTTTTGAATGTATTTGTCGATATCTACGTACAGCTCGGCAAAGTTTCTTTCGCGGTAGTTTCCTTTTGAGCTCACAGAAACAATCGTAAACAGGCTTGTATTCACCAGCATCGACCAGAAAAAGATCTGCGGAATTCTTCCTAAGTAAGGAATAGTGAAAAAGCCGAAAGCATCATACGTTTCCCTGATAATTCCTTTAAATTCCTGATTGTACGAAAAATAATATTGCGGGATAATCAATCCGAAATAACAGATCACTAATCCGGCTAAAAGTCCTGTAACAGCACCTTTATAACTTCCTCTTCTCCAGAATAAAGCTCCGAAAAATGCAGGAGCCAATTGGCCAATCACAACAAATGAAATTAATCCTACAGAATCCAGCGAGGTTTTCAGAATGAAATATTTGTAGAAGGCAAAAGCCATGATGATCAGAGCAAAAATGCTGAACTTTCGAATGTTGGTAATACTTCTTGTATTTTTTTCTTCACTTTCAGATTTTAATTTTCCAAGCAATCCATATGGAATGATGAGATTGTTGGAAAGCATGACAGATAAAGTGATTGCAGAAATAATAATCATAGAAATACATGAGCTCAATCCGCCAAGAAAAACAAGCACGGTGATCAAAGTATTATCAAAATGCTGTGGAATAAGAATAGAGTAGAACTCAGGGTTTACTTTCTGTCCGTCAAAAATCAGCCTCCCTCCCCATGCAATCGGGAAAATAAATATGGTAAAGATTAAAAGGTAAAGCGGGAAAAACCAAATGGCTGTTCTAATGTGCTTTTCCTGTCTGTTCTCAACAATCGCAGTGTGAAATTGTCTCGGAAGAATGCAGATCGCTGTGGCAGAAATCATACACAGAACCATCCAGTTCATAGCACCTTCAATCCCGTTGAATGTATTTTTTTCTTTAAAATCTTCAAATTTGCTGGCTTTCTCATAAATATCTGAGAATCCATCAAAAGCATAATAAATCACGAAAAGCCCAAGAATAATAATAAAGAAAAGTTTTAAAAAACTTTCCAGTGCAATAGCAGAGATAATTCCTAATCGTTTTTCCGAAGCATCTACGTATCTTGTTCCGTAATAGGAAGAAAATAAAGCAATTAAAACAACTACAAAAGTAGCATTATCCGTCAGAATATCTTTAGACATCGGAGTTTCTGTTACCAAATGAAAGGTTTCAGAAATAGCTTTGATCTGCAGGCCGATATAAGGAACAATCGCCAGAAGGCATACTATCGTGATGATAGCACTCAGGCTTCTGCTGTTACCATATCTCAAGGAAATAAAATCGGCAAGACTGCTTATTTTATTCACTCTTGATATTCTTACAATCCGGGTATTGATGTAAATCCATGCCGGAATAATTATAATAGGCCCAATATAAATCGGCAGGTAGTTTAATCCGCTGGTAGCTGCCACACCAATACTTCCATAATACGTCCACGCAGTACAATATACCGCAAGAGACAAAGCATAAATGTAAGGATTGTTGATCCAGATTTTACTCCTTTTCTTCTCTGCCAGATAAGCAACTAAGAAAAGAAGAGCCAGGTAAAACAGAACTACAAAAAATAATGCGAAACTACTCATCGTACCTTTTTACAATTACAAAAGAAATGATAATGGAAATCATCCAGACCGCGAACAGATAGATCAGGATCATAGGATAGCCTAAAACCTCCCTCTCACTGTTGAAAAGCAATGAAATAGGAATGCTGAAAGCAATCATAAGCCCTACGCTCAGTATGATGAGTTTTTGTTCGTGTCTTTTCTTCATAAATAATTTTGATAACAGATAATTGATGAATGACAGCATTCATCAATTATCTGTTTTATTACTTTTTAAATTTTATCGTCGGAATATTCTCCTTTTAAGGCATAATAACCAAAAATGGCCATTCCACCTGAGATAATCGGCATCAGTACAAAAAGAATAATGATACCAAAAACCAGATCTTCCTGTTTTCCGGAAGCTATTTTTGGAATTCCCAATACCGTAATTCCGAAATATCCTACAATCACCGCAATAGCGATCCAGAGAATGCCTAATATTTTTTTTAGTCCGTTCATTTTAGTTGTTTTAAAATTAATAAAAATTTGAGTGATTCAGTGCCTAATCATGAAGATTATTGTTCTTATTTTTAAGATAAAATAATCCGATGATCAAACAGACTGTAGCAACTCCAATCGGGTACCAAAGTCCTTCCAGATACCATGTCGCATGTCCTGCTTCTTTTCCTGTGGTTACCAGATAAGTTGCCACTGCCGGAAGAAGTCCTCCAAACACCCCGTTTCCGATGTGATAGGGCAATGACATTGAGGTGTATCGGATTCTTACAGGGAACATTTCCACAAGGAAAGCAGCGATAGGCCCGTATACCATCGTTACAAATATTACCTGGATAAATACAAGGAACACGAGATACCACTTGGTGTTGTCACTTAGTTTTAAACTTTGGGAAACTTTGGCTTCCTCAGCTTTTCCGTCTTTCATAACAACTCCTGCAGGTGACCAGTGAACAATACTGTCTTTTTTGATTAAGGTTCCATCGGTATAAAGAGTTTCTTTGTGAAAAGTAACTAAACTGTCTGTCGCAATATCATTGTGGATTTTTGCTGTTCTTTTTTCCGTAATCCCATTGGCTGCAACTGTTTTATTTTCGAGGTTTACACTCTTGAACATGCTGTCATAAATAGGTCTGTAAGCTAAAATAGCAACCAGCATTCCGGTCATCATCACCGCTTTTCTCCCGATTTTATCAGACAGCCACCCGAAGAATACGAAGAAAGGTGTTCCTAAAAATAATGCCGTTGCCATCAATGAATCCACTTGTGCAGATTCTACATTCATTACCTTTTGAAGAAAGCTCATGGCATAAAACTGTCCTGTATACCAGATGACCCCTTGTCCCATTGCTGCTCCGAATAAAGCCAGTAAGACAAACTTGAAATTGTATTTGTTTCCAAAGCTTTCTTTTAAAGGATTTTTGGATGTTTTACCCTCGCTTTTAGCTTTTGCAAAAAGAGGCGACTCCTTCATATTTTTTCTGATGATGTAAGATACAGCCACCATTAGAATAGAAATCCAAAACGGAACTCTCCATCCCCAGGTGTCAAATTCTTCTGCGGATAGCGTAGTCTTCGTGATGAGAATAACAATTAATGAAATGAAAAGTCCGGCTGTGGCGGTAGTCTGGATCCATGAAGTCCAGTATCCACGGCGATGAGGTTGTGCATATTCTGCGACATAAGTGGCAGCGCCCCCGTATTCACCTCCTAAAGCAAGTCCCTGAAGTAATCTTAAGATTAGAACTAAAACCGGAGCCATAAAACCAATGGTTTCATAACTTGGAATACATCCGATCAGGAAAGTAGAAAATCCCATGATCAGCAAAGTAACAAGGAAAGTATATTTTCTCCCGATAATATCTCCCAGTCTCCCGAAAAATAATGCTCCGAAAGGTCTTACCACAAATCCGGCAGCAAACGTTGCCAGAGTAGATAAAAAGGCTGCTGTGGGATTATCGGCAGGGAAAAATTTGGTAGCTAGAACAACGGCCAAACTTCCAAAAATATAGAAGTCATACCATTCTATCAACGTTCCGAGGGATGAAGCAGTGATCACGCTCCAGATGGTGCGGTTTTTCTGCCTGTCGGTCATATTTTCGTAGGTTTCGTGATGATTTTCGCTCATATCGATTAGTTTTTGATGTTATTTGGAATAGGATTTTAATTGAATTTTTTTTAAACCATTAAGGGCTTTTAAGGGGTTAAGAATAATTAAGATATAACTGAAGTTATGATTAAGTTCAATGCTTTGAGATTATTTCAAAACTGTCATTCTGAATGAAATGTAGTGAAGAATCTCATATGAATCTGGCTATTAGTGAGATTCCCATCTTAAATTCTTTACTCTTCTTAATGGTTCAGATTTTACAGGTAAATTTGAAACTGTACAATAAATTCCCCTTTGGAAGAAGGACTTTCCGTAGGATTTGTATAAACGGGTCTCGTTGAGTATTGTGTTGTAATTTTCGCATGATGCCCGTCTATGAACCAGTTGGCTCCTACATCAAACTGTGATGAAGATTTATCGAAAGCTTCAAAGCTTTTATGGGTATAAGCGGCAAAAGGCTGTATTCTGATTTTTGGTTTTTCTGCCTGGCTAGGTAATAGTAAACCTGCCTGTGCGTAGATAATATTACCTGTTCCGATAGTCGGTTGTAGATTTCCTGGTCCTGCGATGGCTTTATTGCCGATGAAATTTGGGTCAGAAGCTCCGATATTCATCGTTCCCAGGTTTCTTACATAGTTCGGACCGAAATTGTAATTATAATATCCGGCATACGCAGAAACGGCCATTTTATTTTTTGCTTCTCCTAAAGGTATATCAGCAAAAGCATCGACTGCAAAAAGGGTAATGTCATGTTTTTCAATGTTTGAGTTCACGGAAGTTCTTGTTCCGTCAGCCTGATGATAAAAACCGGCACCTACATTGAAAACTTTTTTAGTTCCAAGATAAGATCCCACTTTAAAAGGAAGGGTATTGGATTCTTCATCAAGAAATTGATATTCAACATATCCTGCTTTTGAGAAACTTGGGTTTCCGTTGTTGTCTACAGCTATAGCCTTCGAAGGATCTGTTACATTCACAGGAGTAAGATCTGTAGCGAAAGGTTTATTTAAACTGAAACGATACTCCAATTTTCCATATTTTCCTTTAGCAAACATTCCCAGTTGTCTTGCAAACTGGTCAGAGTTGTCAATCAATGGCCACGAGAAAACCGGAGAGTCTAATGTGAGGAAATTTAGCGTAGAAGCCATAGTCATACGGGAAAGCCCCATGTAGTAATGAAGACCTGCCCCTAAAGTTAAACTGAATTTCCCTGCTTCTCCAGGTAAAATAACTGCGTATTCGTTCCAGGCATCATGAAAAAATAACTGGGTTTTCTTTCCGTTTCCATAACCTCCTGTTCCTGAGGTACCTGAAGCGCCACCATTAATAAAAGTCTGATTATTGATTCCAAAATGGAGGAGGATCATATATCTTTTAGAGATTTGTGCATAGGTTAAAGCACGTAATCTCCTGTTTCCCAGGCTCCATGAGTTGTCAGTAGGTTCGCCTCCTACCATAGTTCCGGGGTTCATGGAAGTGTTTCTTAACCAGAACTGGTCCCATAAAATAAATCTGACGAATTTATCACCGTTTGGGTTGAGGTTAATTTTTAAGCCATTGCCATAATCAGGAGAGCCTTGTGAATAGGCAGAACTGCTGATTAAGGCTAATCCAATGAATGTAAGTAATTTCTTCATAAATTATCAATTTTTGGCGTTGTTTTTTGTGAATGCCAAATTGTAATTAATAATTTGTTTATGAAAATTTAATATATATTAGTGGTAATTATATAGTTTTAATATGAATAATATATTAAATCTATTATCTATCAGTCTATTATCTTTTAGTCTAACACAACCATTTTCTTCTTATTTTTTAAACCTTTCCCATTTAATCAGCATGTATTTATCTGCAAATTGGGTAATGATAATCCCTGAATTTTTAATGTTTTCTTCTTGTGCAATGTATTCAATGAGCTCACTCTGTTTTAGGATTTTATAAACAGGATGGAATTCAGAATGCGGAGGCCTTGTAATATTGTATTTTTTAATCCATGAACTTATTGTTACGTGCGAAACTCCGATAATTCTTTCAATTTCACGGTAACTTAAGCCTTCTAAATAAAGCTGAAGTGCTTTGGTAACATAGTAGTCATCAATTTGTTTTCCCAGTTTTTTAACGGTAAAATAATAGTTGCAGTCTTTGCAGTGGAAGCGTTGTTTTTCATTAATAATACCACTTTTCACTACTTTGATACTCTTGCATTTGGGACAGGTATTTTCCATAACTATATTATTTTAGCAAATATATAATAAATTAGCAAATGTATAATTTTCTGTAAAGATAATTTTACCTGTATAAATTTTTAAAACAAAAAAATATCTTTTTTATTTGGATTTAAAAGAAATTATATTTTAAATTTGCCAAAAAATTTAGATAAATAAATGGAAATAGAAATTTCCTCATGCGAGCATCTAATGTATGTGAGTGAAATACAGCAGGAAATGTACGATTCTGCACAGCGTAGAGGAACGGGTATCGCAAAACGTTCTATAGAATATTTGACTAAGAAGATTTCAGAAGGCAATGCTGTGGTAGCCACTGAAAATGGTGAGTGGGTAGGTTTCTGTTATATAGAGACCTGGTCACATGGGAAGTTTGTGGCCAACTCGGGGCTGATTGTGTCGCCGAAGTTCAGGAACGGGGGAGTAGCGACTCAGATTAAGCAGAAAGTTTTCCAATTATCTAGAGACAAATATCCGGATGCGAAAGTATTCGGTTTGACAACAGGTTTGGCAGTAATGAAGATCAATAGTGATTTAGGATATAAACCGGTTATTTATTCTGAGCTGACTCAGGATGAGGAATTCTGGAACGGCTGCAAAAACTGTGTGAACTATGAGATTTTAATGATGAAGGAACGTAAGAATTGCCTTTGTACAGCAATGTTATTTGTTCCTGAAAATAATAAAAAAAAAGATGAGGTAGTAAACGATCTGCCTGAAAATAAATATAATGAAATGAGCCAAAAAGATTTCGGGTATTCTTCTCAGAATTCTATTGGCGAGTTCCATTTGACAATTAATAAAAATAAAAAGAGTCCAGATGAAAAAGAAAGTCATCTTAGCGTTTAGCGGAGGTTTAGATACTTCCTACTGTGCTAAATATCTTAGTGAAACACTAGGGTATGAGGTGTATGCAGTTACTGTAAATACCGGAGGTTTTTCAAAAGAAGAAGAAAAAGAGTTGGAGAAAAAAGCTTTAAACCTTGGGGTAAAAGAATACAGGTGCGTAGACGCTCAGGAAGATTATTATAATTCATGTGTGAAATATTTGATTTTTGGAAATGTACTGAAAAATAATACCTATCCTCTTTCTGTAAGTGCTGAACGTACTATTCAGGCGCAGGAAATTGCAAAATATGCGATTGAAGTAAAAGCTGATGCAATTGCACACGGAAGCACAGGAGCTGGAAATGATCAGGTTCGTTTCGATTTAATTTTCCAGGTGATGTGCCCGAATATTGAAATCATTACGCCAATCCGCGATATGGCTCTGTCCCGTGAAGAAGAAATTGAGTTTTTGAAAGAACACGGTTATGAAATGGAATTCCAAAAAGCACAATATTCCGTCAATAAAGGACTTTGGGGGACTTCTGTAGGAGGGAAAGAAACATTGACATCAAGAAATTATCTTCCGGAAGAAGCTTTTCCGTCTCAAATTAAAGAAACTCAGCCTTCAGAACTCGAGATTGAGTTTAAAAACGGAGAAGTGGTAGGAGTCAACGGAGAAAGCTTTGAACATTCGGTGTATGCTATTCAAAAAATAGAAGAACTGGCTTCAGCATACGGAATCGGTCGTGATATTCACGTAGGAGATACCATTGTTGGGATTAAAGGACGAGTAGGATTTGAAGCGGCTGCCGCATCGGTGATCATCAAAGCCCATCATTTATTAGAAAAGCATACCCTTTCAAAATATCAGCAAATAATGAAGTCACAGTTATCCGACTGGTATGGAAACTGGCTTCACGAAGCGCTTTTCTTAGATCCTGTAATGAGAAATATTGAATCTTTCTTAGGAGATTCTCAGAAAACAGTGAGCGGAAAAGTATTTGTAACGCTTCACCCATACAGATTTATTTTGAATGGAATTGAATCTGCTCATGATCTGATGTCTGATAAATTCGGAAGCTATGGAGAAGCGAACAGAGCTTGGACAGGAGATGATGTGAAAGGCTATACAAAGATTGTAAGCAATTCTTTAAATATATACCACCAGATTAACCAAAATATCAACTAGTTCCGAAGGAGCAATGTAATGCAAGGCAGAACAAAATTCTGTCCGAATTAAAATGAAGAAAACAGTAGGAATAATTGGAGCCAACGGTTATACAGGAAGTGAGCTGATACGCTTACTGGCTTTTCATCCCCATGTGACATTGAGTTTTTTATATAGTCGTTCGAATTCGGGAACAAGAATTTCGGATCTGTACCCGGATTTAACGACAGTTTGTGAAATGGTTTTGACGGATAAATCTGAAGACGTAGATATTCTTTTTCTGTGTCTTCCGCATAAAGAAAGTCAAAACTGGTTAACTCAGAATCCTGTTAAAGATGAAACGCTGGTTATAGATCTTGGAAATGATTTCCGTTTAGATGGAAACTTCGGAAACAGAGATTTTATCTACGGATTACCGGAAATCAATAAAAAACAACTAACGGGTGCAAAAAGTATTGCCAACCCGGGATGTTTTGCTACAGCCATTCAATTGGCATTATTGCCATTGGCGGGAAAAGGAGTGTTAAATGAAGTTTTTACTACAGGGATCACTGGTTCTACGGGAGCTGGGCAGTCTTTGCAGGCAACCACTCATTTTACCTGGAGAAATGATAATGTATCAGCGTATAAAACATTAACTCATCAGCATGTCGATGAGATTTTGCAGCAGCTGATTTCATTCAATAATAAAGAAGTAACCCTGAATTTTGTTCCATGGAGAGGAGATTTTGCAAGAGGGATTTTTACAAGTTCCATGATGAAGACGGATTTAACGTTGGAGGAAATAGAGCAATTATTTCAGGATTTTTATGCAGAGGAGCCTTTTGTTACGGTGAGTAGCAGGGCAGTTGATTTAAAGCAGGTTGTCAATACCAATCGCTGTGTGATTCAAATCGAAAAGAGTGGAAATGTTGTCGTTATTCACTCAGCGATTGACAATTTGTTAAAAGGTGCTTCAGGACAGGCAGTTCAGAATATGAATCTGGCCATGAACTGGGAAGAAAATGCAGGATTAAACCTGAAACCGATAGCATTCTAATTTATTAATAAGGTAGAAGGTTGTAGATCATAGGTTGCAGTAGTGTGAAGAATAACTTTTAGACCTGCAAGCTTTCAATCATCAACCATCAAACTAACAACTAGCAACAAAGATGAATTTATTCAACGTATATCCATTATTCAACATAAATCCGGTAAAAGCTCAGGGATCATTTCTTTGGGATGATAAAGGAGAGCAGTATCTTGATTTTTACGGAGGTCATGCTGTGATTTCTATCGGGCACAACCATCCGCATTATCAGAACAAACTGAAAGATCAGTTGGAAAAAATATCTTTCTATTCCAACTCTGTTCAGAATGAATTGCAGACTGAGCTGGCGGAGAAATTAGGAAAGCTTTCAGGATATGAAGATTATAACCTTTTCTTATGCAATTCCGGAGCGGAAGCGAATGAAAATGCATTGAAGCTGGCTTCTTTTCATAACGGAAAAAGCAAAGTGCTTTATTTTTCAGGTTCATTCCATGGCAGAACCTCTGCAGCGGTTTCTGTGACAGATAATCCAAAAATTGTTGCTCCGGTTAACTTTTCTGAAAGATTTATCAAATCAGAATGGAATGATGTACAACAGCTTGAAGAAACCTTTGAGAAATTTGGAAATGAAATTTCATCCGTAATCATCGAAGGAATTCAGGGAGTAGGAGGAATTATGATTCCAACGCCGGAATTTTTATCTAAAATCAAAGAATTGTGTGAAAAATATGATGCCGTTCTTATTTTGGATGAAGTGCAGTCCGGATACGGAAGAAGCGGATATTTCTTTGCGCATCAGGAATTTGGTGTAGAAGCAGATATTATTACGACAGCTAAAGGAATGGGGAACGGATTTCCTGTGGGGGGAGTTTTGATCCATCCTAAATTCCAGGCAAGCAACGGTTTGCTGGGAACCACATTTGGAGGAAATCATCTGGCTTGTGCAGCTTCAATTGCTGTTCTGGATGTCATGAAAGATGAAAATCTTCTTGAAAATGCTCAACAGATGGGTGAGTATATTGAAAATGAAATTAAAGATTTACCACATATTAAATCCATCCGAAGGAAAGGATTGATGATCGGAATAGAACTAGACAGGGACTGTTCAGAAGTAAGGAAGGAACTCCTTTTTGGTCATCATATTTTCACAGGAAACTCGAATGATAAAACGGTGTTAAGGATTCTTCCGGCACTGAATATCAAAAAAGAGGAAACGGATCTTTTCATCAATGCTTTGAAAGCAGTGCTGGGAAGTATTTAAGATGTAAAAGACAAAATGGCAAAAAGGTTTAAAAGCTTAACGCTGTGTTTGTCATTCTGAATGTAACGAAGTGAAATGAAGAATCTCTTAAAATATAACAATGTAAGATTCTTCCTTCGTCAGAATGACAAAAACAACTTTTAATTGCTGAGTGAAACGCCCTTGCGAACGAAAAAAGTATGAGTGAAAAGCTTTGCGCCCTTGCGTTAAGAATCCAAATTAATGTGTAAACACAATCTTTAAAATTAATTCAAAATGAAAAAATTTACCTCTGTAAGTGATGTAGAAAACTTACAGGAAATCATAAAAAAAGCTTTACAGATAAAAGCAGATCCCCTTACCGAAACACAAAAAGGAAAGGGAAAAACAATCGGACTTGTATTTTTAAACTCAAGTTTGAGAACCCGTCTGAGCAGTCAGATTGCAGCTCAAAATTTAGGATTGAATGTATTGACATTAAATGCTGCACAGGAAGCCTGGAATCTTGAATTTGCTGACGGAGCGGTAATGAACGGCGATACTGTAGAACACATCAAAGATGCAATCGAGGTTTTAAACCAATATTGCGACATTATTGCAGTACGTTGTTTTGCAGGAATGAAGAGTAAAGAAGACGATGTGAATGAAAGCATTCTAAGCCAGTTTGAAAAACACGCAAAAGTTCCTGTCATTTCATTAGAATCGGCTACACGCCACCCGCTGCAAAGTTTAGCTGACTGTATCACGATCACAGAAAACTGGAAAAAAGATCATAAACCTAAAGTGGTACTGACCTGGGCGCCACATATCAAGCCTATTGCCCATGCTGTTGGAAATTCTTTCGCAGAATGGATGCAGGAAATGGATGTGGAATTGGTAATTGCCAATCCCGAAGGGTATGATTTAGATAAAAACTTCACAAAAGAGGTGAAAGTAATCCATGATCAGGATGAAGCGTTGAAAGATGCAGATTTTGTTTATGTAAAAAACTGGTCTTCTTTTGATGATTATGCCGAAATGCCTGAAGTAAAAGGCGACTGGATGCTTACCAACGAAAAATTAGCCAATACCAATGAAGCAAAAGTGATGCACTGTCTTCCGGTTCGCCGTAATGTGGAATTGAGCGATGAAGTGATGGATGGAGATCATTCTATCATCTATCAGCAGGCAAAAAACCGAATTTTCTCAGCACAAGCTGTATTCAGTGAAATTTTAGATGAATTAAAAGCTTAAAAATCATCCTTGTCAAGGTTTTGAACCTTGACAAGGATGAAAAGGATCCCAAAAAGTTGACAAATGAAAGAAAAGTTATACATCATAAAAATTGGCGGAGTTTTAATTGATGATGAAGAATTATTAACCCAATTCTTAGAACAGTTTTCTGAAATTAATGAAAAGAAAATTCTTGTTCATGGTGGTGGAAAACTGGCAACAACGCTGGCTGATAAACTGGGCATCGAGCAGAAAATGATCAACGGAAGGAGGATTACGGATAAGGAGACATTGGATATTGTAACGATGGTGTATGCGGGAGGAATCAATAAAAATATCGTTGAAAAGCTGCAGCAGAAAAAATGCAATGCGATAGGGTTTTCCGGAGCAGATGGAAATTTAATCAAGGCTAAAAAAAGAGAACACCCTGAAATCGACTTTGGATTTGTAGGAGATATCAGCAAGAAAAGCGTTAACAGGAAGCTGGTTTCAAAACTCATGAAACTCAATCTTGTTCCGGTATTTTCAGCGATCACTCACGATAGAAAAGGAAATCTTTTCAATACTAATGCAGATACCATTGCATCTGTAATGGCACAGGCTCTTTCAGAGAAATATGAAGTTGAATTGTTGTATTGTTTTGATAAAGAAGGAGTCTTAGAAGATGTCAATGATCCTGAATCAGTAATCAAAAGTGTAAATGAGGAAGATTTCACGACATTAAAAGAAGAAGGAAAGCTTCACAAAGGGATTTTGCCCAAACTTGAAAATGCTCTTGGAGCGATAAAAAATAATGTAGACAAAGTGTTTCTGATCAAAGAAACAGAATTGAAAAACCATATAGAAAATCATCATGCAGGAACTGAAATCTGTTTATAATAAAGAAGAGCTATTGAATAATGCGGTCGGATTGCTTAAAAATTTGATTGAGATTCCTTCATTCAGTAAAGATGAGTTCAATACGTCGGTAGAAATTGAGAATTTTTTCAAAAAGCACCAGATTCCTACCAAACGTTTTAAAAATAATATCTGGGCGGTGAATAAACATTTTGATGTTTTTAAACCTTCCATTTTACTGAATACGCATCATGATACCGTAAAGCCTAATAAAGCTTACACGCTGGATCCGTTCATTCCTATTGAAAAAGATGGGAAATTATTTGGATTGGGAAGTAATGATGCCGGAGCTTCTTTGGTTTCTATGGCACAGGTTTTTTTGCATTTTTATAATAAAGAAGATTTAAAATATAATTTAGTTATTGCTTTGACGGCAGAGGAGGAGATCTCAGGATTTGATGGGGTTGAAGCTCTGTTTCCGCAGCTACCCAATGTAGAACTCGCCATTGTAGGAGAACCCACGCAGATGAATCTGGCGATTGCAGAAAAAGGACTTCTTGTGATTGATGGAGAAATGAAAGGTACTCCTTCTCATGCCGCTCATCCTAATGATGATAACTCGATTATAAAATGTATGCAGGATCTGCTGAATATTCTTGCCTTTAAATTTCCAAAGGTTTCAGAATATCTGGGAGAAGTTAAAGTTACTTTATCAGGAATTCATGCAGGTGTACAGCATAATGTTGTTCCGGAATCATGCAGTTTCACTCTGGATGTAAGAGTAACAGACGAATATTCCAATCAGGAAGCGTTTGACATCATTCAGTCTCAGATGGAATCTACACTAACGGCAAGATCGTTCAGGCTGAATTCATCAAAAATAGAACTGGACCACCCGTTTGTAAAAGCAGGAATTGAAATAGGAAGGACAACTTACGGTTCACCTACTTCTTCGGATCAGGCCATTATTCCATGTACATCAGTAAAAATGGGACCTGGAGATAGCAGGCGCTCTCACACAGCAGATGAATTTATCTATATTCAGGAAATAGAAGAAGGAATAGAAATCTACATCAGAATTTTAGAAAAAGTTTTATAAAAGAGAGAAACTAGAAGCTAGAGACTAGAAATTAGTAAGAAAAAGGTCACATACATAAAGGCTATAACTAACTTCTAACCTCTAAAATATATGTTTTGACTCCGCCCGGCAGGCATTGAAGTTTAGTTTTTAATAAGATTTATGCAAAAAAGAAAATTAGAAATGAAAGCTTTACATAAGGAAATGTTTTTTTATAGTTAATAGTAATAAGGATTGCCTTGCCGGGCATGTCAAAACCCATCAGTATTTTAAATCAGAGAATATGAAAAAAATATGGCAGAAGGATGACCTTGCCACCAATATATTAGTCAATAACTTTACAGTCGGTAAAGACCTTGATTTTGACGAACGTTTAGCGAAATATGACGTGAAAGGTTCTATGGCACATTGCAAAATGCTGGCAGAAACCGGAATTATTACCCACGAAGAATCAGAACAGATGTTATCTGTTTTGAATACTATTTTAAATAAAATTGAAGAAGGCAGTTTTGAAATTGATAAAGATGCTGAGGATATCCATTCTCAGGTAGAAGCCATTCTCATTGAAGAATTAGGCGATACAGGAAAGAAAATCCATACGGCAAGATCAAGAAATGATCAGGTTTTACTGGATATAAAATTGTACTTACTGGATGAAATCCGTGAGATCACAGCGCTTACAGACGAATTTTTCCAGATTTTAATTCAGCTGGCAGATCAGCATAAAAATGTTCTGCTTCCGGGATATACCCATTTGCAGATTGCAATGCCCTCATCATTCGGATTGTGGTTTGGAGCTTATGCAGAAGCGCTTTTGGATGATGTGGAAATGCTGTTTTCGGTAAAGAATATCATCAATAAAAATCCATTAGGATCAGCAGCTGGTTATGGTTCATCTTTCCCTATCAATCGTGAAAGTACCACTTATAATCTAGGCTTCCAGTCGATGAATTATAACTCGGTATATGCTCAGATGACCCGTGGAAAGTCGGAAAAAATGCTATCAATGGCAATGGCAACTTTAGCCGGAACTCTTGGGAAGTTTGCTTACGATGTATGCCTGTATCTGAGTCAGAATTTTGACTTCATCAGCTTTCCAAAGGAATTTACTACAGGAAGCAGTATTATGCCTCATAAAAAGAATCCGGATATCTTTGAGCTGGTTCGTGCACGATGCAACAGAATTCAGTCGCTTCCCAACGAATTGATTCTTTTAACAAGTAATCTGCCTTCAGGATATCACAGAGATGTACAGCTTACGAAAGAGATCCTTTTCCCTGCGATAGATTCTTTAAAGGAATGTTTGGAAATCTTAAGCTATACTTTACCAAATATTAAGGTAAAAGACGGAATTCTGGAAGATGAAAAATACAAATATTTGTTTAGCGTAGAAAAGATTAATGAAGAAGTGAAAAACGGAAGTTCATTTCGTGATGCTTATGTAAAAGTAGGGCAGGAGATTGAAAACAATGAGTTTGAATTTGAGACTGGAAATCTTGAACATACCCACCAGGGAAGTATCGGAAATCTTTGTCTGGATAAAATAGAATATCAGTTCAATAAACTGAAAAATAAATTATTGGGTTAGAATCTAAGCCATTAAGGTCATCAAAACTTAGGCAATATCAGTAGAAGTTCTAAAAATTATTTTAGCCTGCTGTCTTTTCGTTTGTGAACCTTAATCTTTAATAAATCTTAATTGCTTAAGTGATCTTAATGGCTGGATTGTAATTCCGCTCTTTGAATTTGATGATTGATAAACTGAACCATTAAGGAATATAAAGGTTTTAAGATGAGTGAAGAAAATCTGCGATTTTTTAGCTGTATAGTCTAAAATTCGCTTGCGAATTCCTTAATAATTCTTCACCACTTAAAAACTCTTAATGGTTTAAAATAAAAAGCTTTATTCCATATCAATTTTAAGATTTGGAAATGTTGCCGATTTTTAAGGTACTTATTATTAAAAATTGAGTTTAAATAGGCAGTCCAAAATTTTATCGGAGATAAAATCTTAGCGCCTTAAAGCATAAAGTTTGTAAATTTCTTTTGCGTCTTTGCGTTTTTCTAATAAAATAAAAGATCAGAAAAAATCTGTTGGAAAACGCAAAGATTTCTATGTTAATACACAAGAGAAATTTGAATTTTTTATTGACACAAATTCTTCTTTTTGTAAAAATGGCTGTTTTCTATTGATGACAGCCATTATTCTGTGTACTAATTTATTTCTTACCGCATTCAGGACACTCATTTTATTTTTTCCTTCACTTACTTTTCTTAGGAAATAAGTTTTTAATTCCTTATCTGATCTTATACTTGCCATTGCTGACATATG